>NZ_JBIVAX010000029.1:0-105715 GCF_044745805.1 Kitasatospora sp. NPDC086801
GGGGGGTGGGGGGGCGCGGGGGGGGGGGGGGGGGGGGGGGGGGGGGCGGCCGCCCCCCCCCCCCCCCCCCCCCCCCCCCACGTCCGCACCCCCGGTCGGGCGTAACCCGGCCCGCCCCGGCCCGTCATGCACGGTGTGTGCACCACCCTTCCGCCCGTCCCCTCCGCCGAGGACGTCTTCCTCGCCGAACGCCGCCGCCGCGTGGTCCGCGAGACCGTGGCCGGCCTGCCGGGCCGCTGCCCCGAGCTGGTCGCCGCCCTCGCCGAGGACCCGCCGCCGACCTACCGGGAGCTCTCCGAACGCCTCGGCATGCCGCGCGGCTCGATCGGGCCCACCCGCTCCCGCTGCCTCGCCTGCCTACGGGTCCTCCTCCACGCCGAGCGGTACCCGTGAGCAGGCGGTGAAGCTCCCCGCACCGATCACCCCGGTGGCGGCTCCGCCCGGGTGACGCTCCTCACGCCCGGCCGCCGCCACCCGCCCCCGTCCCCGCCCGCGCCCCCGCGTGACCCTCGCCACGTCGAACCCCCCGAAGGTTGAGAGCAGCTGACACGCGGGTAGAGCGCTGGCGAACGTAGCTCTTGACGGTGCCGCGATCGCTCGGATACTGAGCGTGAGCGCGTCGCCGTCGACCCGGTCACTTCCGGGCCGCGCGGCTGGTACGTTCGTGCGCCACCCCCGGTCAGGGCAGATCCCCGGCCGGGACATCTCCGGCAGGGCATCCGGTGCGGCACCCTCACGTTTGCGCGCCGGGCACGACGATGGGGAGGCCCCAGCACATGGGCATGAGCGTGATCATCTCGGCGGCGGACGCCGAGGACGCGGAGCAGATCCTCAAGCTCCAGTACCTCGGTTACCAGCCCGAGGCGGAGCTGTACGGCGACTGGGCGATCGAGCCCCTGACGCAGACCCTGGAGAGCCTGCGCGCCGAACTGTCCGGGCAGTACGTGCTGGTCGCCCGCCTGGGCGACGAGGTGGTCGGCACCATCCGAGGTCACGTCGACGCCGAGGGCGTCGGCCGGATAGGGCGCCTGGTCGTCCACCCGAGGATGCAGCGGCACGGCCTGGGCGGCCGGCTGCTGGACGCGCTGGAGCGCCGCCTCGCCGAGGACGGCCGCCCGGTGACCTCCTACCGCCTGTTCACCGGCCACCGCAGCCTCGGCAACCTGCGCCTGTACACCCGCCTGGGCTACCGGCAGTCCGCGGTCGAGCCGGTCAGCGACCGACTCAGCCTGGTGCACCTGGAGAAGCCCGCCGTGGTGTCGCTCGCCGCGACCGCCTGAGCACCCCGCCCGTTTCGGCCCGTACGGCGCCGCCACCATCCGGACATCCGGTGGCGGCGCCGAACCGTATCGTCGCTGGTGGCGGCGTCGGATGTCCGCATTGCGGACATCACATCCAAGTAATTGGGTCCAAATCGACCCATCTGATTTACTGGCTCCCATGACTGCGACGACGAAATGGACCCCCACCGGCACCCTGCCGGCAGGTGAGCGCGCCATGTGCCGTCGAATGTGTCACCGCTGAGGGCCACCGCCCCCGGCACCCGGTTGAGGGTGCCCCCACCTCGCGCCCCGAAGCGAGACCCGGCGTCGTTCCCGTCCGTGCGAGCGCGCCCAGCCTGCCACACCCCTTCTCCCCGCCTGCCCCCCGTGGGCGGGTGGTCGTCCACGACGATTCGTGCCCGTGACTCGTGCCCGATGAACTCGTAAGGGCCACGCCGTCGCGCGGCCCGGTCGCCCAGCGGCCACGATCAAGAGGTGGCAGGTCCGGATCCCCCTGGCGAAGCGCCGTGCACGTCGCCGACCGCAACCCGGTCGGGCGGCCGCCCGCCGCCCGCCCCCGACCCACGGAAGCAGCTGTGATCACCACCACGGACCTCTCGAAGGTCTACCGCTCCCGAGGCCGCGAGGTGACCGCCCTCGCCGGCGTCGACCTGCACGTCCGTCCGGGCGAGGTCTACGGAGTCGTCGGCACCAGCGGCGCCGGCAAGTCCACCCTGATCCGTTGCGTGAACATGCTGGAGCGTCCGACCTCCGGCACCGTCACGGTGGACGGGGTCGAGCTGACCGCGCTGTCCGGCGGCGAGAACCGGGCCGGCCGGGAACTGCGGGAGGCGCGGCGCCGGATCGGCATGGTCTTCCAGCACTTCAACCTGCTCTCCTCGCGGACCGTCCAGCAGAACGTCGAGCTCCCGCTGGAGATCATCGGCCTGGACCGCACCCAGCGCCGCCGCAAGGCCGCCGAACTGCTCGACCTGGTCGGCCTCGGCGACAAGGCCCGCAGCTACCCCAACCAGCTCTCCGGCGGCCAGAAGCAGCGCGTCGGCATCGCCCGCGCCCTGGCCGGCGACCCCAAGGTGCTGCTCTCCGACGAGGCCACCTCGGCGCTCGACCCGGAGACCACCCGCTCGATCCTCAAGCTGCTGCGCGACCTGAACCAGCAGCTCGGCCTCACCGTCCTGCTGATCACCCACGAGATGGACGTCATCAAGTCCGTCTGCGACTCCGCGGCCCTGATGCGCGGCGGCCGGGTGGTCGAGTCCGGCGAGCTGACCGACCTGCTGGCCAAGCCCGGCTCCGAGCTGGCCCGCGAGCTGTTCCCGCTCAGCGAGTTCGGCACCGGCCACCCCGGCTCGACCGTGCTGGAGATCACCTTCCAGGGCGACACCTCGGCCCAGCCCTTCGTCTCCCAGCTGGCCCGCACCTACCAGATCGACATCAACATCCTCGGCGCCGCGGTGGAGACCATCGCCGGCCGGATGGTCGGCCGGATGCGGGTCGAGCTGTCCGGCGGCCACCAGGACAACGTGGTGCCGATCGGCTACCTGCGGGAGCAGGGCCTACAG
This sequence comes from Kitasatospora sp. NPDC086801, assembly GCF_044745805.1. Classification (NCBI taxonomy): domain Bacteria; kingdom Bacillati; phylum Actinomycetota; class Actinomycetes; order Kitasatosporales; family Streptomycetaceae; genus Kitasatospora; species Kitasatospora sp. NPDC086801. The sequence goes on from NZ_JBIVAX010000029.1 coordinate 2,846, forward strand.
GTGGACGTACTGGGCGCGGCGGACGGAGCGGTGGCATGACCTGGGACCAGATGTGGGCCCTGATGGGGCCCGCCACGCAGGAGACCTTCCAGATGGTCGGCGTCTCCACGGCCGTCACCGTGCTGCTCGGCCTGCCGCTGGGCATCCTGCTGGTGCTCACCGACAAGGGCGGGCTGCTGGCCAACCGGGCCGTCAACAAGTCGATCGCCTTCGTGGTGAACATCGCCCGCTCGGTGCCGTTCATCATCCTGATGATCGCGCTGATCTCCTTCACCCGCTGGCTGGTCGGCACCTCCATCGGCTGGCAGGCGGCGACCGTGCCGCTCACCATCGGCGCCATCCCGTTCTTCGCCCGCCTGGTCGAGACCTCCGTCCGCGAGGTCGACCGCGGCCTGGTCGAGGCCGTCCAGGCGATGGGCGGCAGCACCTGGACGATCGTCCGCAAGACGCTGCTCCCGGAGGCGCTGCCCGGCATCGCCGCCTCGGTGACCACCACGATCATCACGCTGATCAGCTACTCCGCGATGGCCGGCACGGTCGGCGGCGGCGGCCTCGGCACGCTCGCCGTCAACTACGGCTACCAGCGCTTCGAGACCGCCTTCATGTGGGTCATCGTGGCCGAGCTGGTGATCCTGGTCACCGCCGTCCAGCTGATCGGCGACTTCGCCGTCCGGCGCCTCGCCAACCGCGGCGGCACCGGTGGCCGGACCCGGCTGCTGGGCCGCACCCCGGCCGGACCGGTCGCCCCCGACGAGGACCTCGTCGCCCCCTAGACCTCCCGGGTCCGACACCGGACCACGGCTCCCCGCATCACGCAGAAAGGCACTTTTCGTGCGCAACGCCCTGAAGTTCACCAGCATCCTCGCCACCGCCGGCATCGCCCTCTCGCTGGCCGCGTGCGGCAGCTCCGGGTCCTCCTCCTCGGACCCGAACGCGCCGCTCAAGGTCATCGCCAGCCCCACCCCGCACGGGCAGATCCTCAAGTTCGTCCAGGACAACCTCGCGGCCAAGGCGGGCCTCAAGCTCGACATCAAGGAGGTCACCGACTACGTGACCCCCAACACGGCGGTGCAGGACGGTTCGGCCGACGCCAACTACTTCCAGCACGTCCCGTACCTGGAGGACTTCAACAAGAAGCACGGCAGCGACATCGTCTCGGTCGAGCCCGTGCACCTGGAGCCGCTCGGCGTCTACTCCAAGAAGGTCAAGTCGATCGCCGACCTGCCGAACGGCGCCACCGTCGGCCTGCCCAACGACGCCACCAACGAGGGCCGCGCGCTCAAGCTGCTCGCCGACAACAAGCTCATCACGCTCAAGGACGGCGTCACCACCGCCGCCACCCCGGCCGACGTGACGGGCAACCCGAAGAACCTCAAGTGGAAGGAGCTGGAGGCCGCCCAGCTGCCCCGCTCCATCGCCGACCTCGACGCCGCCGTCATCAACGGCAACTACGCGCTCGACTCCGGCCTGAAGCCCGCCACCGACGCGCTGGTGCTGGAGAAGGCCGAGGGCAACCCGTACGCCAACATCCTCGCCGTGAAGAAGGGCAAGGAGAACGACCCGCGCGTGAAGAAGCTGGCCGAGCTGCTGCACTCCGACGAGGTCAAGAAGTACATCGACGACACCTTCCAGGGCTCGGTCATCCCGGCCTTCTGAGCCGCGGTCCGATCCACGCCCTGATCCCGACCGGGCCCCCGCCGCACCTCGGCAGGGGCCCGGTCCGGCAGTATGCACCCGGGACGCCCTGGCCGGCCGCGTTCTGACGTACCGTCGTGCGGGCAGCGCACCGCGTGACACCCGGGGCACGGCGGGGGCGTACGGTGTTGTGTTCACGACCCGGCGAGGAGAGACGGCATGGCAGCGAGCTTCCCCGAGACCGCCATCAGCACCGAACGGCTTCTGCTGCGGCCCCTTGCGGAGGACGACGCGCCCGGCCTGGCCGCGATGATGACGGACGAACTCGTCCTGGCCTGGACCGATCTGCCGCACCCCTTCACCGAGGCGTACGCGGCCGAGCTCGCCCGCACCCTCGCCCCCGCCCACCGGGCCGCCGGCCGCGGCATCGTCTTCGCCGTCACCGAGCACCTCACCCAGCGCCTGGTCGGCCTGGTCGAACTGCGCAACACCGACTGGCGGCTGCGCAGCACCGAGATCTCCTACGTCACCGCCTCCTGGGCCCGCGGCGAGGGCTACGCGCCGGAGGCCGTCCTCGGCGTCGGCCAGTGGCTGTTCGAGGACCGCGACTTCCTGCGCCTGGAGATGCGCACCGCCGCCGGGAACACCGCCGCCCAGCAGGTCGCCCAGAAGATCGGCGGCATCAGCGAGGGCGTGCTGCGCAGCGCCTGGATAGTCCGGGGTGAGTCCGGCGAGGTCGTCGTGGAGAGCCGCAGCGACCTCATCCTCTGGAGCCTGCTCCCGGAGGACATGGAGGCGCCCGAGCCGGAGCCGACCGGCTGGCACGGCGACCACCGCTACGTGCTGCGCGACTGAGCCTCCTCAACCGCTTGAGCCGCCCGAGCCGCTTGAGCCGCCCGAGCCGCTTGAGCCGCCTGAGCCGCCGCTCCGACACCGGCTCGTCACGGACATGTGTACGAGATGTCGGCGCCGAGGGGATCACACCCGGTAGCCTCTGCACCGGCGCCGCAGACCGGCGTGGTTTGTCGGCGTACCGAGCCGCACACCGGGTGACACCGCAGGGACACACCGGGTCGCAGGCCGGGTCGCGCACCGAGTCGAGGGAGAACGGCCGCAGATGGCTGACCGGATCACGGTCATCGGGTGGGACGGCACGCCGCTGACCGAGGCCGCCGGTGCGGCCCTCGCCGCAGCGACCCTGGTGGCCGGCGCCCCCTACCAACTGAGCGCCCTCCCGGTGCCGGACGCCGCCGAGCGGATCACCCTCGGCAACGTCCAGCAGGCCGCCCGGCGGATCGCCGAGCACCGGGGCGCCGCCGTCGTGGTCGCCGAGGGCGACCCGGGATTCTTCGGCGTCGTGCGCTCGCTGCGCCGCCCCGAGTACGGCCTCGAACTGGAGGTCCTGCCCGCCGTCTCCTCGGTCGCCGCCGCCTTCGCCCGGGCCGGCATGCCCTGGGAGGACGCCCAGGTGGTCAGCGCCCACGGCGGACGGCTGCGCCGCGCGGCCAACATCTGCCGGGCCCACCCCAAGGTCGCGGTGCTGACCGCGCCGGGCGCCGGCCCGAGCGAACTGGCCCTCATGCTGCGCGGGGTGCACCGGACGTTCGTGGTCTGCGAGGCCCTCGGTACCCCGGACGAGGACGTCACCGTCCTCACCTCCGACCGGATCGCCGACCACGTGTGGCGCGACCCCAACGTGGTGCTGGTGATCGGCGGCAACGGCGGCCCCCAGGCCGGCGGGGTCGACACGGCGGCCGGTTGGCTGGCCGGGCGCCCGGTCGGCTTCCCCGGCGCGGACCGCGGCTGGGCGCTCCCCGGTGACGCCTACGCGGGCGCCGGGCGCACGGGGGACGAGCCCGGCGCGTCGGACGCGCTCCCCGCGCACGTGCGCGCCCTGGTGCTGGCCCGTCTGGGTGCTCGTCCCGGGGACCTGGTCTGGTCGGTCGGCGCGGGCAGCGGCGCCCTCGCGGTGGAGGCGGCCCGCTTCGGCGCCGCCGTGGTCGCGGTCGAGGCGTCCCGCTCGGCCTGCGCCCGGCTGGCGGTGAACGCGCGCCGGTACGGCGTCGAGGTGGAGACCGTGCACGGCCAGGGCCCCGAGGTGCTGGGCGGCCTGCCGGAGCCGGACGTGGCGGTGGTGGAGTCCGCCGGTCTCGACGTGGTGCGCGCGGTGCTGGCCCGCCGTCCGGAGCGGTTCGTCGCGGTGCCCCGGACCCTCGCCGAGGCGGAGCAGGTCCACCGGGCGATGGCCGAGGCCGGCTACCGGGCGGACGGCGCGTTGCTGCAGTCCACTCCGCTGTCGGCCGCCGGTGGCGCCGGTGGCGGGCTGGGTCTGGGGGCGGGCGAAACCGGCGTGCTGCTGCTCTGGGGTGAGCAGATCGCGTGAAGGCCTGGGGTGCTTCCTGTGGATTCGGCCTGATTCGCCGGACACATCCCGGGCCCGTGCTGTGCTGCTGAGGGGTCGTCGTGGGGCCGGGCGGTGATCCAGGTCGCATCCGGACACCGATTCGAGAGGTGACCGTGCTGGGCCGGTAGTGTGGCGTCCTGGGCGGCTGCGGCGGTCGGCGACCCACCCGATTCGGTCGGTTTGTCGCCTTTTTGACGCGGTGCAATCCGGTTGTGCTCGGAGTGTGGGCAATTCGACGGGCCGCGTGCCGGACCTGGAGAATGCCGTAGGGTCCGGTGCGGTCGTGCCGGTTGCTCCGGGTTGTCGTTGTTTCAGATGGTGCGCCGCCGCCCGGTGTGGGCGGCGCGCAGGCCGGGGTGCCGCAGCGCGCCGGAAGGACTTGGGCCGCAGCGCCTCGGCGCGGCGGCCGCGTGTGGTTGAGGGGCGGGTCGGTGCAGGCCCGGCCCGTGCGGATGGGCGCTGCGGTCGGTGATCGTGTCGCCAAGGGCGCGGCAGCGGCCTGGAAGGAGCGTTTGACAATGACCGATGGCGGCCACGTCCCGGGCTCGGGACTGCCGGAGCACCTGAACGCCGGGCCGGACCCGCTCGGCGGACCGGAGGGCGTCGCGGGCGTTGCACCCCTGCAGGGCGTCGCGACGGACGGCGGCGTGATCCCGCACCCGACGGCGCCGGGCCACGGCCTGGCCGGTGCGGTGCCCCCCGGCGCGGGTGTCATCCCGCAGCAGGGCCAGCCGCTGGGCGCGTCCGGCTTCGCCGTACCGGCCCCCGGCCTGTCGGCTCCCGGCGCACCGGCTCCCGGTGTGCCCGGCGAGGGCTGGGGCGTCGACCCGGGCGCCCCGCGTCCGGCCTTCCACTTCCTCGACCAGGAGGACGAGGACGACGTCCTGCTGATGCCCGGCCCGCAGGGCTCCTGGGGCGAGCCGCTGGCTCCCCTCCCGACCGAGCAGACGCCGTTCGCACCGCAGCAGGACGGCCTGCCGGTCGAGCCCTCGTGGCCGCCGCTGGACCCGCCGGTGCTCGGCGCCGAGCAGGTGCAGCAGCCGTTCCAGGCCGCCCCGGCGCACCCGCAGACCCCGGAGGCGATGACGGCCGCTCAGCCGCCGCGCCGCCCGCTGCACGCCGGCCCGCCGATCCCGGACCCGTCGCTGATGACCGGCCAGGTCCCGGTGCGCTCGCTCGCCGATCGCGGCCCGTCGCAGGGCGGCACGCCCGCGCACGGCATCCCGGTGGTCGGCCGGCCGCCGATGGCCGAGGCCGCCGCCCCGGTGTCGGCCGCCGTGCCGCAGGCCGTTCCGGTGGCGCCCGCGCCGTCGGCGGCTCCCGTCGCTTCCGTGGCTTCCACGGTGGAGACCCAGGAGTTCCAGCAGGTGCCGCTGGCCTCGCAGCCGGTCGAGGCGCTGGTGGCCGTCGAGACGGTCGGGGCGATCGAGGTGATCGAGGTCGTCGAGCTGCCGGAGGCCCTCGCCGTCGCCGAGGCCGTGGCGGACGCGTCGCAGGCCGCCGTGGCCGAGCCGGTCCCGGCGGAGGCCGGCCAGCCGGTCGTCGACCCGACCGGCACGCCTCTCGCCGGGTCCGTCGTGCCGGCCTCCGTCGAGGCGCCGGTCGAGGTCGCCGTCGAGCCCGTCGCCGAGGCTGGTGCCGAGGCCGCCGCGCAGGCCGCGCCCGCGGAGCAGCCAGAGGCACCCGCCCCGGCCGGCCAGCCGCGGCGCATCTCCGCATTCCTCGCCGCGCCCACCCCGCACGGTCTGCCTCCGGTCGCGGCGGCCGCGCAGGCTCCGGTGGCCGAGGAGGCAGCCCCGCAGCAGCCCGCTCCCATAGCGGTCGATGAGCCGGCCCAGGCTGCCCCGCTCGCCGAGGCGGTCGAGACCGTCGCGGAGGCCGTGGCGCCCGCGCCGGAGGCCGTCGCCGAACCCGTCGCCGAACCCGTCGTCGAGGCGGTCGCCGAGACCGCCGCCGGGACGGGCGAGATGCCCTCCGGCCAGGCCGTCGGAGAGCCCGTCGCCGAGGCCGCTGTCGAGCCTGCCGCCGAGCCCGCCGAGGGTGAGCAGCCCCAGGAGGCCGTGCCGGTCGTGGACCAGGCCGTCGAGGCCCCGGTCGAGCCCGTCGTCGAGCCTGAGACCGAGGCCGCCGCGCCGGAGGCTGCGCCGCAGCCGGTCGCGGACGCCACCCCGGTCACCGAGCCCGCCGCCGCACCCGCCGAGCCCGCCGCCGCACCCGCCGAGCCCGTCGCCGAGGCCGTCGAGGCCGTCGAGCCCCCCAGGGCCCTGGAGGACCAGGCCCAGCCCGTCACCGAGCCGGGTGCCGTCGCCGAGCCCACCGAGCAGGCCCCGGCCGCCGTCGAGCCGGCTGCTGCCGAGCCCGTGGCCGGCGAGTCCGCCGCCGAGTCCGTCGCCGTGGAGGCCACTGCGCCGGAGGCCCCCGCCGCCGACCAAGCCGCCGAGGCCCCCGAGGCCCCCGCCGCCGAGGAGCAGCCGGCCGCATCGGCCGTCGAGCCGTTGGCGGAGGAGCCCGCGGAGAGCTTGGCGGAGGACCTGGCGGAGCAGCCGGCCGAGGAAGCGCCGGCCGAGGAGCCGGCCGAGCCGCGCGGCCCGGCCGCGCCGGGCTTCGACGAGGTCGGCCGCGACGCCGTCCACCAGGTGATCCGCGAGCGCCGCGACATCCGCAACGGCTTCCGCCCGGACCCGATCCCGCACGAGGTGCTGATCCGCGTCCTGGAGGCCGCCCACACCGCGCCCAGCGTCGGCTACTCCCAGCCCTGGGACTTCGTGGTGATCCGCTCGGCCAAGACCCGCCGACGGATGCACGCCCTGGCCGAGCGCCAGCGTGAGGTGTACGCGGACTCGCTGCCCAAGGGCCGGGCCAAGCAGTTCAAGGAAATCAAGATCGAGGCCATCCTCGAAACGCCGGTCAACATCGTGGTGACCGCCGACCGCACCCGCGGCGGCCGGCACACGCTGGGCCGGCACACCCAGCCCCAGATGGCCCCGTACTCGGCCGCCCTGGCGGTCGAGAACCTCTGGCTGGCGGCCCGCGCCGAGGGCCTGGGCGTCGGCTGGGTGAGCTTCTTCGACGACGAGGAGCTGGTCCGCGAACTCGGCCTGCCCGAGCACCTGGAGGTCGTCGCCTACCTGTGCGTCGGCTTCGTCGACTCCTTCCCGGACGAGCCCGAGCTGGAGCAGCAGGGCTGGGCCAAGAAGCGCCCGCTGTCCTGGGTCGTCCACGAGGAGCAGTACGGCAACCGCGCGCTGCCCGGCGAGGAGCCGCAGAGCCTGCTCGCCGAGACCCTGCGCGGCATCCGCCCGCTGGACGCCAAGGCGCTCGGCGAGGCCTGGGACCGGCAGAAGCGGATGACCAAGCCGGCCGGCTCGCTCGGCATGCTGGAGATCATCTCCGCCCAGCTGTGCGGCCTGTCCCGCAAGTGCCCGCCGCCGATCCCGGAGCCCGCCTGCGTGGCGATCTTCGCGGGTGACCACGGTGTGCACGCGCAGGGCGTCAGCCCGTGGCCGCAGGAGGTGACCGCCCAGATGGTCGGCAACTTCCTGGCCGGGGGAGCGGTGATCAACTCCTTCGCCAAGCAGATCGGCACCGAGGTCTGCGTGGTCGACGTCGGCGTCGCCGCCGAACTGCCGGACGCCATCCAGCAGGGCCGCACCACCGGCCTGCTGCCGCGCAAGGTCAAGCCCGGCACCGCCGACATGACCCAGGGCCCGGCGATGACCCGCGAGGAGGCCCTCAAGGCCATCGAGGTCGGCATCGAGACCGCCCGCGACCTCGTCGCGGCCGGCAACAAGGCGCTGGTCACCGGCGACATGGGGATCGCCAACACCACCGCCTCGGCCGCCCTGATCTCGGTGTTCACCGGCCTCGACCCGGCCGAGGTCACCGGCCGCGGCACCGGTATCGACGACGAGACGCACGCCCGCAAGATCGAGGTCATCCGGGCCGCGCTGGCCCTGCACCGGCCCGACCCGGCCGACCCGATCGGCGTCCTCGCCGCCGTCGGCGGCCTGGAGCACGCTGCCCTGGCCGGCTTCCTGCTGGGCGCGGCCTCGCTGCGCACCCCGGTGGTCCTGGACGGCGTCATCGCGGGTTCGGCCGCGCTGGCGGCCAAGGCGATCGCCCCCGAGGTGCTGGCCGCCTGCATCGCCGGCCACCGCTCCGCCGAGCCCGGCCACCAGGCCGCGCTGGCGAAGCTGGGTCTGCGTCCGCTGATCGACCTGGACCTGCGGCTCGGCGAGGGCACCGGTGCCCTGCTGGCCCTGCCGCTGGTGCAGAGCGCGGCCCGGGCGATGCACGATGTAGCCACCTTCGACTCCGCCGGGGTCACCGAGAAGGGCTGACGTTCGCCGTCACCACCCCGCGGACCGGCCCGAGGGCGCGCCGGTCCGCGGAGCGGCGTCACGCCGCACCCGCACCCCCTACCCCACCCCCGATCTGGAGCACCGCCGATGACCGCGCCCACCCCGCACCCCAGCACCGAAGGCCGTACCCCGTACCCGGTCGGCCTGCTGCTCGCCGGCCGCCGCGTGGTCGTGGTCGGCGGCGGTCAGGTCGCGCAGCGCCGGCTCCCGGCGCTGATCGCCACCGGTGCGGAGTTGCACCTGATCTCGCCGACCACCACCCCGGCCGTGCAGGCGATGGCCGACGCGGGCGAGCTCACCTGGCACGCCCGCCCGTACCAGGACGGCGACCTGGCCGGTGCCTGGTACGCCCTGGTCGCCACCGACGACCCGGCGGTCAACGGTGCGGTCAGCGCCGAGGCCGAGCGCGAGCGGGTGTTCTGCGCCCGCAGCGACGACGCCTCCGCCGCCTCGGCCTGGACGCCGGCCAGCGGCCGCGACGCGGGCGCCACCGTCGCGGTCCTCACCGGTGACCCGCGCCACTCCGCGGCCCTGCGCGACGCCATCGTGGACGGCCTGCGGGACGGCTCGCTGGCCGTCCGCCAGTTCCGCTCGCACGGCGTCGGGGGCGCCTCGGGGCAGCCGGGCCAGGGGAGTGTCGCCCTGGTCGGCGGCGGTCCGGGCGACCCGGACCTGATCACCGTGCGCGGCCGCCGCCTGCTCGCCGACGCCGACGTGGTGGTCGCCGACCGCCTCGCCCCGCGCGAGCTGCTCGCCGAACTGCCCGAGCACGTCGAGGTGATCGACGCGTCCAAGATCCCCTACGGCCGGTTCATGGCCCAGGAGGCGATCAACCGGACGCTGATCGAGCACGCCAAGGCCGGCAAGTTCGTGGTCCGGCTCAAGGGCGGCGACCCGTACGTCTTCGGGCGCGGCGGCGAGGAACTGCTCGCCTGCGCCGAGGCCGGACTACCGGTCACCGTCGTCCCGGGCATCTCCAGCTCGATCAGCGTCCCGGCGGCCGTCGGCGTCCCGGTCACCCACCGGGGCATGACGCACGAGTTCACCGTGATCTCCGGTCACGTCGGCCCGGACGACGAGCGCTCGCTCACCGACTGGGAGGCCGCCGCGAAGATGCGCGGCACCCTGGTGCTGCTGATGGCCGTGGACAAGATCGGCGCGATCGCGGCGAAGCTCGTCGAGCACGGCCGCCCGGGCGACACCCCGGTGGCGATCGTCCAGGAGGGCACCACCGCCGCCCAGCGCCGGGTGGACGCCACCCTGGCCACCGTCGCCGCGACCGTCGAGGCCGAGCGGATCAGGCCGCCGGCCGTGATCGTCGTCGGCGACGTGGTCAACGTCCTGGCGGCCGCCTTCCAGCGCTGATCCGACGCGAATCGCCGGACCCGCCCGGAGTGGGACGTCGGCCGGTCCGATGTCCCACTCCGGGCGGCTACTCCAGCGGCTGCTCCGTCCAGATCACTTTCCCCGTCGCCGTGTAGCGCGTCCCCCAGCGGTCCGCGAACTGCGCGACCAGGAACAGTCCGCGCCCGCCCTCGTCCGTGGTCGCCGCGTACTTCAGGTGCGGCGAGGTGCTGCTGCCGTCCGACACCTCGCAGATCAGCGCCTGGTCCCGCACCAGCCGCACCCGGATCGGCCCGGAGCCGTAGCGGATCGCGTTGGTCACCAGTTCGCTCAGGATCAGCTCGGTGGCGAACGCCGCCTCCTCCAGTCCCCACGCCGCCAGCCGCTCCGCGACCGCGGCCCGGACCGCGCCCACCGCCGCCGGGTCGGCCGGCACGTCCCACCCCGCCACCTGGTCCGGCGCCAGCACCCTGGTCTGTGCCACCAGCAGCGCGATGTCGTCCAGCTGGCGCTCCGGCAGCATCGCCCCGAGCACGTCCGCGCAGGTCTGCTCCGACGTGCGCGGCGGCCCGGTCAGCGCCGCCCGCAGCAGTTCGAGCCCCTCGCCGATGTCCCGCTCGCGGTCCTCCACCAGCCCGTCGGTGTACAGCACCAGGCGGCTGCCCTCCGCGAGGTCCAGCTCGACGTTCTCGAACGGCAGCACCGCCAGCCCCAGCGGCGGCCCGGTCGCCAGCTCAGGGAACACCACCCGTCCGTCCGGGTCCACCACGGCGGGCGGCGGATGCCCGGCGCTGGCCAGCGTGCACCGCCCCGACACCGGGTCGTAGATCGCGTACAGGCAGGTCGCCCCGGTCAGGGCCGCGCCCTCGCCGCTCGTGCCCTCGCCGCTCGCGGCCTCGTCCTGGTCGATCCGGTTCACCAGGTCGTCCAGGTGCCCCAGCAGCTCGTCCGGCGGCAGGTCCAGCGTCGAGAAGTTGTGGATCGCCGTCCGCAGCCGCCCCATCGTCGCCGCCGCGTACAGCCCGTGCCCCACCACGTCCCCGACCACCAGGGCCACCCGCGCGCCCGGCAGCGGGATCACGTCGAACCAGTCCCCGCCCACCCCGGCCTGGGCCGGCAGGTAGCGGTGCGCGACGTCCAACGCGCTCTGCGGCGGCAGGTTGCGCGGCAGCAGGCTGTGCTGCAGCGTCACCGCCATCGCGTGCTCCCGGGTGTAGCGGCGCGCGTTGTCGATGCACACCGCCGCGTGCGCCACCAGTTCCTCGGCCAGCGCCAGGTCGTCCGCCTCGAACGGCTCCGGGCGGTCCGCCCGCCAGAACCGGGCCACCCCCAGCAGTACCCCGCGCGCCCGCAGCGGCACCCGCACCAGCGAGTGCACCCCGTACGCCAGCACCCGGGCCGACCGCTCCGGATCCTGCTCCCGCCACCCCGGGGCCTCGGCCAGCCGGGGTTCCAACCCCGGCTCCCCGCTGTGCAGCGCCCCGGCCAGCGGGGCGTTCGGCACCACGTCCAGCACCGTGTCCACCGGGTAGAACGGCGCGTCGTCCCGGATCCCGGCGAACGCCGCGCGCCGCATCCGCCCCAGCGAGGTGCCCGGCGGCGGCTCCTCGCCCGTCAGCACCTGGTCCGCCAGGTCCACCGTGACGAAGTCCGCGAACCGGGGCACCGCGACCTGCGCCAGCTCCTCCGCCGTCCGGGTGACGTCCAGCGAGCTGCCCACCGTCACCCCGGCGTCGTACAGCAGCCGCAGCCGCCGCTGCGCGCCCTCGGCCCGGCCGGACAGCGCCATCAGCTCGGTGGAGTCGCGCAGCGTGGCGACGCAGCCCGGCGGGCCGCCCGCCTGGTCGGTGAGCCGGACGTTCACCGCCAGCAGCCGCTCCCCGGCCAGCACCACCTCGTCGGTCACCGGGCGGTCGCCGGTCAGCAGGGCCAGTGGCGCGGGTTCCAGCCCCAACTCGGCCACCGGCCGGCCCTCGGCGTCCGCTGGCAGGTCCAGCAGGCGCCGTGCCTCGTCGTTGCAGAGCAGCAGCCGACCGTCCGCGCCGACGATCATGACGCCCTCGCGCACCGCGTGCAGCACGGCCGCGTGGTGCTCGTACATCCGGGTCATCTCCGCCGGGCCCAGACCGTGGGTCTGACGCCGCAGCCGACGGCTGATCAACGCCGTGCCGAGGGTGGCCAGCCCGACCGCGCCCGCGGCCGTGCCCAGCACCACCGGCAGCTGCCGCTCGCCCGCGCTGCTCACCTTCGCCACCGTGATGCCCGCCGAGACCAGGCCGGGCACCGAGCCGTCCGGCGCGTACACCGGTACCACCGCCTGGATCCCCGGGCCGAGTGAGCCGGTGCTCCGCTCGATCACCACCTGCCCGTGCAGCGCGGGCAGGTAGCTGCCGATGAACTTCTGGCCGATCTGGGACGGGTCGGGGTGGGTGTAGCGGATGCCGTCGTCGTTCAGCACGACGATGAAGTCGACGCCGGACCCGGCCCGCGCGGCCTCCGCCTTGGGTTGCAGGATCGCGGCCGGATCGGGGGAGCGCAGGGCCTCGACGATGCCGGGCGAGTTGGCGAAGGTCTGCGCGACCGCCACCGACCGGTTGCGGGCCTCGCGCTCGGCTTCACTGCGCGACTGCACCACCAGCGCCACCGCGGCCGCCGCCACCAGCAGCAGCACGATGAGGATCTGCAGCCCGAAGACCTGTCCGGCTACCGAACGGCGCATCACGGACCACGGCCGCTTCGCGCGCGGCAGCTGTTGCCGACCATGTGGGCGCCCGCCGGAGGAGCCGGCGGAACCATTAGCACCAGAGGCCGACGGAGCCCAGGATCGGCCCGGAAAGCGGGCCATACGGTCATGTTTGCACCATGGCTGGCACAGGGCCAAGGGCAGCCCACCCCACGGCTTGGGCCGTTTGGCCTTCCCCACCCCGCCTTGGCAAGATCGCAGGGTGTCCGAACCCAGCACCATCACCGACCCCGCCGACCCCCGCCTCGGCGACTACACCGGCCTCACCGACGTCGAACTGCGCCGTCGGCGCGAACCCGCCGAAGGCCTGTTCATCGCCGAGGGGGAGAAGGTCATCCGCCGCGCCCTCGCCGCCGGCTACCGGATGCGGTCGATGCTGCTGACCTCCAAGTGGCTGGACGTGATGGCCGACGTCATCACCGAGGCGGACGCCCCCGTGCACGTCGTCGAACCAGGGCTCGCCGAAGCCGTCACCGGCTACCACGTCCACCGCGGCGCGCTCGCCTCGATGGAACGCAAGCCGCTGCCGCAGGCCGCGGACCTGCTCGCCGGGGCCCGCCGGGTCGCCGTCCTGGAAGGCCTGGTCGACCACACCAACCTCGGCGCGATCTTCCGCAGCGCCGCCGCCCTCGGCATGGACGCCGTCCTGCTCTCGCCCGACTGCGCCGACCCGCTCTACCGGCGCGCCGTCAAGGTCTCCATGGGCGCCGTCTTCGCGGTGCCCTACGCCCGCCTCGACCCCTGGCCGGCCGCCCTGGAGACCGTTCGCACCGCCGGATTCACCCTCCTGGCCCTCACCCCCGCGGACGCCGCCGTCGACCTCGCCACCCTCGCCCCGCACCGCCTCCCCAAGGCGGCCCTGATGCTCGGCGCCGAAGGCGACGGCCTCACCGGCCCCGCCCTCGCCGCCGCCGATCACCCCGTCCGCATCCCCATGGCCCACGGCATCGACTCCCTCAACGTCGGCGCTGCCGCCGCCGTCGCCTTCTACGCCGTCACCGCCCCCACCGCCTGACCCGGAAGTCGACCCACCCGACTTCTCACACGTCGCCGCATCGCCAGAAGCACCTCCGCCACGGCCGCAGCCCTCGCACACAGGAAGTCGACCCACCCGACTTCTCATCTCGCACCCGCGCCTCACCGAAGAAGCCGACCCGCACCTCCCAGGGCGGGAGTCTTCGCGCGGGAAGTCGACTCGGCCGACTTCCCGCGCCGCGCCTTCCCGTGCGGTGATCCCGCCGACTTCGTCCGCGGAGCAGGTCGGCGGAGCAGGCGGCCTGGCCGGCTCCTCACCGCCGCGGGTACCGGAAGTCGGCCGGGCCGACTTCCCGTGCTCAGCCCGCCGGGGCGGTGGGCGGGGCCGGGGCGGCGGCGGGGGGCGGAGTGACGGGACCGGAGGAGGAGGCGCCGGGCCAGGACTCGTCCAGGGTGCCGTCGGCGCGGACGGTGTAGCGGGTGGAGGTGATGGCGCCGGTCGCGGCGGCCCGCTCCTCGCGGACGACCGTTCCGCCGTCGAGCCGCCAGGTGGCCGTCGCCTGGGGGTCGGCCGCCGAGGTGCGGGAGGCGGCGGCGACCGGGGTGTCCCCGGTGAAGGTGAAGAGCTGGACGAGGTCGACCGGCACCGAGCCCTCGGCCCGCCGCAGGACGACGACCGCTGCCGGGGCGCCCTTGTACCGGGCGGGCAGCACGGTACTCAGCACGACCTGCGGGCCGGCCCCGACGGACCGGCCGTCCCGGAGCGCGATGCCGGGCCCGCCGGTCCCGTCGGGGTAGCTGCGGTTGGGCCAGTCGACCACCGGCCCCGGTCCCTGCGGGGGCGCCAACGGGCTGTCGCCCGCGCCGCCGTGCGCGGCCGCGGCCGCCGCGAGCGGGGTGGCCGGGGGTTGGGCGGTCGGGGGTTGGGCAGCGGGGGATGCGGCGGCCCCGTCCACCGAAGTCCCCGCCACGGCCTGCGCGCCGCCCGTGGCGGGCGCACTGGCGGTCGACCCGCCGGAGGGCCGCAGGCCCTGGTTGCCGCGGTTCTCGCACCCCTGGGCGGCCGCGATGGCCAGCGCGACGCCGACCGTCACGGTGACGAAGACCACGAGCCGCTGCCGCAGCAGCCGCTGCCGCGCGTTGCCGGGCCGCCCGCCGGGGGCGGGGGTGTGCTGGCGGTCCCGGGGGTGTCCGCGGTCGCGGGTGCCGGGTCGGCCGGGGGGCGGGGTGTGCGGCCGCTCCCGCAGCGGGCGGGTCACCGGTGTGGCCTCGGGCCGGGGGAGCGGCGCGGTGGCCGCCTGCGAGCGCCGGGCCGCGGCGGCCCGGGACTGTGCCGCGGCGGCGGGTTCGGGGGAGCGTCCGGGCGCGGGCACGCCGTGCCGGGCGCCGTCGGGGGCGGGCGGGGCCGCCGGGGCGGGTGCCGCGGCCCGCCCGTGGCCGGGCCGCGCGGTTCGGGTGCCGGTGCCGGCCGCCGCGCCGCGCGCCGCGAGTTCGCTGAGGCGCTCGTGCAGTGCGGCCGCGCCGGGCCGTTCGGCGGGTTCCTTGGCGAGGCAGGCGCGGATGAGCGGTGCCAGCGGCGGGGGTACGGCCGACAGGTCGGGTTCCTCGTGGACGACCCGGTAGAGCATGACTTCGGAGGAGGCTCCGGACCCGAAGGGGGTGTCCCCGGTGAGCGCGTAGGCGAGGGTGGCCCCGAAGGCGAACACGTCGGTGGCGGGGGTGACGGCGGCGCCGCGGACCTGTTCGGGCGCGAGGAAACCGGGGGAGCCGACGGCGGTGCCGACGTGGGTGAGTGTGCTGGCGCCGCGCGACCAGGCGATGCCGAAGTCGATGATGCGCGGGCCCCGGGGCGAGAGCAGGATGTTGGAGGGCTTGAGGTCGCGGTGGACGACCCCGGCCTCGTGCACCTTGACCAGCCCGTCGGCGAGTGCGGCGCCGATCCGGGCGGCCTCGGGCCAGCTCAACGGACCTTCGTCGCCGACCTGCTTGTAGAGCGAGGGCCCGGGCACGTACGCGGTGGCGAGCCAGGGGCGGTCGGCCTCGATGTCGGAGCCGACGACGCGGGCGGTGCAGCCGCCCCGGATGCGGGAGGCGGCGGCGATCTCACGGGCGAAGCGGGTGCGGAACTCCTGGTCCTCGGCGAGTTCGGCGCGGATCAGCTTGAGGGCGACGCGCTGTCCGCGGCGGTCGGAGCCGAGGTAGACCACACCCATGCCGCCGGCGCCCAGTCGCCGGTGCAGGCGGTACGGCCCGACGATGCGGGGGTCCTCACGCCTCAGCCGCATCATCGCCATGTTTCGTTCCCCGTCAGCCTGTGGGTGAGGCCCCGTCGGTTGGGGCATCGTCAGTTCCTGTCTGGCACAGCTTACGGACTGCCCCCTGCGGTGTGCTGATACGCAACACCTCAAGCAGCCGTGTGATTGTCGGATCGTGCGCTGACCTGCAGGTCATGGGGGTGCCGAATCGTTTCTCGGGGTTGCCCCTCAGGGTTCCCCCGGGGGCGCGGCCAAGGCTTCCTCCCCCTGCGGTAGTACGCCTGAAGTCTGAGCGTCATCCTCCGGGATGCCCGAGGAACAGTACGACGGCATGACGTCCGGAGGGCCCCCTGAGCAATAGCGTTGTGTTCAGCGGTGGACGGGGAGCTCGTCCCCCGAGGTAAGCCGTCCACCGCGCCAACTCGACCGGACCACAGGAGTAAGGGCATGGCACCGCAGCTCAGGGGAAACCCCCGCCGTCGGTCGGCCGTCGTCCAGTCCCGGTCGGCCGAGCAGCCCACCAGGCACCCGGCCGTGGCGCTGGCCATGGCCCTGCCGTGCGCGGTGCTGTTGGTGATGCTGTTCGGCGGTTGGGATCAGATGGCGAACCAGGCGCAGGCCGTCGCCGATCTGATCGGCCGCTGAGATCACGCCGGCCCCGACGGGGTCGGCCACAGAACGGGCACTGGTCCCCTGGGGACGGGGAGCAGTGCCGCCGGGGAGGCCGCGGCCGCGATGACTCGCGGACGGGCGAGAGCGGTGCGCAGAGCGCCCCGGCAGGCGGAGACGCCGCGTACGGACGTCGGTGAGGGCGACCGTACGCGGCTCTTCTCTTTTCCCTGACGGCTTTTCCCTGACAGCCCGACAGTCCGACAGCCCGGCCCCGCGGTGACCGAACCACCACCAAGGCCAACGCCAAAAGGCCGGGGCCGCGATCCTGACGGATCGCGGCCCCGGCCGTTACTGTGCGCGATACTGGGATTGAACCAGTGACCCCTACCGTGTCAAGGTAGTGCTCTCCCGCTGAGCTAATCGCGCCTGGTGTGGCGGTCTTGCAGCAGACCCCGAAGGGCCCGACGTGCGCGATACTGGGATTGAACCAGTGACCCCTACCGTGTCAAGGTAGTGCTCTCCCGCTGAGCTAATCGCGCCTGGTGTGGCGGTCTTGCAGCAGACCCCGAAGGGCCCGACGTGCGCGATACTGGGATTGAACCAGTGACCCCTACCGTGTCAAGGTAGTGCTCTCCCGCTGAGCTAATCGCGCGGGGAGGTCTTCCGGCCGGAACCGGTCGAACCTCTCGGAGGTGGAGACGGGATTTGAACCCGTGTACACGGCTTTGCAGGCCGTTGCCTCGCCTCTCGGCCACTCCACCAGGCAACACACGAAGAACGATCTTACACTGTTCTCCATCGAGCGGACGACGAGATTCGAACTCGCGACCCTCACCTTGGCAAGGTGATGCTCTACCAACTGAGCCACGTCCGCCTGTCTCCCGGGACCCTCACCGCTTTTCTTCGGCTGCGCTCCCTGGCGACGTGTTGAACTCTAGCGGATTACCGGGCCAGCTAAAAATCCGTTCCCGCAGCGTGCCGAAGGGATGCCCGCCGAGCGCGTCCCCGCCGACCCCCGGAGCCGGCCACCGGCCGCCACCTGCGGCGCTTCCGGACGATCATCCGCAGGCCACCCGGCGCACACCCGCGCGACGCCCGGCGCTGCTCACACCCCCGCGCCGGGCCCGCACCCCCGACCTACACTTCAGGCACCGCCGCCCAGCACCACCGCGCAGGAGAACCGTGTCCGGCCCCACCGCTCCCAGCACCCCGCTCGCCCGCTTCGGCGGCCGCCTGGCCACCGGTCTGCGCGACGTCACCTCGGACCCGGCCGCCCTGGACTCCACCGGCTACTGGGCCGTCGCCTACGACTTCGAGGGCCGGCTGACCTGCGCCCGCTTCGACGACGTCCGCCCCGCCCCCGCGCCGCCCTCGGGCGCCGGCTGGCGCGGACCGGAGGCCGGCGACTGGCACAGCTCCCTGGACCGCGACGCCTACACCGCGGGCGTGCGCCGCATCCGCGAACACATAGCCGCCGGCGAGGTCTACCAGGCGAACCTCTGCCGCGTGCTGTCCGCGCCGCTGCCCGACCCGGGACGCTGCGACGTCGACGCCCTCACCGGCCTCCTCGCCCACGGCAACCCCGCCCCCTACGCCGGCACCATCCGCCTGCCCGGGCACGGCGTCGAGATCGCCACCGCCTCGCCCGAGCTGTACCTGCGCCGCACCGGCCGCACCGTCACCTCCGGCCCGATCAAGGGCACCGGCCGCACCGAGGACGACCTCCTCGACAAGGACCACGCCGAGAACGTGATGATCGTGGACCTGGTCCGCAACGACCTCGGGCAGGTCTGCGCGACCGGCAGCGTCACCGTCCCCGACCTGTGCGCCGTCGAGAAGCACCCCGGCCTGGTCCACCTGGTGTCCACCGTCGAGGGCACCCTGTGCGAGGGCGCCGGCTGGCCCGAACTGCTGGCCGCCACCTTCCCGCCCGGCTCCGTCACCGGCGCCCCCAAGTCCAGCGCCCTGCGGATCATCGACGCCCTGGAGACCGCCCCGCGCGGCCCGTACTGCGGCGCCGTCGGCTGGGTCGACGCCGACCGCGGCGAGGGCGAACTCGCCGTCGGCATCCGCACCTTCTGGTTCGACCGGACCGACCCCGCGGCGCCCGTGCTGCGCTTCGGCACCGGCGCTGGCATCACCTGGGGCTCCGACCCCGACCGCGAGTGGGCGGAAACCGAACTGAAGGCCGCCCGCCTGGTCGCGATAGCGTCGGGCAGCGACACCGACCCGACGGGGGCATGAGCCGTACCGTCCCCCACCCCGCCCTAGGAGCAGCCCGCGATGCAGAACCCGACCACGAGCTGGGTCAACGGGACGCTCGTCGACTCCGCCGACGCCGCCGTCTCGGTCCTCGACCACGGACTCACCACCGGCGACGGGGTGTTCGAGACCATGAAGGCCACCGACGGCCGGGCCTTCGCGGTCACCCGGCACCTCGACCGGCTCACCCGCTCCGCCCGCGGCCTCGGCCTGGCCGACCCGGACCACGACCTGGTCCGCGAGGCCTGCGCCCAGGTCCTCGCCGCCAACCCGGTCCCGCTCGGCCGCCTGCGCGTCACCTACACCGGCGGCACCTCCCCGCTCGGCTCCGAGCGCGGCACCGCCGGCCCCACCCTCGTCGTCGCCCTCGGTGCGATCAACCGCCGCCCCGACGAGACCGCCGCCGCCGTCGTCCCGTGGCGCCGCAACGAGCACAGCGCCGTCGCCGGCCTCAAGACCACCTCGTACGCCGAGAACGTCGTCGCCCTGGCCGCCGCCCACCGAGCCGGCGCCTCGGAGGCCCTGTTCGCCAACACCGCCGGACTGCTGTGCGAGGGCACCGGCTCCAACGTCTTCGTCGTCCTCGGCGGCCGCCTGCTCACCCCCACCCTCGCCTCCGGCTGCCTGGCCGGCATCACCCGGCGACTGGTCATCGACTGGTGCGGCGCCGAGGAGACCGACCTGCCGCTCAGCGCCCTCCAGGACGCCGACGAGGTCTTCCTGACCTCCACGACCCGTGACGTCCAGGCCGTGACCCGGGTGGACGACCGCGAACTGCCCGGCGTCGGCCCCGTCACCGCCAAGGCCATGGCCGTCTTCGCCGAGCGCAGCGGCGACGACCTCGACCCGTGATCCCCGTCCGCCGACGACCCTGACCCGTGTTTTCCGTCCGCCGACGACCCCGACCTGTGATTTCCGTCCGCCGACGGAGGTGGCCGCCGCACCGACGGCGCGCAGCGGCAACCAGGGCATAGGCACCCGGGCGCGGGGAAGGGACCACCACATGACCACGACGCTGCGCCCCGAGGGCCCGGAGACACCCACCGACGCCGGCGGCCGCACCAGGCACTGGCAGATCTGCACCAACGGCCGCCAGGTCGGCGCGCTGCGCACCACCGCCGTCCCGCACGGCAGCCAACTCTGGGGTGAGATATCGGAGTTGGAGGTCAGAGAAGGCCGCGGGCGGGGCCGCGGCACGTTCGGCGCACTGGCCGCGGAGGAGGTGCTGCGCGGTTGGGGCTGCACCCGGGTGGACGTCAACATCCCCGAGACGGCGCGGATCGCCCGGGCGCTCGCCACCACCCTCGGCTACACCGAGCGGATGCGGAAGCTGGCCAAGCGGCTGACCACGGCCCCCGCCCTGCCCGCCAGCATCACCGCCGACCGGATCGAGCCCTCGGAGTTCCAGGCCTGGCTCGACCAGGCCGCACAGGGCTACGTCCGCTCGCTCGTGGAGTCCGGACTCAGCGAGGAGCAGGCCCGCGCCAGATCGCACCTGGACCACCTGCGCCAGCTCCCGCAGGGTGCCGACAGCCCCGGCGTCGCCCTGCGCCGCCTGTATGCGGAGGGCGGGTCCGAGCCGCTCGGCTCGCTCTGGGTGGACTTCCACCTGCGCGACCTGCCGGACGGCGGGCCGCTCGCCTGGGTGATGACCGTCGAAGTGTCCCCGGCCCACCGGGGCCGGGGACACGGCCGCACCCTGATGCTGCTCGCCGAGCGCGAGTGTCTGGCCGCCGGAGTGCGCGACCTCGGCCTCAACGTCTTCGCCGACAACGAGGTCGCGATCCGGCTCTACGCCTCGCTCGGCTACCGGGTCACCAACCGCATCTACGGAAAGCCGCTGTGACCCGGCATGGCGTCAGGAAGCCCTCGCCGCCTCGATGGCGGCCACGATCCGGTCCCGCAGGCCGTCCTGGCTCTGGCCGCCGTCCAGCCGCTGCCGGCCGATCACGTACGTCGGCGTGCCGGTGACCCCGATCGCCCGGCCCTCGGCCTGGTCGGCGTCCACGGTGAGCATGTGCCGGCCGTCGATCAGCGCGGTGTCGACCTCCTCGGCGTCCACCCCGACCGCCCGGGCCACTTCCAGCAGCACCTGTTGCCCGCGGGCGTCCAGGTCCTCGACCCGGGCCAGCAGCGCCTCCACGAACGGCCAGCCCAGCCCCTGCGCGAACGCCTCCTCGGCCGCCTCCGCGGCCGGGTAGGCGTGCTTGTGCTTCTCCAGCGGGAAGTGGCGGACCTCGACGGGCAGTGCGTCGCCGTACTGCGCGCGCAGCGCCCGTACGTCGTCCAGCGCGGTGCGGCAGTCCGGACACTGGAGGTCGCACCAGAACTCGAGCCGGGGGAGGGAACCATCGATCATTCCCCCAGTGTTTCACTAGTGGGCGCCCGCTCCGGCCGACGGTGCGCCCCTGCGAAGGCCGACAGGGAGGCAGTGATGACCAGGACGACCGCAAGCGAAGGAGTACTGCCGTGCTGACCGCGGCGATCAGCTTCGCGCTCACGGCGGGCGGGGTGGCCGTGGCCGGCCTGCGGGCCTACCGGCGGCGGTTCCTGTCCGCGACCCGCTGGTTCGCGGTGGCCCTCGTGCCCGCCGGGCTCTACCTGACCGGCCTGTTCCCGGTGGCCCGGACGATCGGCAGCGAGTTCGCCGACTGGGCGACGAAGCTGGTGTTCGACCCCCGGGTCTGGACCGGCATCGTGCTGCTCGGCCTCTCCGCGCTGCTGCTGGTGACCACCCGCTGGCTGGGCCGCCGGGGCGCCGTGGACGCCGCGCCGGACCGCCCGGCGGCCGCCGCTGCCGCACCCGAGCGCCCGGCGGTGGCCGCTACGCCGCCCAAGAAGCCGGCGACGGGCAAGCCCGCGGCGGGCAAGCGGGACGACGGCCTCGGCGACTTCTCCGACATCGAGGAGATCCTCCGCAAGCGCGGCATCTGAGCGGCATCCGAACCCCGCGGGGGCCGGCGTCAGGCGGAGGGCACGGCCTCCGCCGAGCGCTGCCGTGCCCGGTAGGCGGCGACGTGCAGCCGGTTGCCGCAGGTGCGGCTGTCGCAGTAGCGCCGGGAGCGGTTGCGGGAGAGGTCCACGAAGACCCGGGCGCAGTCCGGGGCCTCGCACCGGCGCAGCCGCTCCCGCTCGCCCGCCATGAGGATGAAGGCCAGCGCCATGCCCAGTTCGGCGGCGAGGTGGTCGCCGAGTGCGGCGTGCGGGGCGAAGTAGTGGATGTGCCAGTCGTGGTGGTCGTGGTTGGTCAGCCGCGGCGTCGTCCCGGCGGCGGCGACGATCCGGTTGACCAGTTCGGCGGCCTCGGCGGTGGACTCCGTGCCGAACACCTCGCGCAGCCGGGTGCGCAGCTCGTGCACCTTGCGCAGGTCGTTCTCGGTCAGCGAGTCGATCTCGCTGATCTCCTGGCCGACCACGAAGGCGTCCAGTGCGGCCACGTCCGGCAGCCGCTCGGTGCCGCACACCTCGGGCGCGGTGTTGAGCAGCTCGACGAGGATGCCCAGTGCGCACTCGGTGTCATGGGTGATCAGCACGTTGGGGACTCCTCGCGCAGGGGGACTCCGGAACCCCGCGTCCACGGTTACCCCAGACCATACCGGGCCGTGCGGCGGAAGGGCGGCGGGTTCTTTCGAAGGCGTGTACGGATTCCGTCAGAGTGCCGTGAACCGGGCGGCGCCCGGGCGGACCGGCCCGCGAAGGACCCCCCGAAATGCCGACGGCGCCCGGCAGCGAGGCCGGCCACCCGTATGGATGGCCGACCTCGTTGCCGGGCGCCCGCGGTGTCGCGGACCCGCTCCGACGGGAACGGGCCGTCCACCGGCCCCGAGACCGCGTCGTGCGCGGCTGAGTTGCTGCCGTGCCCCCGAGTAGGACGGCTGCGGTGACGGCAGGAGGTACCACCCCGCCGATGGCGGGGCGTGACCGCCTCCGGGCGGGGTCAGCTTTCAGCGAGGATGTGGGACAGCTCCCGGTCAAGGTCGAAGTGGCGGTGTTCGGTGCCGGGTGGCACCGCGGCGTCCGTCCGCTTGAGGAAAGACTCAAGCGCCCGGGCCGGGGCTTCCAGCAGGGCTTCTCCTTCCGGAGAGCTCAGCGCGATGCAGACCACCCCTTGCCCGTGGCTGCGGGACGGCCACACCCGGACGTCGCCGGTACCGGTCGGTCGGTGCAGCCCCTCCGCGAGGAGATCTCGGGCGAACACCCACTCCACGGTCTCGTCGGCGCCCGTGTGGAACGTGGCGTGCACGGCGTAGGGGTCGGCGGTGTCGTAGCGCAGACCCGCGGGGACGGGCAGTGAGGACTCGCTGGACACGATGAGGCGCAGGTGCAGCTCGCAGCTGACCGTGGTGTTCATAAGCGCCATGGCCTTTCGCTCAGTGTGCGCTCGGGGAATCGCACGTCGGCGAACGGACCATCCCACCCCCAAGCCCGATGTAAACCCCTCTGTCCCGATTCGGGCGCGAGTCGTACCCCTTACGGCGCATTGCGGAATCATCCCGGAACGGCCCGGTCGGGCATTACCGGGCCGCTTCTTGGTTAGTTTCCTGGCATGACTGTGCGAAACGACAAGACGGCCAAGAACACGGGATCGGGTGAAGCGGTCACGCCGGATGACACGGCCGGTTCCGCGACCGTCGACGGCGGCCGGGCGGTCGGCTCCCGCGCCCCGGCGTTCGTCCGCCGCTCGCGGCCGCTGCACCTCACCTGGCAGGTGGCGATCTTCCTGGCCGGCCTCGCCGTGGTCGTCCTCGGCGTGATCATGCTGCCGCTGCCCGGCCCCGGCTGGGTGGTGATCTTCCTGGGCATGGGGGTCTGGGCCACCGAGTTCGCCTGGGCCCAGCTGGCGCTGCGCTGGAGCCGCCGCAAGGTCGCCGAGGCCGCCCAGCGCGCCCTGGACCCGCGGGTGCGCCGCCGCAACCTCACCGTCACCGCGATCGGCCTCGCCGCGGTCGTCGGGATCGGCGGCTGGTACTTCTCCTGCTACGGCCTGGTCGTCCCCTGGAAGGCGGGCGAGAGCTGAGCGGCCCGGGGGTGGGGGCCGCCGTGACGGGGGTGTTCGGACCACCCTCCGGGATGCGGTAATGTTTTCCCTGCACCCGGGCGATTAGCTCAGCGGGAGAGCACTTCGTTCACACCGAAGGGGTCACTGGTTCGATCCCAGTATCGCCCACCGGAATGCATTGTGATACGTGAGGCCCAGCCGATTATCGGCTGGGCCTCACGTGTATTTCCGGAATCCATCCGAAGAACCGCCCGGAATGCGACTGAGGCTCAGTCATCTTCCGCATGGAGTGCGAGTTCTGTGGATGCGCCAGCAGTACCCGGAACAGACGAGTTGTACGACGACCGCCAAATGGTGCTACAGTTCTTCTCGTTGCCCGGGCGATTAGCTCAGCGGGAGAGCACTTCGTTCACACCGAAGGGGTCACTGGTTCGATCCCAGTATCGCCCACCGGACAGCACGCAGGCCCTGACCAGGAAACCGGTCAGGGCCTGCGGCGCGTTCGGGGCCGGCACCGGTCGGCCGCCGCTACGCCGCCGCCTCGCAGCCGTGCTCGGGCTCCAGTCGACGGCCGCAGCCGCAGCGGGCCGGCCGCAGCGGCCAGGACGGGTCCACCCGCTCCGGTGTCCCCGACCGGTCGAACCAGTTCTGCAGCCCCCGCGCCTGCGCCGCGTGCCAGACCGCCTGCCGCAGGTGCAGCTCCGCCGCCGTCAGCCCGCCCAGGGCCGCCGGGTAGCGGGCACCTATCCGCCGGGTCAGTGCCAGCGCCGCCGTCGCGTCCGCCGCCGCGTCGTGCGCCCCGGCCAACTCCACGCCGTAGTGCGCGCACAGGTCGGTCAGCGTCCGACGGCCCTTGCGGTAGCGGTCCACGTGCTTGTCCAGCACCCGCGGATCCAGCACCACCAGCCCGGCCGTGCCCACCCCGCCGGTTAGCGTCAGCCCGTGATGGCGGCGCAACTCCCGGTCCAGCAGCGTCAGGTCGTACGGCGCGTTCATCACCACCACCGGACGCCCGGCCCGCGCCTGGTCCGCCAGCGCGCGGGTGACCTCCGCGACCACCGCGCCGACCGGGCGGCCGTGCGTCCGGGCGTGCTCGTCGGTGATGCCGTGCACCGCCCGGGCGCCGTCCGGGATCGGGACGCCCGGATCGGCGAGCCAGGTGGTGGTCTGCACCGGTCGACCCGGGGCGAGTTGGACGACCAGGGCGGCCGAGACGATCCGATCGGTCTCGACGTCCACGCCGGTGGTCTCGGTGTCGAAGGAGGCGAGTGGGCCGGTGTACCAGTGCTGCTGCATGACTGCCCCTCAGGCGAGCGTTCCGCGCGCCCGGTTGATACCCGGTCCTGACACCTGTTCAACCGTTTGGCGCAAGCCCGGCCGGGGATCCTGCCCTTGGGCCCGCCGTTCCGATCCGGACGGGCCCGGAGCAGGGGGAGGCCACGGGGCGATGGCACTGACGCAGCCGCAGCCTGAGGAGGCGGCGGCCGTTCTCCGGGGGAACCTGGCGGTCACCGCCTGCATGGAGACGCTGCAGGTCGGCTACCTGCACGCGGTCGCCGCCGCAGCCGGCTGCTCGCTCTCCCAGCCGTTCCCGGACAACGGGATCGACTGGCAGGTCAGCCACGGCTCCCGGGCGCACGAGGTGGACGACGAGGTCACCATCAAGATCCAACTGAAGGCCACCCAGCAGATCGCGCCCGACCCGGCCGGGCCGTTCTTCAGCTTCACCCTCGACAACGACCACCTGCGCAAGCTCGCCCGGGCGCGGGTCGCCGTGCCGCGCATCCTGGTCGTGATGCTGCTGCCACGGCGGGTCGACCGCTGGCTGCACGCCCGCCCGGACGCGCTGGAGCTGCGGCACTGCTGCTACTGGGTCAACCTGGCCGGCCACCCGGTCACCGGGCAGCGGCGCACCAACGTGCGGGTGCCCACCGGCAAGGTCTTCGACGACCGCGCGCTCTGCGACATCATGGCCCGGGTCGGCGCGGGTGGCAGCCCGTGACCGCCCGGCTCGACCCCGGCCCCCGGCAGCGAGGAGCAGCACCCATGACACCGCCGCACGCACCCGGCGAGCCGGTCCAGGCCCTGCCCGACCCCGCGGCCGTCGACCCGGCGGTGCTCGCCACCCTGCTCGCCCGGCACGGCTGGGTCCGGCGCGGCGGCCCCGCCGCCCGCTACGGCCGTTGGACGCCGCCCGACGACGAGTCCGGCACCAGCGTCCTCGTCCCCGCCGGGGACGGCTTCGACGACGCCGTCGACCTCCTCGCCGACGCCGTCACCGCGCTGTCCCGCTCCTCCACCCCGTCCGCCCGCGCCATCCTGCTGGCGCTCGCCGTCCCCGGCGACGAACTGCGCTGGCACCGGGAGCCGGCCGGCCCGGCCGAGGCCGCCACCTGGGACGACGCCGAGCGGCTCCAGCGGGCGGCCCGGGCGATGCTCGCCGCCGGGGCCAAGGCCGGCCGGGCCACGGCCGCCTACTTCGGGGCCCGGTTGGACGCCCACGCCGGGGACTTCCTGGACCGCGTCCTGGTCGTCGAGCAGGGCGCCGCCCTCACCGCCTACACCCCCGCGCCCGAGGGCCGGGCCGCCGTCACCACCCTGGTCCGCGCCCTGGAGGCACTGCGCGACGCCGTCGACTACCGGCGGGTCAGCGGGGGGCCCGAGGCGTTCGAGAACGCCGTCCAGGCCGGAGTCAGCCGGGAGCTCGTCCAGTCCGTGGAGGACCTGGTCCGCGGCGCGACGGCGGCCCGGCTGACGGTCGCCTGGTCCGTCGCCGCCGGGACCCCGGGCGGCTTCGGGGACCGCCGGGTCGTCCTCGACTTCTCGCCCGGCGACCTGCCCGCCTTGGCCGAGGCCGCCGAACTGCTGGAGCGGATCGAACCCGCCGTCGCCGTCACCGTCGTCGGCGTGGTCGTCCGGCTCAAGCGCGCCGATCCGGCCGGACCGGGCTCGGTACGGCTGCGCGTCCTCGGCGGCGCCGAGGTCCGCGAACTCAAGCTGCGCCTGCCCGACCCCGACTACCGGCTCGCCGCCGAGGCCCACCTCGCGGGCCTGCCGGTCCGGGT
The DNA here is from genome assembly GCF_044745805.1 of Kitasatospora sp. NPDC086801. NCBI lineage: Bacteria > Bacillati > Actinomycetota > Actinomycetes > Kitasatosporales > Streptomycetaceae > Kitasatospora > Kitasatospora sp. NPDC086801. The sequence continues at coordinate 29,501 of NZ_JBIVAX010000029.1, forward strand.
CGCCGGCCGGCTGGAGAGCCGCGGCGGCTTCCGCCGGCTCACCCGGCCGCAGGGCCTGGAACTGTGCGGCTGGGAGGACGCCGACCGCGAGCGACTGCTGAAGTCCCTCGGCGAGGGACTCGGGGAAGAGCTCGACGGAGGCCTCGGGGAAGGGGGGGAGGGGGCGTAGGTGCGCGGCCGGGTCGACGCGCTCGGTACCATCGTCACGCGCAGCGCAGTGTTGCGTCCTCTGAATCCAGCACGTCAGGAGAGACCGGTGACGGACGTCCGGGTAATCATCAACCGCGAACCCGATCGGGAAGAGCGCGTGGTGACCACGGGCACTACGGCCGCCGAGCTCTTCGCCGACGACCGCTCGATCATCGCCGCCCGCGTCGGCGGCCAGCTCAAGGACCTCGCGTACGCCGTCCAGGACGGCGACGAGGTCGAGCCGGTCGCGATCGGCAGCAAGGACGGCCTGGACATCCTGCGCCACTCCACCGCGCACGTCATGGCGCAGGCCGTGCAGCAGCTCTACCCCGAGGCCAAGCTCGGCATCGGCCCGCCGGTCAAGGACGGCTTCTACTACGACTTCGACGTCGAGAAGCCCTTCCACCCCGATGACCTCAAGGCCATCGAGAAGCGGATGCAGGAGATCATCAAGCGCGGGCAGAGGTTCTCCCGCCGCGTGGTCACCGACGAGTCCGCCCGCGAGGAGCTGGCCGCCGAGCCGTACAAGCTGGAGCTGATCGGCCTCAAGGGCTCCGCCGCCACCGCCGGCGAGGGCGCCGACGTCGAGGTCGGCGCCGGCGAGCTCACCATCTACGACAACCTGGACGCCAAGACCGGCGAGCAGTGCTGGGGCGACCTCTGCCGCGGCCCGCACCTGCCCAGCACCCGGTACATCCCGGCGTTCAAGCTGATGCGCAACGCGGCCGCCTACTGGCGCGGCAGCGAGAAGAACCCGATGCTGCAGCGCATCTACGGGACCGCCTGGCCCACCAAGGACGAGCTCAAGGCCCACCTCGACTTCCTGGTCGAGGCCGAGAAGCGCGACCACCGCAAGCTCGGCAACGAGCTCGACCTCTTCTCCATCCCCGAGGAGATCGGCTCCGGCCTCGCCGTCTTCCACCCCAAGGGCGGCATCATCCGCCGGGCGATGGAGGACTACTCGCGCAAGCGGCACGAGGAGGAGGGCTACGAGTTCGTCTACACCCCGCACGCCACCAAGGGGAAGCTCTTCGAGAAGAGCGGCCACCTCGACTGGTACGCGGACGGTATGTACCCGCCCATGCAGCTCGACGAGGGCGTGGACTACTACCTCAAGCCGATGAACTGCCCGATGCACAACCTGATCTTCGACGCGCGCGGCCGCTCGTACCGTGAACTGCCGCTGCGCCTCTTCGAGTTCGGGACGGTGTACCGGTACGAGAAGTCCGGCGTGGTGCACGGCCTGACCCGCGCCCGCGGCTTCACCCAGGACGACGCGCACATCTACTGCACCCGCGAGCAGATGGCGGAGGAGCTCGACTCGACGCTGACCTTCGTGCTCAACCTGCTCCGCGACTACGGTCTGACCGACTTCTACCTGGAGCTGTCGACCAAGGACCCGGTGAAGTACGTCGGCTCGGACGAGACCTGGGAGGAGGCCACCGCCGTCCTCGCCAGCGTGGCCGAGAAGCAGGGCCTGCCGCTGGTGCCGGACCCGGGTGGCGCGGCCTTCTACGGCCCGAAGATCTCGGTCCAGGCGAAGGACGCGATCGGTCGGACCTGGCAGATGTCGACGATCCAGCTCGACTTCAACCTCCCCGAGCGTTTCGATCTCGAGTACACGGCGGCGGACGGCTCGCGTCAGCGGCCGGTCATGATCCACCGGGCGCTGTTCGGCAGCATCGAGCGGTTCTTCGCGGTGCTGCTGGAGCACTACGCCGGTGCCATGCCCCCGTGGCTGGCCCCGGTCACCGTGACCGGCATCCCGATCACCGACGAGCACGTGCCGTACCTGCTGGAGGTCGCGGCCGAGCTGAAGAAGCACGGGATCCGGGTCGAGGTGGACACCTCGGACGACCGCATGCAGAAGAAGATCAGGAACGCCCAGAAGACCAAGGTCCCGTTCATGCTGATCGCCGGCAACGACGACGTCGAGGCGGGCGCGGTGTCCTTCCGCTACCGCAACGGAGAGCAGAAGAACGGCGTGCCGGTGGCGGATGCCGTCGCCGAGATCGTGGACGCGGTGAAGAACCGCATTCAGGTGTGACGTCGTCGGACCACCACGCGCGGGGCGGGCTCTTCATGAGTCCGCCCCGCGCGGCTTTGCAAGCAGCGTTGGGCGAATATGCTGATCAGCATGACGACTGAGCCGGAACTGCAGCGGGGCGTCGGGGAGCCGGACGGCTTCCGCCGCCTGTGGACCCCCCATCGGATGGCCTACATCCAGGGTGAGAACAAGCCCACCGGTCCGGCTCCGGACGACGGTTGTCCGTTCTGCTCGATCCCCTCGTTGAGCGACGAGGACGGGCTGGTCATCGCCCGGGGCGGTGCCGTGTTCGCGGTGCTGAACCTGTACCCGTACAACGGCGGCCACTTGATGGTGGTCCCGTACCGGCACGTGGCGGACTACACCGACCTGGACGAGGTGGAGACGGCCGAGCTGGCCGACTTCACCAAGCGGGCGATGACCGCGCTGCGGGCGGCCTCGGGGGCGCACGGGTTCAACATCGGGATGAACCAGGGCACGGCGGCCGGTGCCGGGATCGCGGCGCACCTGCACCAGCACGTGGTGCCGCGCTGGGGCGGGGACACCAACTTCATGCCGGTGGTCGGCCACACCAAGGTGCTGCCGCAACTGCTGGCGGACACCCGGAAGATGCTGGCCGAGGCCTGGCCGCAGGACTGAGCGGGAACGCCGGAGGGGCCCGTCACCGCTGAGTCGGTGGCGGGCCCCTCCGGCGTGCGCGGGCGGGTTACTCGAACTGGTCGACCTTGTACGGGCGGGTGCCCTGGGCCTCGGACTTGATGATCGAGGCGCGGTTCTTGAAGCGGTCGGTGTCCAGGTCGTGCTCCTCCAGGAACTCCAGGGTGGCGGCGTGCACGGCGCCGAGGACCGGGACGGAGGCGTTGAGCGCGTTGTCGGTCATGAACCGGCTGCCCCACGGCGGGCTCGCCCAGGCGTGCCGGAAGCCGAACGGCTCGGGCAGGCCCAGGCCGCCGCCGAGCCAGGAGAGCAGCCCGGGGGCGCGGGTGAGCGGCGCACGAAGGGCCTGGCGGACCACCTCGTCGTTGTCGATCAGGGGGAGCTGGACGGTGCGCTCCTCCCAGAACTTGCCGGTCTTCTGGACGGTCTTCTCCTTGGGCGAGGGCTTGTCGGAGAAGACGCCGTTGACCGGGCCGAGCGCGTAGCCGGCGACGGTGACGGTGAGGGTGTTGGCGAGCAGGGTGACGGTGACGGTGAAGGTGATGATCAGCTTGCCGTCGAAGGTGATGAACTGGGTGGCGAGGTAGTGCCGGGGCCCGCCGCCGGCGAAGGTCTGCTTGTCGGCGATGGTCTGGAGGGCGAAGTCGCGCATCCGGTCGCCGTCCATGTCGGCGTTGCCGGGGCGGGAGATCTCGTCGGCGTTCTCACCGATTTCGAGGACTGCCCACTGCTTGACCGTGATGTTGGTCATCCCGCTGTTGGCGACCTCGCTGACGGCGAGACCCTTGAGGTGCGAGGAGATCTTCCGGACGAGGTCCCAGGGGTGGAAGGCGCGGAAGTCGGAGTGGCCCGCGGCGGGGCGCATCACGTCGACCAGGCGCCATTCGCCCCAGCGCTTGCCGACGCCGAGGATGCCCTTGGGGCCGGCGTAGTGCTGGACGTTGGTCTCCTGCTCGGACTCCATGCGGGCGAGCTTGTCGCGCAGGTCGACGGCCTTCTTGTCGAGGTCGTCGCGGGGGACGGCCTTGGCGACGGTGGCGGCGACGGAGCTGCCCTCGGCGAGGGCGAGCCAGCGCTCGCGGAGCTCCTTGGTGGAGCGCAGCACGATGCGCCGGGCGAGGATCCCGCCGATGATCGGCGGGATCATGGCGACGCGCAGGTAGACGCCGAGCGGGCCGTGGACGGGGGGTTTGACGAGGAACAGGACGGAGACCACCGCCGCGGCCAGGAGGGCGAGGCTGCCGTAGAGCTCGTCCTGGAGGGCCTTGCCCTTCATGAGGTAGATGCGCAGGTAGAACGCGCCGATCCAGATCAGGGTGCCGGGCAGGGCGAGCAGGCCGAAGAGCACGGTGACCACGGTGAGCTTGCGGTCCCGTGCGGCCCGCAACTCCTGTGCGGCCAGGCAGTGTTCCACGATCTGGCGGGTGTCGGTGCCGAACGAGGGCACGATCGGCTTGCGCCCGGCGCCGACGGTGCGGGAGATGACGGCGGCGCTGAACGCCTCGCCGAGGTTGGCCTCGAAGAGCTTGAACCGGGGCTTCTTGTGGGTCGCGGTGGTGACCTTGCCGACGAAGTCCTCGATCTTGCCGTCGCGGTACGCGACCGAGGAGAGCGCCGGGGTGACTCCGGTTTGCGGCCCGGTGTCGGTCCGGGGTATCTGCGCACCCGGAGTCATGTCGAGTGTGGTCACGGTGGCGTCCCCTCCTCCCCTTGTCAGCGGCAGGTTATCGTGCCGTGGTGTCACCGCGCGCATGATCGTCTGAAGTGCCGTCACGATCGGGCCGCGCCCGGGCTTGAGAGGCATGATGCCCAGCTTCGGGCTGGTCGATACCCGGTCGGCGGCGGGTCGTCGGGGTGGGGCACGATGGTGGTGACGGCGAGGAAGGGAGCCCAGGCGATGGACCCGGTGCTGGTGTTCGACGGGGACTGCTCGTTCTGTTCGTCCTGCGTGCGGTGGGCGGAGCGCCATCCGCGGCAGACGCTGGCCTCGGGGGGCTGGGAGGCGGTGCCGTTCCAGTTCGCGGACCTGGCGGCGCTGGACGCGCGCGCGGGCGGGCGGGGCGAGGTGACCGCGGAGCGGGCGGAGCGCGAGGTGCTCTGGGTGACGCCGGCGGGCCGGGTGTACGGGGGAGCGCAGGCGGTGGCGCGGCTGCTGATGCGTTCGGGCGGCGCGTGGGCGTACCTGGGGGCGGTGCTGGCGCTGGCGCCGGTGCGGCCGGTGGCGGGCCTGGCGTACCGCTGGGTGGCGCGCAACCGGCACCGGATGCCGGGGGGTACGGCGGCGTGCGCGCTGCCGCAGCGGTAGCGGGTGCTCAGTCGGTGTAGCGGTTGGCCAGGGCGGTCGGCATGGGTTCGTGGCGCAGGTAGGCGCGGGAGAACTCGGCGGTGCCGTGGGTGAGCGAGCGCAGGTCGACCGGGTAGCGGACGAGTTCGAGTTCGGGGACCTCGGCGCGCAGCAGGGTCAGGCCGGGGTCGCCGGTCTCGGTGCCGAGGACGCGGCCGCGGCGGGCGGAGAGGTCGCCGAGGACGGCGCCGAGGTAGTCGTCGGGCAGCAGGACGGTGACGGCGGCGACGGGTTCGAGCAGCCGGATGACGGCATGTTCGGCGGCGTCGCGCAGGGCGAGGGCGGCGGCGGCCTGGAAGGACGCGTCGGAGGAGTCCACGGAGTGGGCCTTGCCGTCGGTGAGGGTGACCCGGACGTCGACGAGCGGGTGGCCGGTGGCGACGCCCTTGGCGAGCTGGGCGCGCAGGCCCTTCTCGACGGAGGGGATGAAGTGCCTGGGGACGGCGCCGCCGACGACGTGCTCCTGGAACTCGAAGCCGGAGCCGGCCGGGAGGGGTTCGACCTCCAGGTCGCAGATGGCGTACTGGCCGTGGCCGCCGGACTGCTTGACGAGCCGGCCGTGGCCGGCGGCGGCGGTGCCGAAGGTCTCGCGGAGGGCGACCTTGGGTTCGACGGTGTCGACGTGGACGCCGTGCCGGGTGCGCAGGCGGTCGAGGACGACGTCGGCGTGGGCCTCGCCGGTGCACCAGAGGACGAGCTGGTGGGTGTCGGGGTTCTGTTCGAGGCGTAGTGCCGGGTCCTCGGCGGTGAGGCGGGCGAGGGCCTGGGAGAGCTTGTCGTCGTCGGCCTTGCTGTGGGCTTCGACGGCGATCGGGAGCAGGGGTTCGGGGAAGCTCCAGCCGTCGAGGTCGACGGGGTGGCCGGGGTCGTGGACGGTGTCGCCGGGGTGGGCGGTGGTGAGCTTGGCGGCGCAGACGAGGTCGCCGGCGACGGCGTGCGGGACGGGCCGCTGGAGCTTGCCGAAGGGGCTGGTGAGGGCGGTGATGCGTTCGTCGCCGTTCTGGACGGCGCTGTGGGCGGGGCCGGTGAGGTGGATGCGGGAGTCGGGGCGCAGGGTGCCGGCGTACAGGCGCAGCAGGCTGATCCGGCCGACGTAGGTGTCACCGGTGACGCGGACGACCTGGGCGGCGAGCGGGGCGTCGGGGTCGCAGTCGGGGCCGGGGCGGGTGCGTTCGGTGGGGTCGGGGAAGGTGTGGACGACGAGGTCGAGGAGTTCGGTGGCGCCGAGGCCGTTGTCGCTGGTGGGGACGGCGGGGTGGAGGGCGCAGCCGAGGACTTCGCGGCGCAGGCCGGCTTCGAGGGCGTCGGTGTCGAGGGTGTCGCCGGAGAGGTAGCGCTCCATGAGGGTGTCGTCCTGGCCGGAGATGGCTTCGACGAGGCTGTCGTGGGCGGGGCCGGTGTCGGGCAGCGGGGCGGCCCGGCCGTAGGTGTCGCCGGTGAGCAGGTCGACGCTGCCGTCGGGGCGGCCGTCGTGGAGGACGGGCAGGAAGAGCGGGCGGAGGGTGTCGGGGCCCAGGTCGAAGGCGTCGTGGCAGGCGCGGAGGATGTCGTCGAATCCGGTGCGGGCGAGGTCGAGTTTGGCGACGGCGATGGCGCGCGGGATGCCTTCGGCGGCGCACTCGCGCCAGAGTGCGCGGGTGGGGGCGGTGACCGGGTCGGTGGCGGAGACGACGAAGACGGCGGCGTCGGCGGCGTGCAGGGCGGCGCGCAGGTCGGCGGTGAAGTCGGGGTGGCCGGGCGGGTCGATCAGGTTGATCTTGACGCCCTTCCATTCCAGCGGGAGCAGCGAGAGCTGGACGGAGCGCTGCTGCTGGTGCTCGATGTCCTCGTGGTCGGAGACGGTGGTGCCGTCGGTGACGCGCCCGGCCCGGCCGGTGGCACCGGCGGCGAGGGCGAGGGATTCGGCGAGGGTGGTCTTGCCCACACCGCTGGAGCCGATGAGGACGACGTTGCGCAGGTCCCGGGGGCCGGTGACGGCGGGTGCCTGGGCGGCTCGTGCCGTGCTGCGGTCGGGCATCGGGGTCTCCTCCCGTCGCGCCGGGGCTGTCCTTCGAAAGTGTAGGTGCCGGTGCTGCGGCGGCGCGTGTCGTACGGGTGGGTGGTGACCGTCCGTGTGTGCGACGTCGTCGGTGTGTCGTCGGGCGGTGCGTGCGACGGAGGGTGTCCCCGGCCTGGCTACGATGGGTGGGCCAGGCGGGCTGATCCGTCCGGTCGTCTGCCGCGCGTGTTGCGCCAGGCGGGTACCAGGGAGATCGGAGCGGTCGGGAAGGCCATGCTCAACAAATACGCGCGTGCCTTCTTCACACGTGTTCTGACCCCGTTCGCCGCGTTCCTGATCCGGCTGGGCGTGAGCCCGGACGCCGTGACGCTGATCGGTACGGCCGGTTCGGTGGCCGGTGCGCTGGTGTTCTTCCCGCGCGGGGAGTTCTTCTGGGGCACCATCACGATCACGCTGTTCATCTTCTCGGACCTGGTGGACGGGAACATGGCCCGCCAGCTGGGCCGGAGCACCAAGTGGGGGGCGTTCCTGGACTCCACGCTGGATCGGGTCGCGGACGCGGCGATCTTCGGTGGTCTGGCGATGTGGTACGCGGGCAAGGGCGACGACAACCTGCTGTGCGCGGTGGCGATCTGCTGCCTGGCGAGCGGGCTGGTCGTGTCGTACACCAAGGCGCGGGCGCAGAGCCAGGGGCTGCCGTGCGACGTGTCGGGGCTGGTGGAGCGGGCCGAGCGGCTGGTGGCCAGCCTGGTGGCGGCCGGGGTCGCGGGTCTGCACAAGTTCGGGGTGCCGTACGTGGAGTGGCTGCTGCCGGTGGCGCTGTGGCTGGTGGCCGTGGGCAGCCTGGTGACGGTGTTCCAGCGCATGCTGACCGTGCGCCGGGAGGCGTTCGAGGCCGACCGAGCGGCGGCCGGGAGCTGATGGGGGGCGTCCTGCGGTGACGGACCGACTGGTGTACTGGGCGTACGCGCTGGGCTGGGCGGTGCTGAAGCACCTGCCGGAGCGGGTGGCGCGGGGCCTGTTCGACCGGCTGGCGGACCACGCCTGGCGGCGGCGCGGCAAGCGGGTGCTGCAGTTGGAGGCGAACCTGCGCCGGGTCCGTCCGGGACTGGACGAGGCGGGGGTGCGGGCGCTGTCCCGGGCCGGGATGCGCTCGTACCTGCGGTACTGGATGGAGTCGTTCCGGCTGCCGGTCTGGAGCCGGGCCCGGGTGGCCCGGGACGTCCGGTCGGAGGGCCTGGAGAACCTGCGGGCGCCGATCGAGGCCGGTCGGGGCGCGGTGATCGCGCTGCCGCACATGGGCAACTGGGACCTGGCGGGCACCTGGGTGGCGCAGCAGGGCTTCCCGTTCACCACGGTCGCGGAGCGGTTGAAGCCGGAGCGGCTGTTCGACCGGTTCGTGGAGTTCCGGGAGGGCCAGGGCATGGAGGTCCTGGCGTTGACCGGCGGTGGGGTGAACGTGATCGGCACGCTGGCGCGACGGCTGCGCGAGGGCCGGCTGGTCTGCCTGGTGGGGGACCGGGACCTCTCGGAGGCGGGCGTGGAGGTGTCGTTCTTCGGGGAGGCGACCCGGATGCCGGCCGGTCCGGCGGCGCTGTGCCAGCGGACCGGGGCGGCGCTGCTGCCGGTGACGCTCTGGTACGACGGCCCGGTGATGCGGGCGCGGATCCACCCCGAGGTGCCGGTGCCGCAGGAGGGCGACCGCAAGGAGCGGACGCAGGCGATGACGCAGGCGCTGGCGCAGGTGTGGGAGCAGGCGATCTGCGAGCACCCCGAGGACTGGCACATGCTGCAGCGGTTCTGGCTGGCCGACCTCCCGGTCCGTGAGACGGTGGGGGAGGCGGCCGCGCCGCGCCCCGAGGCGGCCCGGGCGGCCGTGCCGGAGCCGGCCGGCGAGCCGGCGGCCGAGGCCTCCGGGGCCTGATCCCGGCCAGCAGGAGTACCCGAAGGAGCATGAGGAACCCGTGAAGATCGGCATCGTCTGCCCGTACGACTGGGACGTCCCCGGCGGGGTGCAGTTCCACATCCGGGACCTGGCCGAGCACCTGATCGGTCTGGGCCACGAGGTCTCGGTGCTGTCGCCGGCCGAGGACGAGGAGGCGCTGCCGTCGTACGTGGTCGGGGCCGGGCGGGCGGTGGCGGTGCCGTACAACGGGTCGGTGGCGCGGCTGAGCTTCGGAGTCCTGTCGGCGGCGCGGACGCGGCGGTGGCTGCACGAGGGGCGGTTCGACATCCTGCACGTGCACGAGCCGGCCGCGCCGAGCGTGTCGATGCTGGCCGCCTGGTCGGCGTCCGGGCCGATGGTGGGGACGTTCCACACCTCCAACCCGCGCTCGCGGGCGATGATCGCGGCCTCGCCGATCCTGCAGCCCGGTCTGGAGAAGATGCGGGCCCGGATCGCGGTGTCGGAGTACGCCCGGCGGACGCTGGTGGAGCACCTGGGCGGCGACGCGGTGGTGATCCCGAACGGCGTGGACGTCGGCTTCTTCGCGGACGCCGAGCCGGACGAGCGCTGGCGCGGCGGCGCGGCGGCCGGGCAGCCGGGCACGATCGGCTTCGTCGGCCGCATCAACGAGCCGCGCAAGGGCCTGCCGACGCTGCTGGCGGCGCTGCCGAAGATCCTGGCCGAGCGGCCGGGCGTGCGGCTGCTGGTGGCGGGCAAGGGCGACGAGGAGGAGGCCGTCGCGGGCCTGGCGCCGGAGGTCCGCCGGCAGGTGGAGTTCCTCGGCATGGTGAGCGACCGCGACAAGGCCCGGTTGCTGCGCAGCGTGGACCTGTACGTGGCGCCGAACACCGGTGGCGAGAGCTTCGGGATCATCCTGGTCGAGGCGATGTCGGCGGGCGCCCCGGTGCTGGCCAGCGACCTGGACGCGTTCAAGCAGGTGCTGGACGGCGGGGACGCGGGCGAGCTGTTCCCGGTGGAGGACGCGGACGCGCTGGCCGGGGCGGCGCTGCGGCTGCTGGGCGACCCGGGGCGGCTGGAGGAGCTGAGCAAGGCCGCCTCGCGGTACGTGCGGCGGTTCGACTGGTCGACGGTCGGCGCGGACATCCTGGCGGTGTACGAGACGGTGGCGGCGGGGGCCGCGGCGGTGGTCGAGGAGGACGTGCGCAGCGGCCGGCGCGGCCGGTTCGGGCTGGCCCGGGACTGAGACCGGGGGGACGCGAGCGGGGACCGGGGGCCGGAACCGGGGGACGGGACTTTCCGGGGTGTCGGCGGCGTTAGGGTCGGTCGACCGTATCCGGGCGTGACACATGGGGGCACCGATGCCGCAGATCTCCGTCGACTACTCGCCGAGCCTGGCCGGCTCCTTCGACCGCCGGGCGCTGGGCGTGGCGATCAACCGCCTCGCGGTGGGGACGATCGACGCGAAGCCGGAGGCGTGCAAGACGCTGTTCCGGCAGAACGACGACTTCGTGGTGGGGGAGGGCGAGGGGGCCGCCGCGCAGGTGTACGTCGAGTTCCAGATCTTCCCGGGCCGTACGCCGGAGGCGAAGGCGGCGCTCAGCGAGGGCGTGCTGGCGCTGCTGGCGGAGCACGTCGCGCCGGCGCCGGGCACCCGGCTGCACACCGCGGTGAACGTCTCCGACATCGACCGCGGGTCCTACCGGAGCGCGAGCGCGGAGGGCTGAGCCGGTGACACCCGGTAGCGTTGCGCCCCGTGACTACCTGGATCTGGGCCGGCGTGGCCGTGGTGCTCTTCGGCATGTACCTGAGTTGGACGGCCGGTCGGTTGGACCGGCTGCACGCCAGGATCGACGCGGCGCGGGCCGCGTTGGACGCGCAGCTGGTCCGTCGGGCCTCGGTGGCGATGGAGCTGGCCACGTCCTCGCTGCTGGACCCGGCGGCCTCGCTGCTGCTGCTGGACGCGGCGCACGCGGCCCGGCAGGCCGATGACGAGCAGCGTGAGGTGGCGGAGAGCCAGCTGAGCCTGGCGCTGCGGGCGGTCTTCGCCGAGCCGGAGCAGGTGGCGGCGCTGGTGGCGGAGCCGGGCGGCGAGGACGCGGTGCGCGACCTGACGGCGGCGGTGCGCCGGGCGCCGATGGCGCGCCGGTTCCACAACGACGCGGTGCGGGCGGCGCGGGCGGTGCGCGAGCACCGTCTGGTGCGGTACTTCCGGTTGGCGGGGAAGGCGCCGTTCCCGCTGGCGTTCGAGATGGACGATGCTCCGCCGCCCGCGCTCACGCCCGAAGGGGCACCCGCCTAGGCTGTGCTCGGATACGGCCCGTTTGTCGCATCCCGTCGTCCGGGCTGGACTTGGTGGCGCATGGTTGGGTCACCCGTTCCGCCTACCATAGGGCGATAGCACTGGTTCATCTTCGAGTGAGGTCTCACGTGTCCACCACCCCCACCACCGCAGACCAGCCGCAGATCGGTACCGCCCGGGTGAAGCGCGGCATGGCCGAGCAGCTCAAGGGCGGTGTGATCATGGACGTGGTCAACGCCGAACAGGCCAAGATCGCCGAAGACGCCGGCGCGGTGGCCGTCATGGCGCTGGAGCGGGTTCCGGCCGACATCCGCAAGGACGGCGGCGTGGCCCGGATGTCCGACCCGAACATGATCGAGGAGATCATCGAGGCGGTCTCCATCCCGGTGATGGCCAAGTCGCGGATCGGCCACTTCGTCGAGGCCCAGGTCCTCCAGTCGCTCGGTGTCGACTACATCGACGAGTCCGAGGTGCTGACCCCGGCCGACGAGGTGAACCACTCCGACAAGTGGGCCTTCACCACCCCCTTCGTCTGTGGCGCCACCAACCTGGGCGAGGCCCTGCGCCGCATCGCCGAGGGCGCGGCCATGATCCGCTCGAAGGGCGAGGCCGGCACCGGCAACGTCGTCGAGGCCGTCCGCCACCTGCGCCAGATCAAGAACGAGATCGCCAAGCTGCGCGGCTTCGACAACAACGAGCTGTACGCCGCCGCCAAGGAACTGCGCGCTCCGTACGAGCTGGTCAAGGAGGTCGCCGAGCTCGGCAAGCTGCCGGTCGTGCTGTTCTCCGCCGGTGGCGTGGCCACCCCGGCCGACGCCGCGCTGATGCGCCAGCTGGGCGCCGAGGGCGTCTTCGTCGGCTCCGGCATCTTCAAGTCGGGCGACCCGGCCAAGCGTGCCGCCGCCATCGTGAAGGCCACCACCTTCTTCGACGACCCGAAGATCATCGCGGACGCCTCCCGCAACCTCGGCGAGGCCATGGTCGGCATCAACTGCGACACCCTGCCGGAGACCGAGCGCTACGCCAACCGCGGCTGGTAGTCACCCGTACCTGCGAGGGCCGACAGGCCCTGGGCCCGCCGCAGCGCCTTCGCGCGCGGCGGGCCGCGCCACGTACATCCGTAGAACGATCGAACGAGGTTGAAGACCGTGAGCACTCCAGTCATCGGCGTCCTCGCCCTTCAGGGTGACGTCCGCGAGCACCTGGTCGCGCTGGCCGAGGCCGACGCGCTCGCCCGTCCGGTGCGCCGTGCCGAGGAGCTGGCCGAGGTCGACGCGCTGGTGATCCCCGGCGGGGAGTCCACCACCATGTCCAAGCTGGCGCTGCTGTTCGGCGTGATGGACCCGCTGCGCGAGCGGGTCGCCGCAGGGATGCCGGTGTACGGCACCTGCGCGGGCATGATCATGCTGGCCGACAAGATCCTCGACGGCCGGGACGACCAGGAGACCGTCGGCGGCATCGACATGACGGTGCGCCGCAACGCCTTCGGCCGCCAGAACGAGTCCTTCGAGTCCGGTGTCGCCTTCAAGGGCCTGGCCGACGCACCGGTGCACGGCGTCTTCATCCGCGCCCCCTGGGTCGAGGGCGTCGGCGCGGGCGTCGAGGTGCTGGCCGAGCTGCCCGCCGCGGACGGCCCGGAGAGCCGGATCGTGGCGGTGCGCCAGGGCAACCTGCTGGCGACCTCCTTCCACCCGGAGCTCACCGGCGACCACCGCGTGCACGCCTACTTCGTCGCGATGGTCGAGGAGCACCTGGGACAGCGCTGACCGTGTGCGCCTTTCCGGTGACGACACCGGTAAGATCTCATCTGTTTCATTTCCCTTTGGCGACGTAAAGGAGCTGGCGAATGTCCGGCCACTCTAAGTGGGCTACCACCAAGCACAAGAAGGCCGTGATCGACGCCAAGCGCGGCAAGCTCTTCGCCAAGATGATCAAGAACATCGAGGTGGCGGCGCGCACCGGCGGTCCCGACCCGGCCGGCAACCCGACCCTCTACGACGCCATCCAGAAGGCGAAGAAGAGTTCGGTCCCGATCGACAACATCAACCGCGCCGTCAAGCGCGGTGGCGGTCTGGAGGCCGGCGGCGCCGACTACCAGACCATCATGTACGAGGGCTACGGCCCGAACGGCGTCGCCGTCCTGATCGAGTGCCTCACCGACAACCGCAACCGCGCCGCCTCCGACGTGCGCGTCGCGATGACCCGCAACGGCGGCTCGATGGCCGACCCGGGCTCGGTGTCGTACCTGTTCACCCGCAAGGGCGTCGTGATCGTCCCCAAGGGTGACGGCGTGGACGAGGACAAGCTCTTCGAGGTCGTCCTCGACCAGGAGCCCGAGGAGATCAACGACCTCGGCGACTCGTTCGAGATCGTCTCCGAGGCCGCCAAGATGGTCGCCGTGCGCACCGCGCTGGTGGACGCCGGCGTCGACTACGACTCGGCCGAGGCCAACTTCCTCCCGAGCATGCAGGTCGAGCTGGACGTCGACGGCGCCCGCAAGATCCTCAAGCTGATCGACGCGCTGGAGGACAGCGACGACGTGCAGAACGTCTTCGCCAACTTCGACATCTCCGACGAGGTCGGTGCGCAGCTCGACGCCGAGTGATCGTTCTCACTCCCCGGCCCGGCGGTCTCCCGACCGCCGGGCCGGTGTCTTTGCGGGCCCTGTCGGACCCGGACGGTAGCCTTCGCAGGTCGCCCGCCGTGAGCCGAAGGGCGTGTCGGCACCGGGCCGGAGCGCCCGGGGGCGAGCGGCGATCAACGAGAGGCGGGGCTGTGGTACGGGTACTGGGCGTGGACCCGGGGCTGACCAGGTGCGGGATCGGCGTGGTCGAGGGTGCGCCGGGGCGGCCGCTGCGGATGGTCGGGGTCGGCGTGGTGCGCACTCCCGCCGAGGACGAGATCGGGCGGCGGCTGCTGCTGGTGGAGCAGGGCATGGAGGCCTGGCTCGACGAGCACGAGCCGGAGCTGGTCGCCGTCGAGCGGGTGTTCGCCCAGCACAACGTCCGGACGGTGATGGGCACCGCCCAGGCCAGCGCGGTCGCGATGCTCTGCGCCACCCGGCGCGGAATCCCGGTCACCCTGCACACCCCGAGCGAGGTCAAGGCCGCCGTCACCGGCTCGGGCCGGGCCGACAAGACGCAGGTCACGGCCATGGTGCAGCGCCTGCTGCGGCTGGACGCCCCGCCCAAGCCGGCCGACGCCGCCGACGCGCTGGCGCTGGCCATCTGCCACATCTGGCGCGGCGGGGCGACCAACCGCCTGGAGGCCGCGGTACGGGCGGCCCGCGCCACCCCCCTGAAAGGAAGCAGCCGGTGATCGCCTTCGTGCAAGGGCCCGTGGCGGCCATCTCCTCCGGACTCGCCGTGGTCGAGGTCGGCGGGGTCGGCATGGCCGTGCAGTGCACGCCGAACACGCTGGCCGGGCTCCGGCTGGGTGAGCCCGCCCGGCTCGCGACCTCGCTGGTGGTCCGGGAGGACTCGCTGACCCTGTTCGGCTTCGCGGACGACGACGAGCGCGCCGTCTTCGAGATCCTCCAGGCCGCACCGGGCGTCGGCCCGAAGCTGGCGCAGGCGATCCTCGGCGTGCACAGCCCCGACGCACTGCGGGCCGCGGTGGCCGGCGGCGACGAGAAGGCGCTGGTGGCCGTGCCCGGCATCGGGAAGGCGAAGGCCGCCAAGCTGCTGCTGGAGTACAAGGACAAGCTGGGCGCCCCGCACGGCTCGGTGCCGGCGCAGAAGCCGATCGCGGCCGGCCCGGCCCCCTGGAGCGAGCAGCTGCACGCGGCGCTGACCGGCCTCGGCTACGCTCCGCGCGAGGCGGACGAGGCGGTCGTGGCCGTCACCCCCGAGGCGGAGGCCCAGCAGGCGCCGGACGTCGGCGCACTGCTCCGGCTCGCCCTGCGCGGCCTCAACCGATCCCGCTAAAGCCATCTGGCGATCTGTCCTCTTGTCGACTTTGGAGCATGTGCTGATGAGTCCGTACGACTCGGACCCGGGCGACCGGCTGGTGACGGCCGCCGCCGACGGGGAGGACCAGGCGGTCGAGGCGGCGCTGCGCCCCAAGCTGCTGGACGAGTTCATCGGTCAGGAGCGGGTGCGCGAGCAGCTGTCCCTGGTGCTCCAGGCGGCCCGCAAGCGCGGCAGCGCGCCCGACCACGTGCTGCTCAGCGGGCCGCCCGGGCTGGGCAAGACCACCCTGTCGATGATCATCGCCGCCGAGCTGGGCGCCCCGATCCGGATCACCTCCGGCCCGGCGATCCAGCACGCGGGGGACCTCGCGGCGATCCTCTCCTCGCTCGCCGAGGGCGAGGTGCTCTTCCTCGACGAGATCCACCGGATGTCCCGTCCGGCCGAGGAGATGCTCTACATGGCGATGGAGGACTTCCGGGTCGACGTGATCGTCGGCAAGGGCCCGGGCGCCACCGCCATCCCGCTGGAGCTGCCGCCCTTCACCCTGGTCGGCGCCACCACCCGGGCCGGTCTGCTGCCGCCCCCGCTGCGCGACCGCTTCGGCTTCACCGGGCACATGGAGTTCTACGCCCCGGCCGAGCTCGAACGGGTGGTGCGCCGCTCGGCCACCCTGCTGGACGTGGAGATCGACCCGGTCGGCGCCGCCGAGATCGCCGGCCGCTCGCGGGGGACGCCGCGCATCGCCAACCGGCTGCTGCGCCGGGTCCGGGACTTCTCGCAGGTGCGGCACGACGGCCTGGTCACCGCCGAGATCGCCGCCCGGGCGCTGGACGTCTACGAGGTGGACGCCCGCGGCCTGGACCGGCTGGACCGCGCGGTGCTGAACGCGCTGCTGCGGCTGTTCGGCGGCGGACCGGTCGGTTTGTCGACTCTCGCGGTCGCGGTGGGGGAGGAGTCCGAGACGGTCGAGGAGGTGGCGGAGCCCTTCCTGGTCCGCGAGGGCCTGCTCGCCCGGACGCCGCGCGGGCGGATCGCCACCGCCGCGGCCTGGCAGCACCTCGGGTTGACCCCGCCGGTCCAGGCCGCTCGGGGTGCCGTGCCGGCCCAGTCCGAACTCTTCCCGGCCGACGAGGGCTGAACGGGTGATGGGCGCCCGCCGGTTCCCGGGAGGCGCCCGATCCGTCACCCCGGTGAGTGGTCCGGGCGCAGGCCTGGGGCGGATCCCGGGGAAACTGTGCAGGCGGAGGCTCGCCACTTTCGGCGGCAGGATGCGATGCTTGGCGTTGTCCGATCAGTTCGGGGTCGCCTAGACTCCGCCGGACCGCCCCGCTCACCTGACGGGCCGACCAATACCACACAGGCCGCCGGTCGGCGGCCCGTAAAGGACCCTGGCTGCAGTGAACTTCATCATCCTTCTCCTCCCGATCATCGCGATCGTGCTCATGTTCCGGTCGCAGAAGAAGCGCCAGTCGCAGATGCAGCAGATGCAGACGTCGCTGGAGCCAGGGGCGGGGGTGCGCACCATCGGCGGCCTGTACGCCCAGGTGAAGGCGGTCAACGAGGAGACCATCGAGCTGGAGATCGCGCCCGGCGTGGTCACCCACTTCACCAAGAGCGCGATCGCCGCCGTCCTGGACCCCCAGGAGTACGACGCGATCATCAACGGTCGCCCCGCCGATGACGAGCTGCCCGAGCCGGAGGCCGAGGACGCCGACGCCGAGCCGGTCGAGGACAAGCCGCTGACGCTCACCAAGGACGGCGCCGCCAAGGGCGACGTCGAGGGCGGGGCTCCCGCGAGCAAGTAGTACGGTCGGGCACCAGCCCGGCCGCGCGGCGCAGTGCCGCGAGCCCACAGGACCTCAGGGCCGCAGAACCGCCATGCCCCCGTCCCGCCACAAGCCGGACGGGGGTCCGGTCGGGGGAGTGGCATGGACAGGGAGAAACGAGCAAGGTGGCAACACCCAAGTCGCGCCCGCGCGACGGCTACCCAGGGCGGGCGCTGGCCCTCATCCTGGTCGTCACCGTCGGACTGGTCGCCCTCATGTTCGGGACGGGCCACACCAAGCCCCGGCTCGGAATCGACCTCGCCGGTGGCACCAGCATCACGCTGACCGCGAAGTCGACCGATCCCAAGGCGATCAACAAGTCCAACATGGACATCGCCACCGGGATCATCGAGCGCCGCGTCAACGGCATGGGTGTCTCCGAGGCGGAGGTGCAGACCCAGGGCGACAACACGATCATCGTGAACATCCCCAAGGGCGGCAACCAGCAGAACGCGGCGGACCAGGTGGGTACCACCGCCAAGCTGTTCTTCCGCCCGGTCCTCGCGGTGGCGCCCAGCGGCTTCACGCCGCCGGCGCCCACCGGCTCCCCCTCGGCCGGTGCCACCGGCACCCCGAGCACGACCCCGTCCGCCGGCTCCACCGCCTCGGCCGGCGCGAGCGCCACCGGTACGCCGAGCGCGCCCGGCACCAAGCAGGGCCGCCCGGCCGGTGAGGCGCTGGCCGCCGACGCCAGCCCGACCACCGCCGCCACGGGCGCGAGCACCGCCACCGGCACGCCGTCCGCACCGGCCACCCCGCCCAGCGCCGCGGACGTCAGCGCCGCGATGACCCAGGGCACCGTGCCGCCGGAGCTGTCCGCGGCCTTCGCCGCCCTGGACTGCTCCAAGCCGGAGGTCCGCGCGGCCCAGACCGGCGCCGAGGACAAGGCCGTCGTCGCCTGCTCGCAGAAGCCCGAGAACGGTTACTACGAGAAGCTCGCCCTCGGCCCCGTCGCCGTGAAGGGCGCGGACGTCTCCAAGGCCCAGCCGAGCCTCGACACCCAGACGGGTGCCGGCTGGCAGGTCCAGCTGCAGTTCAACGGCAACGGCACCGACGCCTTCGCCAAGGTCACCGGCCAGCTCGCCACCCAGACCCCGCCGAACAACCAGTTCGCGATCGTGCTGGACAACCAGGTCGTCTCGCACCCGCAGGTCAACGGCCCGATCCCCGGCGGCAGCGCCGTGATCACCGGCCGCTTCACCCAGGCCGAGGCGCAGGACCTGTCCAACGTGCTGAGCTACGGCGCCCTGCCGCTGGAATTCAGCAAGGGCGAGATCACCACCGTCTCCCCGGCGCTCGGCGGCGACCAGCTCATGGCCGGCCTGGTCGCCGGCGCGATCGGCATGCTGCTGGTGGTCCTCTACTCGCTGGTCTACTACCGCGGCCTCGGCCTGGTCTCGATCGCCGGTCTGCTCGTCTCGGCGGCCCTGACCTACTCGATCATGAGCCTGCTCGGCGCCGGGATCGGCTTCGCGCTGAACCTGCCGGCGGTCTGCGGTGCGATCGTCGCGATCGGCATCACCGCCGACTCCTTCATCGTCTACTTCGAGCGCATCCGCGACGAGGTCCGCGAGGGCGCCCCGCTGCGGCCGGCGGTCCAGCGGGCCTGGCCGCGCGCCCGGCGCACCATCCTGGTCTCGGACTTCGTGTCCTTCCTCTGTGCCGCCGTCCTCTACGTGGTCTCGGTCGGCAAGGTCCAGGGCTTCGCGTTCACCCTGGGGCTGACCACCGCGCTGGACGTCGTGGTGATCTTCCTCTTCACCAAGCCGGTGATCACGCTGCTGGCCCGGCGGAAGTTCTTCGCCGACGGTCACCCGTGGTCCGGCCTGGACCCGAAGCGGCTGGGCGCCCGCCCGCCGCTGCGCAGCAGCCGTCGCCGTAGCCCCTCCTCTGCCGCCGTGAAGGAGGCCTGACACCGTGTCACGCTTCTCCAATCTGGGACACCGGCTCTACCAGGGCGAGGTCAGCTTCGACTTCGTCGGGCGCCGCAAGCTCTGGTACTCCATCTCCGGCGTGATCGTGCTGATCGCGGCGATCGGTCTGGCGATGGGCCTGCACCTGGGCATCGAGTTCAAGGGCGGCTCGGTCTACACCGTGGCCAAGCCGGGCCTCACCGTCTCGCAGGCGCAGGAGACGGCCGACAAGATCGTCTCCTCGCACCCGCTGGTGCAGTCGACCGACAACGGCAAGATCCGCATCCAGGTCAGCACCGAGGAGCCGAAGAGCTCGGACGAGATCCGCGCTCAGCTCTCCGAGAAGCTGGCCGTGCCGCTGGACACCGTCGAGGCCCAGGTGATCGGCCCCAGCTGGGGCAAGCAGATCTCCTCGAAGGCCCTCACCGGCCTGATCATCTTCATGGTCCTGGTGACGGTCTACCTGGCGATCGCCTTCGAGTGGCGGATGGCGGTGGCCGCCCTGGTCGCCCTCATCCACGACCTCCTGATCACCATCGGCGTGTACGCCCTGGTGGGCTTCGAGGTCACCCCCGGTACGGTGATCGGCTTCCTGACCATCCTCGGGTACTCGCTCTACGACACGGTGGTCGTCTTCGACACCGTGAAGGAGAACACCAAGGACCTCACCAAGCAGAACAAGCTCACCTACAGCGAGGCGGCCAACGCGGGCCTCAACCAGACCCTGGTGCGTTCGCTCAACACCACCGTGGTCGCCCTGCTCCCGGTCGCCGCGCTGCTGTTCATCGGTGGCGGCCTCCTGGGCGCCGGCACGCTGAACGACATCTCGCTGGCGCTGTTCATCGGCCTCGCGGCCGGTGCCTACTCCTCGATCTGCGTCGCCACCCCGCTGCTGGCGCAGCTCAAGGAGGAGCAGCCCGAGATGAAGGCGCTGCGCAAGCGCGTCCTGCAGCACCGGGCCGCCGCGGCGGCCAAGGCGGCCGAGGGCGGGACGCCGGAGGGCGAGGAGATCGCGGACGAGGACCTGCCTGCGGGTATGGTCGGTCAGCGCGGTCGGGCGGCCGGCACCACGCGTGCCAAGGGCCGTCCGTCCACCAAGCGCTGAACCGACCCGACCGTAAGGACACGCCGTGACCACCGCCGACACCGCACTGGCCGAGCTGTTGAACAGCCGGATCCGGGACGTCCCGGACTACCCGAAGCCGGGTGTGCTGTTCAAGGACATCGCGCCGCTGCTGGCCGACGCCGAGGCCTTCGGCGCCCTCACCAGGGCGCTGGCGGACCGGGCGCGGGAGCTCGGGGCGACCAAGGTGGTGGGCCTGGAGGCGCGCGGCTTCGTGCTGGCGGCCCCGGCGGCCTTCGCGGCCGGGCTCGGCTTCGTGCCGATCCGCAAGCAGGGCAAGCTGCCCGGCGAGGTGTTCCGGCGTTCGTACGAGCTGGAGTACGGCTCGGCGACGCTGGAGGTGCAGTGCGACGCCTTCGCGCCCGGTGAGCGGGTGCTGGTGGTGGACGACGTGCTGGCCACCGGTGGCACCATCGGTGCCTCGCTGGACCTGGTGAAGGAGGCCGGCGCCGAGTTGGTGGGCGTCGTGGTGCTGATGGAGCTGGGCTTCCTGGACGGCCGGGAGCGGCTGGCCGGGCACCTGAACGGCGCCCCGCTGGAGACCCTGGTCACGGTCTGAGGGACCTGAGCGAAGGGCGGCGGTCGGATCATCCGACCGCCGCCCTTCCGTTTCCGCCCGGGCGGATGAACACCGGGGCGCCCGGCTCGGTACCATGAAGATTCACCCCCTCCCGGTTGCGCCCGACCGTACGGGCCGCGGCAGGGGTCGGCCCCGGTGCCCCGAGGAGAGTCCTTGCCCGACGAGGTTGTGCCCACGGCCGAAGCGGCCGCCCCCGACAGCCGTCCCACGCCCTCGGGGGCCACCCCGGCACGCCCGGCGCCGACCTCCTCGCGACCCACCGCCCCCACCGGCCGCGGCTCCTCCTCGGGCGGCATGCGCGCCCGCCTGGCCCGCCTCGGCGGCCAGCGCTCCAGCGTGCTCAACCCCGTGCTGGAACCGCTGTTCCGGTCGATCCGGGCGAACGACCCGAAGGCCGACCCGGCGCTGCTGCGCGACATCGAGCGGGCCTACGCCGTCGCCGAGAAGTGGCACCGCGGGCAGAAGCGCAAGAGCGGCGACCCGTACATCACCCACCCGCTGGCGGTGGCCACCATCCTGGCCGAGCTGGGGATGGACGCCGCGACCCTGATGGCCGGGCTGCTGCACGACACCGTCGAGGACACCGACTACGGCCTGGAGACCCTGCGCAAGGACTTCGGCGACTCGGTGGCGCTGCTGGTGGACGGCGTCACCAAGCTCGACCGGGTCAAGTTCGGCGAGGCCGCGCAGGCCGAGACCGTCCGCAAGATGGTCGTCGCGATGGCCAAGGACCCGAGGGTCCTGGTGATCAAGCTGGCCGACCGCCTGCACAACATGCGCACGATGCGCTACCTCAAGCGGGAGAAGCAGGAGAAGAAGGCCCGCGAGACGCTGGAGATCTACGCCCCGCTGGCGCACCGGCTGGGCATGAACACCATCAAGTGGGAGCTGGAGGACCTCGCCTTCGCGATCCTCTACCCCAAGATGTACGACGAGATCGTCCGGCTGGTCGCCGAGCGCGCCCCCAAGCGGGACGAGTACCTGGCGACCGTCATCGACCAGGTCCAGGGGGACCTGCGCGGCGCCCGGATCACCGCCTCCGTCACCGGTCGGCCGAAGCACTACTACTCGGTCTACCAGAAGATGATCGTCCGGGGCCGGGACTTCGCCGAGATCTACGACCTGGTGGGCATCCGGGTCCTGGTCGACACCGTCCGCGACTGCTACGCGGCGCTGGGCACCATCCACGCGCGGTGGAACCCGGTGCCGGGGCGGTTCAAGGACTACATCGCGATGCCCAAGTTCAACATGTACCAGTCGCTGCACACGACGGTGATCGGCCCCGGCGGCAAGCCCGTCGAACTCCAGATCCGCACCTTCGACATGCACCGCCGGGCCGAGTACGGCATCGCCGCGCACTGGAAGTACAAGCAGCGCGCGGTGGCCGGCGCGTCCAAGGTCCGCACCGACACCCCGACCCAGGTCCGCAAGGACGACAAGGCCGGCGCCGTCAACGAGATGGCCTGGCTGCGGCAGCTGCTGGACTGGCAGAAGGAGACCGCCGACCCGGGCGAGTTCCTGGAGTCGCTGCGCTTCGACCTGGCCAGCAACGAGGTCTTCGTCTTCACGCCCAAGGGCGACGTGATAGCCCTGCCGGCCGGTGCGACCCCGGTCGACTTCGCCTTCGCGGTGCACACCGAGGTGGGCTACCGGACGATAGGGGCCCGGGTCAACGGGCGGCTGGTGCCGCTGGAGTCGACGCTGGAGAACGGCGACGCCGTCGAGGTGTTCACCTCCAAGGCGGAGAACGCCGGCCCGTCCCGGGACTGGCTGGGCTTCGTCAAGTCGCCGCGCGCCCGCAACAAGATCCGCGCCTGGTTCTCCAAGGAGCGCCGCGAGGAGGCGATCGAGCACGGCAAGGAGGCGATCGTCCGGGCGATGCGCAAGCAGGGCCTGCCGATCCAGCGGATCCTGACCGGCGACTCGCTGGTCACCCTGGCCCACGAGATGCGCTACCCCGACATCTCCTCGCTCTACGCCGCGATCGGCGAGGGCCACGTCACCGCGCAGAACATCGTGCAGAAGCTGGTCCAGGCGCTCGGCGGCGAGGAGGGCGCCACCGAGGACCTCGCCGAGACGGCGACCCCGACGCACGACAACCGCCGGGCGGTGCGCCGCCGGGCCAAGGGCGACCCGGGCGTGATCGTCAAGGGCGTCGAGGACGTCTGGGTCAAGCTGTCCCGCTGCTGCACGCCGGTGCCGGGCGATCCGATCGTCGGCTTCGTGACCCGCGGCAACGGCGTCTCGGTGCACCGCGCCGACTGCGTCAACGTGGAGTCGCTGAGCCAGCAGCCCGAGCGGATGATCGACGTCGAGTGGGCCGCCACCCAGTCCTCGGTGTTCCTGGTGGCCATCCAGGTCGAGGCGCTGGACCGCTCCCGGCTGCTCTCGGACGTCACCCGGGTGCTCTCCGACCAGCACGTCAACATCCTGTCGGCGGCGGTGCAGACCTCCCGCGACCGGGTCGCGATGAGCCGCTTCACCTTCGAGATGGGCGACCCGAAGCACCTCGGCCACGTGCTCAAGGCCGTGCGCGGCGTCGAGGGCGTGTACGACGTCTACCGCGTCACCTCGGCCCGCAAGTAGCGCCCCGCGCGCGAGTAGCGCCCCGCGCACGAGAGAGGGCCCCGGGATCTCCCAGGGCCCTCTCTCGTGCGTTCGGCGGATCAGCCGCTGAACTCCTCCTGGCTCCGGTGCGCCTGCTCCAGCAGGGTTTGCACGCCGGCCAGCTCGTTCTCCAGCTTGGCGATCCGGCCGGCGTTCCCGGCGGCGCGGGCCTTGTTCAGGTCGGTCTGGATCTTGTCGGCCTTCGCCTGGAACAGGCCGACCATGCCGGCGGCGCGTGCCTTGGCCTCCGGGTTGGAGCGCTTCCACTCGCTGTCCTCGGCCTCGCGGATGGCCCGCTCGACCGCGTTCAGCCGGCCGTCCAGCTTCGGACGGGCGTCGCGCGGCACGTGCCCGATCGCCTCCCAGCGCTCGTTGACCTCGCGCAGCGCCGCCTTGGCGGCCTTCAGGTCGGTGATCGGCAGGATCGCCTCGGCCTCGACGGCCAGCGCCTCCTTGAGCTTCTGGTTGGCCACCTGCTCGGCGTCGCGCTCGCTGAACACCGCGGAACGGGCCTGGAAGAAGACGTCCTGCGCGCCGCGGAACCGCGCCCACAGCTCGTCCTCGACGTCCCGCTGGGCCCGGCCGGCGGACTTCCAGCGCGCCATCAGGTCCCGGTAGGCGGCCGCGGTGTCGCCCCACTCGGTGGACGAGGACAGCGCCTCGGCCTCGGCGACCAGCTCCTCCTTGGTCTGCCGCGCCTGCTCGCGCTCGGCGTCCAGGGTCGCGAAGTGCGCCTTGCGGTGCTTGGAGAAGACCGAGCGGGCGTGCGAGAAGCGGTGCCACAGCTCGTCGTCGCTCTTGCGGTCCAGCCGGGGCAGGCCCTTCCAGATGTCCACCAGGGCGCGCAGCCGGTCCCCGGCCTCCCGCCACTGGGTGGACTCGGCGAGCTGCTCGGCCTCGGAGACCAGTGCCTCCTTGGCGGTGCGGGTCTCGTCCTGGGCCTTGGCACGGGCGGCCTTGCGCTCCTCGCGCCGGCTCTCGATCTCGCCGGCGAGCGTGTCCAGCCGCTTGGCCAGGGCGTCCAGGTCACCGACCGCGTGCCCCTCGGTCACCTGGGCGCGCAGGTGGTCCAGCGCGGCCTGGGCGTCCTTGGCGGCCAGGTCGGTGGTGCGCACCCGCTTCTCCAGCAGGCCGATCTCCACCTCGATGCCCTGGTACTTGCGCTCGAAGTAGGCGAGGGCCTCCTCGGGCGAGCCGGCCTGCCAGGAACCCACGACGCGTTCGCCGTCGGTCGTCCTGACGTAGACCGTGCCCTGCTCGTCGACACGGCCCCACGGGTCGCTGCTCATAGCGCGTCCTCCACATGACGTCGCGCCCGCGCCGGGGCGGCGCGCGTCCGTCGTCCACAGTTGATGTGCGGCGGACCGATGAGTCCGCCGTCCCCGTCCGCCGTGACTTGCTGCCGAGGGTGACGGCCAGGCGGGTGCGGGCACCCTAATACAACGCCAACATAGGCGACCAGCCCCGGTGCTGTCCGCATCCGGGCCGGGCGATTTCGGGCCGGGGCCGCGCCGAGGCGCTTCGGGCGCCTCGTGCGGGGCGGCCCCGGGAGGTGTCAACTCTTCGTCGTGGTCACTGAGTTGAAGGTGACGTCGGCCATCGGGTGGCCGTCCGGGGCGCCTTCCAGGGTGCCTGCGGCGGCGATCTTCTGCACCGCGTCCAGGCCCCCGGTGATCTTGCCGAAGGGGGTGTAGTTCGGGGGCAGCTGGGTGTCCTTGTAGACCAGGAAGAACTGGCTCCCGTTCGTGCCGGGGCCGGAGTTGGCCATCGCCACGGTGCCCGCCGGGTAGGTCGCGCCGGTCAGGTTCTCGTCCGCGAACTTGTAGCCGGGGCCGCCGGTGCCGCCCGGGACGGTCGCGCTGGCGGTCGGGTCGCCGCACTGGAGCACGAAGATGCCGTCGGTGGTGAGGCGGTGGCACTTGGTGTGGTCGAAGTACTTCTCACCGGCCAGGAAGACGAAGGAGTTCACCGTGTGCGGGGCCTTGGCCGCGTCGAGCGCGAGCGTCACCTTGCCGCAGTTGGTGTCCAGCGTCGCGGTGTACGAGCCGCCCGCGTCGATCGCCATGGCCGGCTCGGCCTGCCACTGCTTGCCGTTCGGCGCGCCCGGCGCCGGATCGGCGCAGCCCTCGACCGGCTTGCGGGTCGGGGCGGTCGGCTCGCCGGTCTGGGACGGCGCGGCCTGGGGGGAGGAGGCGGCCGAGGCCGACTTGTCCTTGTCCGAGCTGAACGCCCCGGTGCCGACCAGCGCACCGCCGCCGGCCAGCACCACGACGGCGAGCGCGGCGCCCAGGATCGTGTTGCGGCGCCTGCGTGCGGCCCGCACGGCGACCCGCCGCTCCATCTGGCGCTCGTACTTCTCGCGGGCGAGCTGCCGCCGCCGCTGTTCGCTGCTGACCACCGGCCGTGTCTCCTACGGATGTGCTGGGAAAGTGGATGGGTACCGAAGCGGATCATCGCATCCATCGGCGGCCAAGTGTAGGGACCGGGCCTGTAAGAACGCGGTGAACCTGTCAGCGCGAACCGCGCCCGCCACCCCTATCTGGTTCGCAACCGGACCCGCACCGCCGGTAGGCTGCCTTTACCTCACTGGTGAGCTGCACGGCTGGTGGCTGCATCCGACCCGGCAGCCGTGACCGTAGCCGCCACTGCCGACCGCATCACGAAGGACGCGCGTGTTCATCGCCGGATTCCCCGCTGGAGCCTGGGGCACCAACTGCTACCTGGTCGCCCCGGCGGCGGGCGAGGAGTGCGTCATCGTCGATCCCGGCCACCAGGCGGCGCGCGGCGTCGAGGAGATGGTCCGCGAGCACGGGCTCAAGCCCGTCGCCGTGCTGCTCACGCACGGCCACATCGACCACGTGGCCTCGGTGGTCCCGGTCTGCGGCGCCCGCGGCGTCCCGGCCTGGATCCACCCCGAGGACCGGTACATGATGTCCGACCCGGAGAAGGCCCTCGGCCGCGCCCTGGGCACCCAGCTGATGGGCGAACTCACCGTCGGCGAGCCCGACGACGTGCGCGAGCTCACCGACGGCGCCGTGCTGGAGCTCGCCGGCCTGCAGCTCACCGTGGACCACGCCCCGGGCCATACCGGGGGGTCGGTGACCTTCCGGACGCCCGGTGCCGAGGACCTCCCCCCGGTGCTGTTCTCGGGCGACCTGCTGTTCGCCGGCTCCATCGGGCGTACCGACCTCCCGGGCGGGGACAGCGAGGCGATCCTGCGGTCGCTGGCCCGGGTGTGCCTGCCCCTCGACGACACCACCGTGGTCCTCTCCGGCCACGGCGGACAGACCACCATCGGCCACGAGCGCGCCACCAACCCCTACCTCCGACAGGCAGCAGGGGCGGCCGGCGCCCAGGCTTTCCCGCGACGAGGAATGTGACGGAAGAGAAGTTGAGCACCTTCACCGCCCCCAAGGGCACCTACGACCTGCTGCCCCCCAGCTCCGCGACCTTCCTGGCGATCCGCGAGCGCATCGCCGCGCCCGCCCGCCGGGCCGGCTACGGCTACGTCGAGACCCCGGTCTTCGAGGACGTGAAGCTCTTCTCCCGCGGCGTCGGCGAGTCCACCGACATCGTCAGCAAGGAGATGTACAACCTCACCACCCGCGGCGGCGACGAGCTCGCGCTGCGCCCGGAGGGCACCGCCTCGGTGCTGCGGGCCGCCCTCCAGGCCAACCTGCACAAGCAGGGCAACCTGCCGGTCAAGCTCTGGTACTCCGGCTCGTACTACCGCTACGAGCGCGCCCAGAAGGGCCGCTACCGCCAGTTCTCCCAGGTCGGCGCCGAGGCGATCGGGGCCGAGGACCCGGCCCTGGACGCCGAGCTGATCATCCTCGCCGACGACGCCTTCCGCTCGCTGGGCGTGCGTGACTACTCGCTGCTGCTCAACAGCCTCGGCGACAAGCAGTGCCGCCCGGTCTACCGCGCCGCCCTGGTCGAGTTCCTCGCCGGCCTGGACCTGGACGAGGAGACCCGCCGCCGCGCCGAGATCAACCCGCTGCGCGTCCTGGACGACAAGCGCGAGTCGGTGCAGGCCCAGCTGGTCGACGCGCCCAAGCTCCGCGACTACCTGTGCGAGGAGTGCAAGGCGTACGACGAGAAGGTCCGCGAGCTGCTCACCGCGAACGGCGTGGCCTTCGTCGACGACCCGAAGCTGGTCCGCGGCCTGGACTACTACACCCGCACCACCTTCGAGTTCGTGCACAACGGCCTCGGCGCCCAGTCCGCGATCGGCGGCGGCGGCCGCTACGACGGCCTGTCCGAGATGATCGGCGGCCCGGCGCTGCCGTCCGTCGGCTGGGCCCTCGGCGTGGACCGCACCTTCCTGGCGATGGAGGCCGAGGGCATCGTCCTCGACCTGCCCGCCGCGACCTCCGTGTACGCCGTCGCGCTCGGCGAGGAGGCCAAGAACGTCCTGTTCGCCAAGGTGGTCGAGCTGCGCCGGGCCGGCGTCGCCACCGACCTCGCCTTCGGCGTCAAGAGCATCAAGAACGCCATGAAGTCCGCCGACCGGTCCGGCGCCCGCTTCGCCCTCGTGGCCGGGGACCGGGACCTCGCCGACGGCGTCGTCCAGCTCAAGGACCTGACCACCGGCGAGCAGAACCCCGTCGCCCTCGACGCACTCGTCACCACCCTGAAGGAGAAGCAGCTGTGATCCGCACGCACGACGCGGGCACGCTCCGCCCGGAGCACGCAGGCACCACCGTCACCCTGGCCGGCTGGGTCGCCCGCCGCCGCGACCACGGCGGTGTCGCCTTCATTGATCTGCGCGACGCCTCCGGCACCGTGCAGATCGTGGTCCGCGACCTGGACTCGGTGCACGGCCTGCGGGCCGAGTACTGCGTCAAGGTCGTCGGCGACGTCCGGGTGCGCCCCGATGGCAACGAGAACCCGGACATCCCGACCGGCGCGGTCGAGGTCGTCGTCAGCGCCATCGAGGTCCTCTCCGAGGCCGCCCCGCTGCCCTTCCCGGTCGCCGAGTACGAGCCGGGCACGGTCAACGAGGAGGTCCGGCTGCGCTACCGCTACCTGGACCTGCGCCGCGAGGGCCCGGCCAAGGGCCTGCGGCTGCGTTCCAAGGTCAACAACATCATCCGCCGGGTGATGGAGGAGAACGACTACCTCGACATCGAGACGCCGTACCTCACCCGCTCCACCCCCGAGGGCGCCCGCGACTTCCTCGTCCCGGTCCGCCTCCAGCCCGGCCACTGGTACGCGCTGCCGCAGTCGCCCCAGCTGTTCAAGCAGCTGCTGATGGTGGCCGGCATGGAGCGCTACTACCAGATCGCCCGCTGCTTCCGCGACGAGGACTTCCGCGCCGACCGGCAGCCGGAGTTCACCCAGCTCGACATCGAGGCCTCGTTCGTCGACCAGGAGGACATCCTGGCCCTCGGCGAGAAGATCGTCGGCTCGATCTGGCGCGAGGTGCACGGCTACGAGCTCCCCAACCCGCTGCCCCGGATGACCTACGCGGACGCCATGGCCCGCTACGGCTCCGACAAGCCGGATGTCCGCTTCGGACAGGAACTCACCGACCTCACCGAGTACTTCAAGGGCACCGGGTTCCGCGTCTTCCAGGCCCCGTACGTCGGCGCCGTGGTCATGCCCGGCGGCGCCTCGCAGCCCCGCAAGGCGCTCGACGCCTGGCAGGACTGGGCCAAGGCGCGCGGCGCCCGCGGCCTGGCCTACGTCGTCATCGACGCCGAGACCGGCGAGCTGCGCGGCCCGGTCGCCAAGAACCTGTCCGAGGAGCACCTGGCCGGCCTGGCCGCCGCCGCGGGCGCCAAGAACGGCGACGCGATCTTCTTCGCGGCCGGCAAGCAGCGCCCCTCGCAGGAGCTGCTGGGCGCCGCCCGCCTGGAGATCGGCCGCCGCTGCGAGCTGATCGACGCGTCGCAGTGGGCCTTCCTCTGGGTCGTCGACTTCCCGATGTTCGAGCCGATCGAGGACGACAAGGGCGAGTTCCAGGGCTGGCACGCGGTGCACCACCCGTTCACCGCCCCGACCGCCGAGTCCCTGGCCACCTTCGACACCGACCCGGGCTCGGCCCTGTCCAACGCCTACGACCTGGTCCTCAACGGCTCGGAGCTGGGCGGCGGTTCGATCCGTATCCACCAGCGCGACGTGCAGAAGCGGGCGTTCGACGCGATCGGCCTCTCCGAGGAGGAGGCGGCCTCGCAGTTCGGTTTCCTGCTGGACGCCTTCAACTACGGCCCGCCGCCGCACGGTGGCGTCGCCTTCGGCCTCGACCGCATCGTCACCCTGCTCGGCGGGTACGACACCATCCGGGACGTCATCGCCTTCCCGAAGACGTCCACCGGCGGTGACCCGCTGACCGGCGCCCCGACCCCGATCACCCCGGCCCAGCGCCGGGAGGCCGGCGTCGACGCCAAGCCGAAGCTGCGCGAGGACGCCGCCAAGTCCGACGCCTGACACCGGATCCGCTAACCTGCAACGGCCCCGGACGGTCCACCCACCGTCCGGGGCCGGTCCACAACGACGTGCGACACAGGGAGGGTTGACTCATGCAGGTGATCACGAGAGTCGAATGTCCGGATGACGCCCCGGCGACCAGACGCGTCCACATGGCCGCGTTCCCCGGACCGGACGAGGCGGACCTGGTGGACGCGCTGCGCCGCGATCCGGCCTGGCTGCCCGGGCTGTCGCTGGTCGCGGTCGACGAGGCCGGGTTGGTGGTCGGGCACGCGCTGCTGACCCGGCTGCGGGTCGGCGAGGACGGTGCGGGACTCGCGCTCGCGCCGGTCGCCGTCGCGCCCGAGTGGCAGCGCAAGGGCGTCGGCGAACTCGTCGTCCGGGCCGCGCTGTCGGCGGCCGAGCAGGCGGGGGAGAAGCTCGTGGTCGTCCTCGGCGACCCGGAGTACTACGGGCGGTTCGGCTTCAGCGCGGCCGGGCGGCACGAGATCAGCGGGCCGTTCGAGGTGCCGGACGCCTACTTCCAGGCGCTGCCGCTGCCCGCGTACGACGGCGGTCCGCGCGGGCTCTGCTGCTACCCCGAGCCCTTCGTGGCGGTCTAGGCCCTCAGGCTCACGCCGATTCCGTTCCCACTCCGGAATCCGTTCCCGGCTCCGTTCCCACCCGAGGCCCTGTTCCCACCCGGGACTCCGTTCCTACCCGGGACTCCGTTCCCACCTGACCGAAGGGGACCGTGACCCGGCAGCTGCGCACGAACGCGGCCATCGCCGGCGTGAGTTCGCGGTCCTTCGGCCAGTACAGCCCGACCTGGCTCGGGCTGAGCCCCCGCACCGGCCGGTACGCGACGTCATCCCGTAAGGCCAGCCGGCTCATCGTCTCCGGTGCGAAGCCGACGCCCTGACCGCACACCACCGCGGCCAGCCACTCGTCGGTGTTGTGCGCCACCGCGCCGATCCGCACCGGACGCCCGCCCCGCTCCCGGGCCGCCAGCCAGTACTCGCGCCAGTGCCCGGCCTCGTGCGGTATCGCCACGAACGGCTCGTCCAGCAGGTCCTCGACGGACAGCTCGGCCCGGGCCGCCAGCCGGTGCCCGGCCGGCAGTGCCACGACCCGCGCCTCCTCGCCGAGCACGGCGGCGTTGTAGTGCTCGACCAGCCACGCCGGGCCGTGCCAGAGCGTCAGGTCGATCTCGCCGCTGGCCAGACCCGAGGTCGGGTCGAACCAGTTGTTCTGCCGCAGCTCCACCTGCCAGCCGGGCATCCGCCGGGCGAAGTCGGCGACGGTGCTGCGGGTCATCAGGTTGATGATGCCGCCCTCGAACCCCACCCTCAGCACCGAGCCCTGCGCGGCGGCGGCCGCCCGGGTGGCGCGCAGCGCGTCCTCCCAGCCGGCCAGCATCGCCCCGGCGTACTCCGCCAGTGCCAGCCCGGCCGGGGTGGGCGCCATGCCGCGCCGCGAGCGCTCGAACAGCTCGACCCCGAGCAGCGTCTCCAGCTGGCGGATCTGCTTGGTGAGCGTCGGCTGCGAGACGAACAGCCGGGCCGCGGCGGCGGTCAGCTGCCCCTCCTCGCAGACCGCGGCGAAGCTGCGCAGCAGGCGGGTGTCGACATCCATGCCCCAAGGTTATGGAACCGGATATTGGACCCGGTTGGCAGGTGTGGGCCAAGGTTGATCGTTCGGCGTTCGCGCCGACCGAACGGGGGAGCGCGGCAGCGGCGGTTCAGGGGGCCGCCGCTGCCGCTCACCCGTCCCCCGACCTGCGGGGGCGGCGTCCAGTGCCTACGGTGAGTGCTCATCAGCAGCAGCCGGACGGAGGACCCCAGGTGGCCAAGGAGCAGCGGACCGCGAAGCGGGAGCGACTGGCGAGGAAGCCGTACGAGCGGGAACTGCTGCGGCTCCAGCAGGAGCTGGTGAAGCTCCAGGAGTGGGTGCGGGTCGAGGGCGCCCGGCTGGTGGTGGTCTTCGAGGGACGCGACGCCGCGGGCAAGGGCGGCGCGATCAAGCGGGTGACGGAGTACCTGAACCCGCGCATCGCCCGGATCGCGGCGCTGCCGACCCCGACCGAGCGGCAGAAGACCCAGTGGTACTTCCAGCGGTACGTCGAGCAACTGCCGGCCGCCGGGGAGATCGTGCTGTTCGACCGCAGCTGGTACAACCGGGCCGGCGTCGAGCGGGTCATGGGCTTCTGCACGGACGAGGAGTACTGGCAGTTCCTGCACCAGTGCCCGACCTTCGAGCGGATGCTGATCGAGGCGGGCATCCTGCTGCGCAAGTACTGGTTCTCGGTGAGCGACACCGAACAGGAACGGCGCTTCCGGGACCGGCTGGAGGACCCGATGAAGCGCTGGAAGCTCTCCCCGATGGACATCGAGTCGATCACCCGCTGGGAGGACTACTCGCGGGCCAAGGACGAGATGTTCGTCTACACCGACACCCCGGACTCGCCCTGGCACGTGGTGGAGAGCGACGACAAGCGGCGGGCCCGGATCAACATGATCGCCCACCTGCTCTCCAGCGTGCCGTACCGCGAGATCACCGCCCCGCAGATCGACCTGCCGCCCCGCCCGGCCCCGCGCGGCTACCAGCGGCCCCCGCGCGACCTGCAGAAGTACGTCCCGGACCACGCGGCCCACCTCGACTAGGGCCTGCTCCGGCGGGTGTGTCGGCGGCCTCGCATAGGCTTCCGGTGTGGACGAACCGGACCTCTTCACCGCCGCCGCCGAGGAACGCCAGAGCAGGGAGCCCGGCCGGGCGCCGCTGGCCGTACGGATGCGCCCGCGCACCCTGGACGAGGTGGCCGGGCAGCGCCAGCTGCTGAAGCCCGGGTCGCCGCTGCGGCGGCTGGTCTCGGGCTCGCGCGGGCCGGCGGCGACCAGCTCGGTGATCCTCTGGGGCCCGCCCGGCACCGGCAAGACCACCCTCGCGCACGTGATCAGCCAGGCCGTGGAGGGCCGTTTCGTCGAGCTGTCCGCGATCACCGCCGGGGTCAAGGAGGTCCGGGCGGTGATCGACGGTGCCCGGCGGGCGGTCGGCATGTCCGGCCGGGAGACGGTGCTGTTCCTGGACGAGATCCACCGATTCTCCAAGGCCCAGCAGGACTCGCTGCTGCCGGCCGTGGAGAACCGCTGGGTCACCCTGATCGCGGCGACCACCGAGAACCCGTACTTCTCGGTGATCTCCCCGCTGCTGTCCCGCTCGCTGCTGCTCACCCTGGAGTCGCTGACCGACGAGGACGTCCGCGCCCTGCTGCGCCGCGCGGTGGCCGACGAGCGCGGCCTGGGGGGCGCGCTGGAACTGACCGCGGAGGCCGAGGACCACCTGGTGCGCCTGGCCGGCGGCGACGCCCGGCGGGCGCTCACGACGCTGGAGGCGGCGGCCGGGGCGGCGCTGGAGAAGGGCGAGGCGAGCATCACGCTGGCCACCACGGAGACGGCCGTCAACCAGGCGGCGGTGCGCTACGACAAGGACGGCGACCAGCACTACGACGTGGCGAGCGCGCTGATCAAGTCGATCCGGGGCAGCGACGTGGACGCCACCCTGCACTACCTGGCCCGGATGATCGAGGCGGGGGAGGACCCGCGGTTCATCGCCCGCCGGCTGATGATCTCGGCCAGCGAGGACATCGGCCTGGCCGACCCGACGGCGCTCCAGACGGCGGTCGCGGCGGCCCAGGCGGTGGCCCTGATCGGCTTCCCGGAGGCGCGGATCATCCTCTCCCAGGCGGCGATCGCGCTGGCCCTGGCGCCCAAGTCCAACGCGGCCTACCTGGCGATCGACGCGGCGCTGGCGGACGTCCGGCAGGGGCTCGCGGGCGCGGTGCCGCCGCACCTGCGGGACGCGCACTACGGCGGCGCGGGCAAGCTCGGCCACGGCCAGGGCTACCAGTACCCGCACGACCTGCCGGAGGGCATCGCGGCCCAGCAGTACGCGCCGGACGCGGTGCACGGCAAGGACTACTACCAGCCGACCCGGCGCGGCGGCGAGGCCCGCTACGCGGACACCGTGGAGTGGACGCGGGGGCGGCTCAGGGGCGAGTGACGGCCGTACCCGGGTGCGTGTGCCCGGTGTCGGTGCCTGTGCCGGGTGCCTGTGCGGGGGCGGACACCCGCGGGCGAGCGGGCGATCAGCTGCCGGTATACTCGATCGGAGTGCCATGTCCCCGGGACGGCGGCGGGGGAGACCCAGCCGACCGGCCGCACCAGCGGGGCACCGGCCGTAGGCCTCCTCCAAGGGGCCCGCACCAGGAGCGTCGCGCACCGTTTTCGGTGTCGCGGGTGGCCCAGGTTCTGGGTGATCCGTGTGACAAGCACTTTCGTGCCCGGCTCCGGAGAGCGGCTGATCCCGTCGCACAGACGACGGGGTTTTCTCCGGGTCGCGACGTGCGACCTCCGTCAACACCTGGTGAAGCCGTATTCATAAGCAAGGAAGGTTTGGTTCATGGCGAACCAGAAGCGTCCCAAGGTCAAGATCGCGCGTGCGCTCGGCGTGCCGCTGACCCCGAAGTCCGTCAAGTACTTCGAGGCCCGCCCGTACCCGCCCGGCCAGCACGGCCGTGGTCGCAAGCAGAACTCGGACTACAAGGTCCGTCTGCTCGAGAAGCAGCGTCTGCGCGCCCAGTACGACCTGAGCGAGAAGCAGATGGCGCGCGCGTTCGACCGCGCGAAGAAGGCCGAGGGCAAGACCGGTGAGGCGCTCGTCGCCGAGCTGGAGACCCGTCTGGACTCGCTGGTGCTGCGTTCGGGCATTGCCCGCACCATCTACCAGGCCCGCCAGATGGTCGTCCACGGCCACATCGAGGTCAACGGTGGCAAGGTCAACAAGCCGTCGTACCAGATGAAGCCGGGCTTCGTGGTGACCGTCCGCGAGCGCAGCAAGGAGAAGGTCCCGTTCCAGGTCGCCCGTGAGGGTGGCTACGCGGGTGAGGGCCAGACCCCGAAGTACCTCGAGGTCAACCTGAAGGCCCTGGCCTTCCGCCTGGACCGTGCGCCGCAGCGCAAGGAGGTCCCGGTGATCTGTGACGAGCAGCTGGTCGTCGAGTACTACTCGCGCTGACCCGCGGCGGTTCCGCATCCGCGGTACCTCAGCGAGCCCCCGTCGCCTTTCGAGGCGGCGGGGGCTCGCCCCTTTTCCGGCCGGACCCGCCCGGTCAGCCGATGTCGCCGGTCATCGCGGCGGCCAGCCGCAGGTGCGGGCGGGCCTCCTCGGCGCGGCCCTGCCGCTCCAGGGTGCGGCCGAGCATCAGCCGGGCGTAGTCCTCGGCCGGGTCGATGTCCAGGATCCGGTGCAACTCGGCCTCGGCGCGCCCGAGTTGGGCGGAGTGGTAGTAGCTGCGGGCCAGCAGCAGCCGGACGGAGAGGTTGGCCGGCTCCTCGGCCAGCACGCCCTCCAGCATGCGGGCGGCGTCGGCGTACGCCTTGGACTCGA
Source organism: Kitasatospora sp. NPDC086801 (assembly GCF_044745805.1). Taxonomy (NCBI): domain Bacteria; kingdom Bacillati; phylum Actinomycetota; class Actinomycetes; order Kitasatosporales; family Streptomycetaceae; genus Kitasatospora; species Kitasatospora sp. NPDC086801. The sequence continues at coordinate 64,758 of NZ_JBIVAX010000029.1, forward strand.
AGTAGAACGTCGCGCGGCGGTACTCGTCGGCGGCGGTGTTCACGGCCACGGGGTGCTCCTTCCGGGTGGTTCCTTGCCTCCTCAAGCAATCGGCAAGTTTCAACTATTCCGGGCCGGTGCGGGCGCCGGCGCGGGCGGCACCGAGCAGGGCCCGGAGCCGGGCTCCGGGCCGTCCGTCGACCCGCCGCCGCCCAGCGCCCGGGAGACCGCGGCGTCCAGGTCGAGCCGGGCCCCGGCCTCGTAGCAGTCCTCGTACTCCCGCGCGGTCAGCCCCGCCCGGGCCCGCTCCGCGCACTCCTGGTGCGGGCCGAAGAAGGACCGCGAGCCCAGGAAGGGCATCCCGATTGTGCGCCAGATCCGGTGCGCGGCGCCCTGCAGCACCCGGGCCTCGCCCAGGTCGCCCGGCGCGCCCGGGCCGCCCGGCTCGGTCGCCAGCAGCGCCAGCAGGTCGATCGCCAGCACGGTGCCCAGCGGGTCGTGGAACAGGTGGTTCAGCCGGAGGCTCTCCCGGGCCAGGGCGCGGGCCGGCCGGACGGCACCGTCCAGCCAGTGCGAGTACGCCATCGCGTACAGCACGTACGCGTACGCCCACTGCTCGCCGTGTTCCTCGCACAGCTCGCGGGCCTGGCCGAACCAGAGCTCGCCGCTCTCCAGGTCCCCCTGGAACAGGTAGGCGAGGCCCAGCTCGAACATGGCCATCACGACGTTGCTGTTGAGCTCGCCGATGGTCCGGTAGTGCCAGAGCGCCTCCTCGAACAGCTCGGCGGCGCGGTCCGGTTCGTCGCCGATCAGGGCCGCGCAGCCCTGCCGGTGGACGGCGTAGGCGAGCGCCCGGTCGTCGCCGGTGTCCAGGGCCTGGCGGCGGCACTCCTCCAGTGCCGGGCGGGCCGTCTCCAGGTCGCCCTGGAGGGTGGCCATGTAGCCGGTCACCCAGAGGGCCTTGGCACGGGCCTCGGTCGGCTCGCGGTCCAGCGCGAGCGCGCGGTCCAGCCAGTGCCGGCCCTCGCCGAGGTGGCCGCAGCCGATCCAGTAGAACCACAGCGTGCCCGCCAGCAGCAGGGCGATCTGCTCCTCGCCGGGCTCGGCGAGGCAGAACTCCAGCGCCGCGCGGAGGTTGGTGTGGGCGAGTTCGGTGCGCTCGGCGGTCTCCGCCTGCCGGGGCCCGAACCACTCGACCTCGCCCCAGGTGGCCACGCCCAGGTACCAGTCGCGGTGGCGGCGCAGCAGCCGCTGCTCCTCGCCGGTGGCCCGCAGCCACTGGCCGCCGTACTCGCGCAGGGTGTCCAGCAGCCGGAAGCGGACGCCGAAGGCGCTGTCCTCGCGCAGCACCACGGACTTGCCGACCAGTTCGTCGAGCGGGTCGAGCACGTCCTCGGCCTCCAGGCCGTCGCCCGCGCAGACGTACTCGGCGGCCTCCAGGTCGAAACTGCCGGCGAAGACCGACAGGCGGGCCCAGAGTAAACGTTCCTGCGCGGTGCAGAGCTCATGGCTCCAACCGACCGTGGTGCGCAGCGCCCGGTGCCGTGGCAGGGCCGTCCGGGAACCGCCGGTGAGCAGCCGGAACCGGTCGTCCAGCCGGGCGGTGATCTGCTCCACCGACAGTGCGCGCAGCCGCCCGGCCGCCAGCTCCACCGCCAGCGGGATGCCGTCCAGACGGCGGCAGAGCATGCTCACCGCCTCGGCGTTGGCCTCGGTCACCGCGAAGGACGGCAGCACGGCCCGGGCCCGCTCGGCGAACAGCCGCACCGCGTCCGGCAGCCCGCCCGGCCCCGGCGGACTCCCCGGCGGCGGGCCGACCGGCAGCGGGGCCAGGGTGAGCAGGTGCTCGCCCGAGGCCCGCAGCGCGGCGCGGCTGGTGGTCAGCACCCGCAGCCCGGGCAGCGCCCGCAGCAGCGCGTCCGCCAGGTCGGCGCAGGCCTGCACCAGGTGCTCGCAGCCGTCCAGCACCAGCAGCAGGCGCCGGCCGGACAGTCGCTCGGTCAGCACGTCCAGCGGCGGGCGGGCGGTGCCGTCGGTCAGCCGCAGCGCCTCCAGCACCGCGTGGCCGAGCAGCAGTGGGTCCTGCACCGGGGCCACCTCCACCAGCCAGGTGCCGTCCGGGAACGCGCCGGTCGCCCGGGCCGCGGCGCGCAGCGCCAGCCGGCTCTTGCCGACCCCGCCCGGCCCGGTCACCGTCACCAGCCGGGCGCCGGCCAGCAGGCCCGCCAGCTCGGCCAGTTCCCGCTGCCGCCCGACGAATCCCGTCACCTCGGCCGGCAGCCGGCCGGACCCCGGCTCGCGCGGCCACGCCGGGGGCTCCCCGGGCTGTGCTGTCCAGTCGCCGGCCAAGCGGTGCTCCCCGTGTCCCCGGCCCGGACCGTCGCGGCCCGGACGTTCGTCGGGCCGTACGGGCGACGGCCCGCCTGGCAGAACGAGGTGACCGGCCGGTAGGTTACGCGCGCGGATCGCACATCCGACCGGATCGGCCGACGCCCGATTTCGGGCGGGAGTCCGAAGCCGGGCCCCGGGCCCGGCGATAACCCGGTCCGGAAACCGGGCGTGGGCGCGATAGGGTTCCGTTTGGAGAACAGCAAGGCGAGGGAGCGCGCAAAGGTGTCCGTGGGAGAGCTGGCCGGGTTGCTCGTCGCCGTGTTCTGGGCGGTCCTGGTCACCCTGCTCGCCGTGGTGCTGGTCCGCCTCTCGCGCGTGCTGAAGGAGGCCACCGTCCTGGTCTCCGCCGTCACCGAGCAGGCCGTCCCGTTGCTGAGCGACGCGGGCGCCGCCGTGCGCAGCGCCAACCAGCAGCTGGAGCGGGTGGACGAGATCACCGCCAACGTGCAGGACGCCGCCGCCAACGCCAACGCGCTCTCCTCCACCGTCGCCGCCACCCTGGGCGGGCCGCTGGTGAAGGTCGCGGCCTTCAGCTACGGCGTCCGCAAGGCCGTCTCCAAGCAGCAGGGCGGCCAGCCGTCCGTGCCGTCGCAGAGCGGCGAGCGCGAGGAGCTGGCCCGGTTGATCCGGGCCGAGGTGCGCGCCGCGACCGCGCCCAGGAACGGCCTGCTCTCCCGGGTCCGGCGCGCGGTGAGGAGCTGACGGCATGGTGCGACGCGTCTTCTGGATGGCGGTCGGCGCCGGTGCCACCGTCTGGGCCATGAACAAGGCCAACGAGGCCGTGCACCGGCTCACCCCGGACAGCCTCTCCGGCACCGCCACCCGCGGGGCGCTGCACCTGGGCGACCTGGCCAAGCAGTTCGCCCAGGACGTGCGGGCCGGCATGGCCGAGCGCGAGGAGCAGCTGAAGGACGACCTCGGACTGCACGGCACCGCCGTCGTCGAGCCCCGGGGCACCCGCCGGGTCCTGCGCGGCGAGCCGCAGTACCGAGCTATCTCGGCGGCGCCCGGTAGCCCGGCCGCCGCCCTGCCCCCGTCCAGCCCCCGCTCGGTGTCCCACGGGGCCCGCACCACCACCCAAGCCACTGAAGAAACGCCCCGCCGCGCCCTGCCGCAGCGGGGCGGCACCCCGAACCGGAAGGACCAATAATGGAGTCGGCTGAGATCCGCCGCCGCTGGCTGCGCTTCTTCGAGGAGCGCGGCCACACCGTCGTTCCGTCGGCGTCCCTGGTCGCCGACGACCCCACCCTGCTGCTGGTCAACGCCGGCATGGTGCCGTTCAAGCCCTACTTCCTGGGCGAGGTCAAGCCGCAGTTCTCGCGCGCCACCAGCGTCCAGAAGTGCGTGCGCACCCTGGACATCGAGGAGGTCGGGAAGACCACCCGGCACGGCTCCTTCTTCCAGATGTGCGGCAACTTCTCCTTCGGCGACTACTTCAAGGAAGGCGCCATCAAGTTCGCGTGGGAGCTGCTCACCAGCTCCGTCGCGGACGGCGGCTACGGCCTGGAGAAGGAGAAGCTCTGGATCACCGTCTACCAGGACGACGACGAGGCCGAGCTGATCTGGCGTGACGTCATCGGCGTCCCGTCCGAGCGCATCCAGCGCCTCGGCATGAAGGACAACTTCTGGTCGATGGGCGTCCCCGGCCCCTGCGGCCCGTGCTCGGAGATCAACTACGACCGCGGCCCCGCGTACGGCGAGGAGGGCGGCCCGGCCGTCAACGGCGAGCGCTACCTGGAGATCTGGAACCTGGTCTTCATGCAGTACGAGCGCGGCCACGGCGACGGCAAGGACGGCTTCGAGATCCTCGGCGACCTGCCGAGCAAGAACATCGACACCGGCCTCGGCCTGGAGCGCCTCGCCGCCATCCTCCAGGGCGTCGACAACCTCTTCGAGATCGACACCAGCCGGATGATCCTCGACCGCGCCGCCGAGCTCACCGGCCACACCTACGGCGCCGACCACAAGTCGGACGTCTCGCTGCGCGTGGTCACCGACCACATCCGCACCGCGCTGATGCTGATCGGCGACGGCGTCACCCCCGGCAACGAGGGCCGCGGCTACGTGCTGCGCCGCATCCTGCGCCGCGCCATCCGCAACATGCGCCTGCTGGGCGCCACCGGCGTGGTGGCCAAGGACCTCACCGACATCGCCATCAAGGCGATGGCTCCGCAGTACCCGGAGCTGGAGAGCGACCGCAAGCGCATCGAGACGGTCGTCGTCGGCGAGGAGGCGGCCTTCCTGCAGACCCTCAAGGCCGGCACCAGCCTGCTGGACGCCGCGGTCACCGAGACCAAGCAGGCCGGCGGCGCGGTCCTCTCCGGGGACCAGGCCTTCAAGCTGCACGACACCTACGGCTTCCCGATCGACCTCACCCTGGAGATGGCCGAGGAGCAGGGCCTCCAGGTGGACGAGGCCGGCTTCCGCCGTCTGATGCAGGAGCAGCGCAACCGCGCCAAGGCGGACGCCAAGGCCAAGAAGATGGGCCACGCCGACGTCGCCGCGTACCGCGAGGTCGCCGACAAGTCCGGCGCGAGCGTCTTCACCGGCTACAACCTCACCGAGGGCGAGGCCAGCGTCGTCGGCCTGCTGGTGGACGGCGTTCCGGCGCCGGCCGCCTCCGAGGGCGACGAGGTCGAGATCATCCTCGACCGCACCCCGTTCTACGCCGAGGGCGGCGGCCAGCTCGCCGACCACGGCCGGATCCGGCTGGAGTCCGGCGCGGTGGTGGAGATCCGCGACGTGCAGCAGCCCGTGCCGGGCGTCATCGTGCACTCCGGTGGGGTGCTGTTCGGCGAGGTCGTGCTCGGCGCCTCGGCGTACGCCACGATCGACACCGAGCGCCGCCGGGCGATCGCCCGCGCCCACTCGGCCACCCACCTGACCCACCAGGCGCTGCGCGACGCGCTCGGCCCGACGGCCGCCCAGGCCGGCTCCGAGAACGCCCCCGGCCGCTTCCGCTTCGACTTCGGCTCGCCCGCCGCCGTCCCGGGCAGCGTGCTGGTCGACGTCGAGCAGAAGATCAACGACGTGCTGGGTCGCGAACTCGACGTCACCGCCGAGGTCATGACGATGGATCAGGCCCGCAAGGCCGGCGCCATCGCGATGTTCGGCGAGAAGTACGGCGACGAGGTCCGGGTCGTCACCATCGGTGACTTCTCCAAGGAGCTGTGCGGTGGCACGCACGTCGGCAACACCGCCCAGCTGGGCCTGGTGAAGCTGCTCGGCGAGTCCTCGATCGGCTCCGGCGTGCGCCGCGTCGAGGCGCTGGTCGGCGTCGACGCGTACAAGTTCCTGGCCCGCGAGCACACCGTGGTCTCCCAGCTGACCGAGCTGGTCAAGGGGCGCCCGGAGGAGCTGCCGGAGAAGATCTCGGGCATGCTCGCCAAGCTCAAGGACGCCGAGAAGGAGATCGAGCGCTTCCGCGCCGAGAAGGTGCTGGCGGCCGCGGCGGGTCTGGCCGACTCGGCCGAGGACGTGCACGGCATCTCGGTGGTCGCCGCGCAGGTCGCCGACGGCGTGGGCGCGGACGAGCTGCGCAAGCTGGTGCTGGACGTGCGCGGCCGCCTCGGCTCGCGCCCGGCCGTGGTCGCCGCGTTCACCGTGGCGGGCGACCGCCCGCTGACCGTGATCGCCACCAACGAGGACGCCCGTGGCCGCGGCATCAAGGCCGGCGAGCTGGTCCGGGTCGCCGCCAAGACCCTCGGCGGCGGCGGTGGCGGCAAGGACGATGTCGCCCAGGGCGGCGGCTCCAACGCGGCCGCGATCGGCGAGGCCGTCGCCGCGGTGCGCGGCCTGGTCGCGGAGCGCGCCAGCTGATGGTCGAGGAGCCTCAGGTGGAACGGCCCTTCCGGCGGGGGCGGCGGATCGCCGTCGACGTCGGTGACGCCCGGATCGGGGTCGCGTCCTGCGACCCCGACGGGGTGCTCGCCACGCCGGTGGAGACCGTCCCGGCCGGGGTGAAGTCGCAGGCCAGGATCGCCGCCATCGTCGACGAGTACGACGCGGTGGAGGTGATCGTCGGGCTGCCCCGCTCGCTGAGCGGCAAGGAGGGCCCGGCGGCGGAGAAGGTCCGCGCCTACGCGACGCGGCTGGCCAACCGGCTCTACCCGGTGCCGGTCCGGCTGGTCGACGAGCGGATGTCGACCGTCACCGCCACCCACGGGCTGCGCGCCTCGGGCGTCAAGGCGAAGAAGGGCCGCTCGGTGGTCGACCAGGCCGCCGCGGTGGTGATCCTGCAGACCGCCCTTGAGTCCGAACGGGTGAGCGGAAACCCGCCTGGTGAGAGCGTCGAGGCGGTCGGCTGACCGGCCTGATCTAACGTCCCGTTGAGGGGTCCGTGCGGACGCGTCCGCACGGACCCCTTTCGAACGTTTCGGCACTGCCGAGGGGACGCGGGTCATGACCGACCAGGACTTCCACCCGGGGCTCACGCCCGGGCACCTGGGTGCGCCGGTGCTGGAGCCGGAGGGTCGGCCCCCGGGCGCGCCCCGCCTGCGCCCCGATGCACCGGATCCGCACCGACGGCGTAACGGACTGGCCTGCGCGCTCACCGCGCTCGCTCTGGTCGCGGTGTTCGGCGGGGCGGGCCTCGCCGGGTACACCTGGTTCCAGGGGCAGCGCCAACCCCCGGCCGCCGTCGACTACGCGGGGCAGGGCACCGGCAGCGTCCAGGTCTCGGTGCCGGAGGGCGCGGGCCTGTCCCAGATCGCGTCCGCCCTGGTCCGCAACGGGGTGGTGGCCAGCTCGGTCGCCTTCACCCGGGCGGCCAAGGGCAGCGCCGCGGCCGCCGGGCGGATCCAGCCCGGCACGTACACCCTGAAGCAGCGGATGTCGGCGGCGGCCGCGCTGGCCGTGCTGGTCGACCCGGCCAACGCCAACGGTCTGACCATCCCCGAAGGCTGGCGCGGCTACCAGATCTACGTGGCGATCGACCGCAAGCTGGGCCTGCCGGAGGGCACCACCCAGCGCACCGCCCAGGAGCAGGGCGCCGAACTGGGCCTGCCGGACTTCGCCAAGGGCAGCCCCGAGGGCTACCTCTTCCCCGCGACGTACAGCGTCACCGACGGGACCACCGCGATCGACCTGCTGAAACAGATGGTGGAGCGGGCCGGCAAGGAGTTCAGCCGGGACGACGCGAACGTCGTCGCGCAGAACCTCGGGCAGAGCCTGTACGGCCTGGTCACCGTGGCCAGCATGGTCCAGGGCGAGGCCGACAACACCGAGGACATGGGCAAGGTGGCGCGGGTCATCTACAACCGGCTGGCCAAGGGCATGCCGCTGCAGCTCGACTCCACGATCAACTACGCGCTCGGCCGGTCGACCCTGAACACCACGGTGACCGACACCAGGCTGGACTCCCCGTACAACACCTACCTGCACCCGGGGCTGCCGCCCACGCCGATCTCCAACCCGGGGCGGCAGGCGATCATGGCGGCGCTGGACCCGGCGCAGGGGGACTGGCTCTACTTCGTCACCGTGAAACCGGGCGACACCCGCTTCACCGACAGCTTCGACGTGCAGCAGCGCAACGTCGCCGAGTTCAACGCCTACCGGGCGGCGAAGCCGAGCGGCTCGGCCTCGCCGTCGGTCTCGGTCGGCGCGTCGGCCCCCGCCTCCGGGCCGGCGGCGTCGGCGCCCGGGGGAGCGCCGGCGGGTGAGGTCGGACACTGACGGTACGTCCGCCCTGCCGGGGGCACGTTTGCGGTACGGTAACGTCTCCTCCCAGGCGCTGCGCTAGCACGCCGGTTCGAGAATCAGCCGGGACCGCGTCCCGGACGGCCGGTCCGATCCTCCGGCCGTCTTCGTCGGTTAAGGGGATCAATGACCGATCTGGGTCGGGGCTACGGCCCCCAGGGCTCTGAGCCGTGGCACCCCGGGGACCCTGGGTACGGCGGCCAGCAGCCGGTCCCCGGCCAGCAGGACGGCCAGTGGCAGCAGTATCCCCAGCAGCAGGGCGAGCCGGTCCAGCAGCCGTACGGAGACGTGCAGCAGCAGGGGTACCCGCAGCAGCAGATGCCCCAGATGCAGCAGATGCCGCAGCAGGGGTACCCGCAGGGGTATCAGCAGCAGGGGTTCCCGGGCGGACAGCAGCAGTATCCGCAGCAGCAGATGCCCCAGCAGATGGCGCAGCAGCAGGGCTACCCGCAGCAGCAGGGGCAGATGCCGCAGCAGGGGTATCCGCAGCAACAGCAACAGCAACAGCAACAGCAGCAGATGGCGCCGCAGGGGTACCAGCAGCAGATGCCCCAGCAGGGGTATCAGCAGCAGGGGTTCCCGGGCGGTCAGCAGCAACCGGGCATGGCGCAGCAGCAGGGCATGGCCCCCCAGCAGCCCCAGCAGTCCGGGATGCAGCAGCAGCCGGGCATGCCGCAGCAGGGCGCGCAGCCCGGGCGGCGGCGCCGGGCGGCGCCGGAACCCGAGCCGGTCGCGCCCGTCACGGGCCCCGGCCCGGACGGCATCGACTGGGAGGCCGAGGCCGCCGCGCTGGAGGCCGGCGCCGACCCGGTCGGCGGGCACGGGCCCGAGACCGACGAGTGGGACGGCCACCAGGACGGCTTCCACGAGGACGGCCTCCACGAGGACGCCGAGTACCGCGACGAGGACGGCCACGCCGAACAGGAGGGCTTCCTCGGCGAGGAGGACGCCTCCCGTGACGCGCAGAAGAAGCGCAAGGAGCAGGGCAAGAAGTCCGGCCGTCGCAACGGCGGGGCCTGCCTGCTGGTCGCGCTGGTGCTGGTCGGCGCCCTGGGTGGGGCCGGCTGGTGGGGCTACGGCTTCTACCAGTCCCGCTTCGGCCCGCCGCCGGACTTCACGGGCGAGGGTGGCAGCCCCGTCCAGGTCGAGGTCAAGTCGGGTGCGGTCGGCGGGCAGATCGGCCTCGCGCTGAAGAACGCGGGTGTGGTCAAGAGCGTCGACGCCTTCAGCAAGGTCTGCTCCGCCGAGCCGAAGTGCACGACCATCCAGCCGGGCTTCTACACGTTGAAGAAGGAGCTGCCGGCCGCAGCCGCGCTGAGCGAGCTGCTCAACGGGGCCGGCGGCGCGGCGCTGGTCATCCCCGAGGGCAAGACCGCCGCCGACATCTACACCCTGATCGACGGGAAGCTGAAGCTGGCGCCGGGCAGCACGGCGGGCATCGCCAAGGCGCAGGTCGGCAGCCTCGGCCTGCCGTCGTACGCGAACGGCAACATCGAGGGCTTCCTCTGGCCGACCCGGTACAACATCGCCGACGGCATGAAGCCCGAGGACCTGCTCAAGCAGATGGTGAAGAACGCCACCGACAAGTACGCGACCCTGGACGCCGACGCGTCCAAGGCCGGCCTCAAGAACGCGTACGAGGTGGTCATCGAGGCGAGCATCCTGCAGCGCGAGGGCAACACCCCGGGCGACTTCGCCAAGATGGCCAGGACCATCCAGAACCGGCTGGCGAGCGACACCGTGCGCCACACGCTCGGCATGGACACCACGCTGCAGTACTCGCTGGGCCGCAAGGACCTCGACAAGAAGGACATCAACGACGGGTCCAACAAGTACAACACCTACATCAACCCGGGCCTGCCGCCGACGCCGATCTCCAACCCCGGCGACGACGCGCTCAAGGCGGTGCTCAACCCGGCGGACGGCAAGTGGCTGTACTTCATCGCGATGTCCCCGGGCAACACCCTGTACGCCGACACGGACAAGGAGCACGCGGCCAACGTCGAGGCGTACTGCCGGGCGGCGGGCCAGGGCTTCGACAAGGTCGGACTCCACTGCACCACCAAGTAGCCGCCACCGCACCGCCGTTCACGGAGGAGCAGCGTTGACCAGCAAGCACCGGGCCGCCGTCCTCGGCTCGCCGATCGCCCACTCGCTCTCGCCGGACCTGCACCGGGCCGCCTTCGCGGCGCTCGGGCTGGACGGCTGGCGCTACGACCGCTTCGAGGTCGACGAGGCCGGCCTGCCCGGCTTCCTCGCCGGGCTGGACGAGGCCGAGTGGGCCGGGCTGTCGCTGACCATGCCGCTGAAGCGGGCGATCATCCCGCTGCTCGACGAGGTCAGCGCGACGGCCCGCTCGGTGGACGCGGTGAACACCGTGGTGTTCACCGCCGACGGGCGGCGCACCGGGGACAACACCGACGTCCCCGGACTGGTGAACGCGCTGCGCGAGCGCGGCGTCACCGAGGTGCCGGGCGCGGCCGTGCTGGGCGCCGGGGCCACCGCCTCCTCGGCGCTGGCGGCGCTGGCCCAGGTCTGCACCGGCGAGGTGACCGTCTACGTGCGCAGCGCCGAGCGGGCCCGGGAGATGGCCGAGCTGGGCGAGCGGCTGGGCGTCGCCGTGCGCACCGCCGACTGGGAGCGCGGCGCGGAGGCGCTGGCGCAGCCGCTGACCGTCTCGACCACGCCGGTCGGTGCGACCGACGCCTTCGCCGAGGCGCTGCCCGCCGCGCCCGGGGCGCTGTTCGACGTGCTGTACCACCCGTGGCCGACGGCGCTGGCCGCCGCCTGCGCCGCGCGCGGGGCGACCGTCCTGGGCGGGCTGGACCTACTGGTGCACCAGGCGGTGCTGCAGAGCGAGGCCTTCACCGGGCGGGCGCCGGGGCCGCTGGCCGCGATGCGCGAGGCGGGCGAGAGGGCCCTCGCCGGGCGCTGAGGCCGCGCCGGTGGCCGGATCGTGCCGACCACTCGCCCTCTGGCGGCCGGAATCGCGCCGACCACCGTCCCGCTGACCGGCCGGTTGCCGTCCGTCACGCGGACTGGACCTCCGGGTGCCATCGGGACGTGAAAGGATTCAAGGGAAAAGGCACGCCCGGGCGGGCCCCGGCGGGTGCCGTGGCCGGTCCGCTGATGAAGGAGCTCCGTTGGGTACGTTGCGCTGGCTGACGGCGGGGGAGTCGCACGGCCCCGCACTCGTCGCGACGCTGGAGGGCCTGCCCGCCGGTGTACCGGTCACCACCGCGGTGGTGGCCGACGCGCTGGCGCGCCGCCGGCTCGGTTACGGTCGCGGCGCACGGATGAAGTTCGAGCAGGACGAGGTGACGTTCCTCGGCGGCGTCCGGCACGGCGAGACCATGGGCAGCCCGGTGGCGGTCATGGTCGGCAACACCGAGTGGCCGAAGTGGGAGCAGGTCATGTCGGCCGACCCGGTCGACCCCGAGGTGCTGGCCGGTCTGGCCCGCAACGAGGCGCTCACCCGCCCCCGCCCCGGCCACGCCGACCTGGCCGGCATGCAGAAGTACTCGATCGACGAGGCCCGTCCGATCCTGGAGCGCGCCAGCGCCCGCGAGACGGCCGCCCGGGTCGCGCTCGGCGCCGTCGCCCGCGCGTACCTGAAGGAGACCTGCGGGATCGAGATCGTCAGCCACGTGGTCGAGCTGGCCGCCGCCAAGGCCCCGGCCGGTGTGCTGCCGCTGCCCTCGGACGAGGCGCGGCTGGACGCCGACCCGGTCCGCTGCCTGGACGCCGACGCCTCGAAGGCGATGGTCGCCGAGATCGACCAGGCCCACAAGGACGGCGACACCCTCGGCGGCGTGGTCGAGGTGCTCGCGTACGGCGTGCCGGTGGGCCTCGGCTCGCACGTGCACTGGGACCGCCGGCTGGACGCCCGGCTGGCCGCCGCGCTGATGGGCATCCAGGCGATCAAGGGCGTCGAGGTCGGCGACGGCTTCGAGCTGGCCCGGGTGCCCGGCTCCCAGGCGCACGACGAGATCGTCCCGACCCCCGAGGGCGTCAAGCGCACCTCCGGCCGCTCCGGCGGCACCGAGGGCGGCCTGACCACCGGCGAGGTGCTGCGGGTGCGCGCCGCGATGAAGCCGATCGCCACCGTGCCGCGGGCACTGCAGACCCTGGACGTGCGCACCGGTGAGCCGGCCAAGGCGCACCACCAGCGCTCGGACGTCTGCGCCGTGCCGGCTGCCGGGATCGTCGCCGAGGCGATGGTCGCGCTGGTGCTGGCCGACGCGGTGAGCGAGAAGTTCGGCGGTGACCACGTCTCCGAGACCCGCCGCAACGTGCAGGGTTACCTCGACAACCTGATCATCCGATGACCGTCCCGGTCATCGTGCTGGTCGGCCCGCCCGGCAGTGGCAAGTCCACCGTCGGGCGGGCCCTGGCCGAGCGCCTGGGCGTCGGCTTCCGGGACACCGACGCCGACATCGAGGCACTGGCCGGCAAGCCCATCCCGGAGATCTTCATCGACGAGGGAGAGCCGCACTTCCGCGAGCTGGAGGTCCGGGCCGTGCGCGCGGGCGCCACGGAACACGACGGCGTCCTGGCGCTCGGCGGCGGCGCGGTGATGGCCGAGGCCACCCGTGCCCTGCTGCGCGAGCTGCCGGTGGTGTTCCTGGAGGTCCCGCTGGCGGACGCGGTCAAGCGGGTCGGCCTGGACGCCCCGCGTCCGCTGCTGGCCGTCAACCCGCGGGCCCGCTGGCGCGAGCTGATGGAGGCCCGCCGGCCCCTCTACCTGGAGGTGGCCACCGCCGTCGTCGACACCGCCGGCCGCACCCCCGAGCAGGTCGCGGACGCCGTACTGGAAGCACTGGAGCTGAAGACCCCCCATGACTGACCCCATCGTCAGGATTCACGTCGGCGGCAGCGCCGGCCACGACCCGTACGACGTGCTGATCGGGCACCAGTTGCTCGGCGAGCTGGCGCCGCTGATCGGCATCCGTGCCAAGCGGGTCGCGATCATCCACCCCGAGGCGCTGGCCGCCACCGCCGACGCCATCCGCGAGGACCTGCTCGGCGAGGGCTACGACGCGATCGCGCTGCAGGTGCCCAACGCCGAGGACGCCAAGAGCGCCGAGGTCGCCGCGTACTGCTGGTCGGTGCTCGGGCAGACCGGCTTCACCCGCAGTGACGTCGTCGTCGGCCTCGGCGGCGGCGCCACCACCGACCTGGCCGGCTTCGTCGCCGCCACCTGGCTGCGCGGCGTCCGCTGGATCTCCATGCCCACCACCCTGCTCGGCATGGTCGACGCGGCCGTCGGCGGCAAGACCGGCATCAACATCGCCGAGGGCAAGAACATGGTCGGCGCCTTCCACCCGCCGGTGGGCGTGCTGGCCGACCTCGACACCCTGGCGACCGTGCCCAAGCACGACTACGTCTCCGGCCTCGCCGAGGTCATCAAGTGCGGCTTCATCGCCGACCCGGCCATCCTCGACCTGATCGAGGCCGACCCGGAGGGCGCCAAGACCCCGGACGGCCCGCACACCGTCGAGCTGATCCGCCGCGCCATCCAGGTCAAGGCCGACGTGGTCTCCGGGGACCTCAAGGAGTCCGGCCGGCGCGAGATCCTCAACTACGGCCACACCCTCGGCCACGCCATCGAGCGCAACGAGCGCTACAAGTGGCGGCACGGTGCCGCGATCTCCATCGGCATGGTCTTCGCCGCCGAACTCGGCCGCCTGGCGGGCCGGTTGGACGACGAGACGGCCGACCGGCACCGCACCGTGCTGGCCTCCGTCGGCCTGCCGCTGCGCTACCAGGCGGACGCCTGGCCGAAGCTGCTGGACGCCATGAAGATCGACAAGAAGTCGCGCGGCGACCTGATCCGCTTCATCGTCCTGGACGGCCTCGGCAAGACCTCCGTCCTGGAGGGCCCCGACCCGTCCCTGCTGGTCGCCGCTTACGCGGAGGTCTCGGCGTGACCCGGGTCATGGTGCTCAACGGCCCCAACCTCGGGCGCCTCGGCAGCCGCGAGCCGGACGTCTACGGCGCCACCTCCTACGCCGGACTGGTCGAGCGCTGCACCGCGCTCGGCAAGGAGTTCGGCTTCGAGGTCGAGGTGCACGAGACCAACTCCGAGCAGCAGATGGTGGAGTGGCTGCACGAGGCGGCCGACGGCAAGGTGCCGGTGGTGATCAACCCGGGCGCGTTCACGCACTACTCGTACGCGATGCGGGACGCCGCCGCGCAGCGCACCGCGCCGCTGATCGAGGTGCACATCTCCAACCCGTACGCCCGGGAGGCCTTCCGGCACACCTCGGTGATCGCCGCGGTGGCCTCCGGCACCATCGCCGGATTCGGGCTCGGTTCGTACGAGCTGGCCCTGCGCGCCCTGGCCGAACAACTCACCACGCGCTGACGCCTGGTCAGCGGCCCGGCGGCGGACTGTGCCCGCCGCCGGGCCGCCGTGTAGTGTCCCCGCTGAGAGGTCTCGGGAGGTGACCGTGACGCAGTACGCCGGGGGTGGGCAGGTCCCGCCGCGTCCCGTCGCTCCGCCGGGGCCGCAGCCGTCGGGGGCCGCCGTGCCGCCGCCGGTGCCGCCTGTTCCGGCTCCCGCTCCCACGCCGACTGCGCCGCCTGTTCCGGCTCCGGTCGCTCCGGTGCCGCCCGCGCCCGCTCCGACGGCGCCCGCGCCCGCTCCGGTGCCGCCCGCGCCCGCCGCGGCCGCACCCGTGCCGAGCGCGCCGGTTTTGGTCGGGGCCACCGGGCACTTCGTGCTGCCCTCCGGCACGCCCGTGCAACTCCCCGTCCACCCGCCGCAGCGGCACGCGCCCACCGGTCCGATCGCCGTCCTGCTGATCGGCCCGGCCGGGGCGGGCAAGACCACCGTCGCCCGGTACTGGGCCGAGCGCCGGCCCACCCCGACCGCGCACATCAGCCTGGACGACGTCCGCGAGTGGGTGCAGTCCGGCTTCGCCAACCCGCAGTCCGGCTGGAACAACGCCTCCGAGGCGCAGTACCGGCTGGCCCGCCGCACCTGCGGCTTCGCCTGCCGCAACTACCTCGCCAACGGCATCTCCTGCATCGTCGACGACGCCGTCTTCCCGGACCGCCCGGCCATCGGCCTCGGCGGCTGGAAGCGGCACATCGGCCCCGGCATGATCCCGGTCGTGCTGCTGCCCAGCCTGGACTCCGTGCTGAGCCGCAACGCCCGGCGCGGCGGGATCCGGCGGCTCGGTGACGAGGAGGTGGCGCGGATCCACGGCCGGATGGCCGGCTGGTACAACTCCGGGCTGCCGATCATCGACAACTCGTACCTGGACGTCGCCGGCACCGCCGCCGAGCTGGACCGCGTCATCCTGGCCCGGCTGATGGGCCTGCCGGTCCGCTGACCTGCTGGTCCGCCGGTGCGCTGACCTGCGAGGATCCGGCGGTGTCGGTGCCGGCTGCGATGATGGACGGGTCCTGTCGAACCACCCCGGGGGAGCTGACGCCCGTGCCGGAAGGCCACATCATCCACCGCCTCGCCGCCGAGAACCGGAAGGCCTTCGGTGGCCGCCCGGTCGAGGTGTCCAGCCCGCAGGGCCGGTTCGCCGACGAGGCCAAGGCGATCGACGGGCAACTGCTCACCGGGGCCGAAGCCGTCGGCAAGCACCTGTTCCTCGGCTTCGAGGAGGGCGCCTGGGTGCACGTCCACCTCGGCCTCTACGGCGGCTTCACCTTCGGCACCGGCCCCGCGCCCGAGCCGGTCGGCCTGGTCCGGCTGCGGCTGGCCAACGACGACGGCTACGCCGACCTGCGCGGCCCCAACACCTGCGCGCTGGTCACCGGCGCGGAGAAGGCCGCCGTCGCCGCCCGGCTGGGCCCCGACCCGCTGCGCGCCGACGCCGACCCGGAGGCCGCCTGGCGCCGGATATCGGCCAGCCGGACGACGGTCGCCGCGCTGCTGATGGACCAGAAGGTGCTGGCGGGGGTGGGCAACGTCTACCGGGCCGAGGTGCTGTTCCGCCACGGGATCGACCCGCACCGCGCCGGCCGCGACCTCACCCGGGGCGAATGGGACGCGATCTGGGCCGACCTGGCCGCCCTGATGCGCGAGGGCGTCGGCGCGGGCCGGATCGACACCGTCCGCCCCGAGCACACGCCCGAGGCGATGGGCCGCCCGCCGCGGGTCGACGACCACGGCGGCGAGGTGTACGTCTACCGGCGGGCCGCGATGCCCTGCCTGGTGTGCGGCACCGACGTCCGCACCGAGCAGCACGCCGCGCGCAACCTGTTCTGGTGCCCCGCCTGCCAGGCGGCCTGACCGGGTTCGCCGCTTCGCCGGGCAACCGGCCGACCGCCCACCGCCACCACGGGGTTGACGCCCTCCGGCCGTCGACGAACACCCGGCCGGGCCCGTCCTCCGGGAGAGCCGGTCAGCCGGTTGCCGCGCTGGGCTCGTGGTGTTCGGCGGCGGCGCACGCGTCGAGGAGGGGGCGCAGGGCCTCGTCCACGAGCCGGTAGCGCACGATGCGCCCGTCCTTGTCCCCGGTGACCACGCCCGCGGTGCGGAGCAGCCGCAGGGCCTGGGACACGGCGGGGTCGCGCATGCCGGTGGCGACGGCGAGATCGGTGACGGCGAGCGGGCCGGCCCGGTGGAGGGCGAGCAGGAGGGCGAGCCGTCCGGGGTCGGCGAGCAGGGAGAACCGCTCGGCCCAGGTGCGGACATGCGCGGGGTCGCCGATCGCGGCGATGGCCTCGCAGACCCGGTGTCCGTCGATGGTGCGGTGGCCCGCGCGGTCGGCCGGTACGAGATGCATGCGCACATTGTTGCAGGAGGGGGCCTGTGATCCTGGACACCTGCGCGGGTGCGCAGCCTTGCAAGGGTGGGTCCTGGCCCCTACGGTGTTCCCCGCCGTGGTGCTCGGGAAGACCGGTGACGGATCCTCAGGGGTCCCAGTCCGGAGCGGCCCTCGCCACTGTGATCGGGCCGTCGTGATCGTCGACGACGGAGAGACGTCCGTACCCACGACGCCACTGGGTGCCTCGCGCACCTGGGAAGGCGGGTACGGGATCCCCGTAAGCCAGGAGACCGGCCACGGCATCTCACGAAGTGTTTCCACGAGGTGCTGGAGCGTGACCCGAAGATGACCATGCCCGAAACCGCCGCCGCCGAGGCGCCGGCGACACCGCCCGTGCTGCCCACGTTCCGCTGGAAGCGCGAGGACACCATCCGCACGGCCGGGCTGATGGGGGTGATCCTGGCCATGCACGTGGTGGCCTTCGGAACGCTCGTGTTCCTGGTCGCGCCCCACAACTACGCGGTCGGCACCCAGGTCTTCGGCGTGGGCCTGGGGATCACCGCGTACACCCTCGGCATGCGGCACGCCTTCGACGCCGACCACATCGCGGTGATCGACAACACCACCCGCAAGCTGATGGCGGACGGCAAGCGCCCGGTCTCGGTCGGCTTCTGGTTCGCCCTCGGGCACTCCTCGATGGTGGTGCTGATGGCCGCCCTGGTGGCGGGCGGTGCGCAGTTGGCCAGCACGCTGATGGACGACGACTCGACCACCCACAAGTGGCTCGGGATGGTCGGCACGACGGCCTCCGGCGCGTTCCTCTACCTGATCGGCGCGCTCAACCTGGCCGCGCTGCTCGGCATCCTCAAGGTGTTCCGGGCGATGCGGGCCGGGTCGTACGACGAGGCGCAGCTGGAGGAGCACCTCGACTCGCGGGGCTTCATGGCCCGGGTGCTGAACCGGGCGACCCGGTCGATCACCCGGCCCGGGCAGATGTTCCCGGTGGGCATGGTGCTGGGGCTGGGCTTCGACACCGCGACCGAGGTCACCCTGATGGTGATGGCCGGGTCGGGCGCGGCGGCCGGGCTGCCCTGGTACGCGATCGTCTGCCTGCCGCTGCTGTTCGCGGCCGGGATGAGCCTGTTCGACACGCTGGACGGGACGTTCATGAACTTCGCGTACCAGTGGGCCTTCGCCAACCCGGTCCGGAAGGTGTACTACAACCTGACGATCACCGGGCTGTCGATCGCGGTGGCCTTCGTCATCGGCACCATCGAACTGGTCGGCGTGCTGCACGAGAAGCTCGACCTGACCGACCCGGTCACCGGCTGGATCGCGGGCATCTCGCTGGACAACGTCGGCTACGCGATCGCCGGGCTGTTCGTGGTGGTCTGGGCCGCGGCGATCGCCTACTGGAAGCTGGCCCGGGTGGAGAAGCGCTGGGCGGCCGCCGAGTAGCGACGGCTGCGATCAGCGAAGGCAGCGAGCAGCGACGGCGCCTCCCCCCGGGATCCCGGGGGGAGGCGCCGTTTCGTCGCTGCGGGTCGGTGCCGGTCGTCGGGCGGGCGGGGTTCAGCGCTCTTCGCGGAAGTCGACGTGCCGGCGCGCGACCGGGTCGTACTTGCGCAGGACCATCCGGTCCGGGTCGTTGCGGCGGTTCTTGCGGGTCACGTACGTGTGGCCGGTGCCGGCGGTGGAGCGGAGCTTGACGACGGGGCGCAGTTCACTGCGGGCCATGGGTGTCCTCCCGGGTGGGCGGGGTGTTCGGGGCCGGGGCGAAACCGTACACCGAAATGGAAGTCATTTTCATCTGGTGTAACGTGAGCTCCGTCCCGCCCATTCCCGGACACCAGGGAGCACCCATGTCCGCCCACTGCCAACTCACCGGCCGCCGGCCCGGCTTCGGCAACGCGATCTCGCACTCGCACCGCCGCACCCGCCGCCGCTTCGACCCCAACATCCAGCACAAGCGCTACTGGCTGCCCGGCGAGGGCCGGTACGTCCGGCTCACGCTCAGTGCCAAGGGCATCCGCACCATCGACGCGATCGGCGTCGAGGCCGCCGTCGCCCGCATCCGCGCCCGAGGGGGGAAGGTCTGATGGCCAAGCAGAGCAAGATCGCCAAGAACGAGCGGCGCCGCGCCGTCGTGGCCCGGTACGCCGAGCGCCGCGCCGAGCTCAAGCGGATCACCGCCCACCCCGGCACCGCCCCCGCCGAGCGTGCCGCCGCCCAGGCCGAACTCGCCCGCCAGCCCCGCGACGCCAGCGCCACCCGGATCCGCAACCGGGACGCCGTCGACGGCCGCCCCCGCGGCTATCTGCGCGCCTTCGGCCTCTCCCGGGTCAACCTCCGCGTCCACGCCCACGCCGGCCACCTGCCCGGCGTCCGCAAGGCCAGCTGGTGAGCGGCGTGGACGGGATCAAACTGCCCGTGGTGGTCGTTGCCGGACTGCACTCCGACGAACGCCGCGCCGCCGTCCGGGAGTTGGCCGCGGCGGCGGTGGACGCGGTGGTCCTCCACCACGACCTGCGGGAGGCCTCGCAGGGCGTCGTCCACCGCGAACTGCGCGACGCGGGAGGCGGGTTCGACGCCGCCGACGTCCCGCTGGTGAACGACTGCCCCTGCTGCGCCCTGCGCGAGGACCTGCTGCCGCGACTGCTGCGGATCGCCGACGAAGGCCGGTACGGGCTCGCGATCGTCGAACTGTGGGGCGGCAGCGACCCGCACCCGGCCGTCGAGGTGATCGCCGGGGGAGAGGCGGACGGCCGCCACCTGGCGGACGCCGTCGAACTCGCGGGGGTGGTCACCGCCGTCGACCCGGACCGGCTGATCGGCGAACTCTCCGTCTCCGATGACCTGGTGGACCACGGCGAGCACACCGCCGTCCAGGACCGGCGGACCCGCGCGGAGGCGCTCGCCCACCAGGTCGAGTACGCCACCACCCTCGCCGTCCCGCGGACGACGGCGCACGCGCCCGGGCTCGCGCTGCTCCGCCAGCTCCACCCGACCGCCCGGGTCGTCCGGCTCGGCACCGGCGCGCTCACCCGGGCCGCTCTCGGCGGCTTCGACGTCGCCGCCGCCCGCGACCGGGTCAACCCGGCGATCGCGCTGCTCCCGCAGGAGGGCGACGAGGCCGGCGTCACCACACTGGTCTGGGAGCGCCGCCGACCGCTGCACCCCGAGCGGCTGCACCGGGCGCTGGAACTGCTCGTCCCCGCCGCCCAGCGCAGCCGCGGCCGCTTCTGGCTGGCCAACCGGCCCGACCTGATGCTCGGCTGGGACGCGGCCGGGGCCAACCTCGCCGTCGAGGAGTGCGGGCCCTGGCTCACCTCCCTGCCCGACGCCGCCTGGGACCTCTACCCGCCCGCCCGCCGCGCCGCCGCCGCCCTCGACTGGCACCCCCTGCACGGCGACCGGGTGCAGCAGCTCAGCTTCACCGCGGAGGGCCTGGACGTCGACGGCGTCACCGGGCTGCTCGACTCCTGCCTGCTCACCGACGCCGAACTCGCCGCCGGCGAACCCGGCTGGAAGGCCCTCCCGGATGCCTTCCGGGACCTGCTCGACCCCGTTCACTGAAGGATCGTCACTGTGCGTAATCGACTGAATCCGCCCAAGGCCCGACCCAACCCGCTGCTCGCGACCGGCATCGAGTACATCGACTACAAGGACACCGACCTGCTGCGGCGCTTCGTCTCCGACCGCGGCAAGATCCGGAGCCGCCGCGTCACCCGGCTCACCGTCCAGCAGCAGCGTGCCGTGGCCCGGGCCGTCAAGAACGCCCGCGAGACGGCCCTCCTCCCGTACGCCTCCGGCACCACCCGATAAGGAGCCCCTGATGGCCGTCCCCAAGCGCAAGCTGTCCCGCAGCAACACGCGGCACCGCCGTGCCCAGTGGAAGGGCGAGGCCCCGAAGCTCGTCCCGATCACCCTGAACGGCCGTGAGCTGCTCGTCCCCCGGAACCTGGTCCCCGCCTACCGCCGCGGCCTGATCGAACCGGAGGGGGCGTAGCGATCGCAGGGGGGCGTGCGGGGGTGGGGGCGCGCCCTGTCGGTGGTGCTCGGCGGGCGGATCGCGGTGGGGGTTCGTAGGCTCGACGCATGTCTGATGCGTACGCGGGTCGGCGGGAGCGGGTGAGGGAGCACTGCAGTGCGGCCGGGGCCGATGCGGCGCTGATCACCCGGGCGGCGAACGTGCGGTATCTGACGGGCTGCGCGCCCTGCGGGGCGACGCTGCTGCTGACCCGGGAGCGGGTGCTGCTGGCGCTGCCGGACGATCTGCCGGCGGACGACACCGGGGAGCACCTGATCGCGGCGGACGTCACCCAGGTGCCGGTGCCGGTGTCGGCCGGGGTGGACACCGCCCTGGCGGCGGCCGGTGCCGCCGCGCGACTGGGCGTGGCGGACCTGGCGGTGGAGGAGCACGACCTGACCGTCAGCCGGCACCGGGCGGTGGCGAGCCTGGCGGAGGGGGCCCGGCTGGCCGACCTGGGGCAGGTGGTCGAGCGGCTGCGGGTGGTCAAGGACGAGCACGAGATCGCCGACCTGCGGATCGCCGCCGAGATCGCCGACCAGGCGCTCGGCGAACTGCTGGAGTCGATCCTGGTCGGCCGCACCGAGCGGCACCTGGCGATGGAGCTGGAGCGCCGGATGATCGACCACGGCGCGGACCGGGCGGCCTACCCGGTGTCCGTCGGCACCGGCAGCCACTCCGGCCAGCCCGCCCACCAGCCGACCGACCGCCGGGTGGAGGAGGGCGACTTCCTCACCGTGGTGATGGGCGCCCAGTACCGGGGCTACGGCGTCTCCACCGCCCGGACCTTCGTGATCGGCGCCGCCCCCGCGCCCTGGCAGGTGGAGCTGCACCGGCTGGTGTTCCGGGCCCAGCGGGCCGCCCGGGAGGCGCTCGGGCCGGGTGTGGAGCAGTACGTGCCCGACCGGGCCGCGCGGCAGATCCTGGAGGCGGCCGGCCACGCCGAGGCGTCCCCGCACCCGGTGGGCCACGGCATCGGACTGGAGATCCGGGAGGCGCCGCGCCTCGGTCCGTCGGACATGGGTAAACTGGACAGCCGCGTGCCGGTCACCGTCGGCCCAGGAGTCCACCTCCCGGGCAAGGGCGGTGTCCGGATCGAGGACACGCTCGTGGTGCGCCCCCCAGAGGAGGGCGGGCCCGAGCTGCTCACCATCACCACCAAGGAGCTCCTCGCCCTGTGACCGCGGCCGCCCGTCGGCCGTCGGCGGCAGGACGCAAACCTTGGTTCCTTGACAGCTATATCCAGGAGTAAGTGCGCCCGTGGCTTCCACGAACGATCTCAAGAACGGCATGGTCCTCAAGCTGGAGGGCGGCAAGCTCTGGTCCGTCGTCGAGTTCCAGCACGTCAAGCCCGGCAAGGGCCCGGCCTTCGTGCGCACGAAGCTCAAGGAGGTCCTGACCGGCAAGGTCGTCGACAAGACCTTCAACGCCGGCACCAAGGTCGAGACCGCCAGCGTCGACAAGCGCGGCATGCAGTTCTCGTACAAGGACGGCGAGAACTTCGTGTTCATGGACACGGACACCTACGACCAGGTCACGATCGAGCCCGCCGTCGTCGGCGACGCCTCCAAGTACCTGCTGGAGGGCTTCGACGCCCTGGTCGCCATGTACGAGGGCGCCCCGCTGTACATCGAGCTGCCGGCCTCCGTCGAGCTGCTGATCTCCCACACCGAGCCCGGCGTCCAGGGCGACCGCTCCACCGGTGGCTCCAAGCCGGCCACGCTGGAGACCGGCGCCGAGATCGCCGTGCCGCTGTTCATCGTCACCGGCGAGAAGATCAAGGTCGACACCCGCGACGGCAGCTACCTCGGCCGGGTGAAGTAAGTCCGTGTCGGCCGCACGTAGCAAGGCCCGTACCAGGGCCTTCCAGATCCTCTTCGAGGCCGACCACCGCGGGGTCGACCCGCAGCGGGTCCTCGCCGACTGGGTGGCCCGCGCCCGTGAGCCGAAGCCCGACGAGGGCACCCCGCAGGTCGGCGAGTACACCATGGAGCTGATCGAGGGGTACGTCCAGCACGCTCGCCGGATCGACGACCTGATCTCGCAGTACGCGGTGGGCTGGACCCTCGACCGGATGCCGATCGTGGACCGCAACGTCCTGCGGCTCGGCGCGTACGAGCTGATCTGGGAGGACGGCGTCCCGGACGCGGTCGTCCTGGACGAGGCCGTGGAGATCGCCAAGGAGTTCTCCACGGACGACTCCCCGGCCTTCGTCAACGGCCTGCTCGCCCGCTTCCTGGAGCTGAAGCCGAGCATCCGCCGGTAGGTCCCGACCGCCGGCGGTGGTGGCAACCGCAGAACGGCCGCCGGACCCGGATTCCGGGTCCGGCGGCCGTCGCGCGTTTCACCCGGGCGGCGTAAGGTGGTGCCCTACTCGCCAGTAACTTGGCGTTCGGAGACCCGCAGTGAAGGGCAGGCCACCCCCCATGACCACCGCGACCCGCAGCGAGTTCGACCAGGGCATCGCCCTGACCCGGCACCCTGACGAGCCCGGCCGCTACGAGGCCGAACTCGGCGCCGGCTGGCAGATCGGCGGCGGGGTCAACGGCGGGCTGCTGCTCGCCGTCGCCGGACACGCGCTGTCGCTGGAGCACGGCGACCACCCCGACCCGGTGTCGATCAGTGGTTACTACCTGTCCGCCTCCACGCCCGGCCCGGCCACCGTCCGCACCGAGGTGCTGCGCACCGGCCGCGGGCTCTCCACCGGCACCGCCTCGCTCAGCCAGGACGGCGTGGAGCGGCTGCGGGTGATCGCCAGCCACGGCGACCTCGCCACCGCCGACGGTGAGGTGCGCACCAGCGCCCTGCCGCCGCAGCTGCCGCCGCCGGACCAGTGCATCGGCGT
This sequence comes from Kitasatospora sp. NPDC086801, assembly GCF_044745805.1. Taxonomy (NCBI): domain Bacteria; kingdom Bacillati; phylum Actinomycetota; class Actinomycetes; order Kitasatosporales; family Streptomycetaceae; genus Kitasatospora; species Kitasatospora sp. NPDC086801. The sequence goes on from NZ_JBIVAX010000029.1 coordinate 88,432, forward strand.
CGAGCACGCGCCCAGGGAGCTGGTCGCCCAAGCCGAGCTGCTGGAGCGCTTCGACCTGCGGCTGGACCCGGCCACCATCGGCTGGGCGCTCGGGCAGCCGTCCGGCAACGGGCGGATCCAGGGCTGGTTCCGGCTCGCCGACGGCCGCGAGCCCGACCCGCTGCTGCTCCTGCTGGTCGCCGACGCGCTGCCGCCGGTGACCTTCGACCTGGGCATGCCCGGCTGGGCCCCGACCGTCGAACTGACCGTCCACCTGCGGGCCAGGCCGGTCCCGGGCTGGCTGCGGGTCACCCACGCCACCCGCAACCTGGCCGGCGGGTACTTCGAGGAGGACGCCGAGGTCTGGGACGAGTCCGGCCGCCTGGTCGCACAGTCCCGCCAGCTGGCCCGGGTGCCGCGAAAGGCGTGAATCACATCGTCTTACCGTCGGTTACATTCCTGTGACACGCCGTACGTGTGCGGCGCGCGGGGGTGGGGAGATAGACGGTCAGCGGCGAGCCGGCCGCTGACCGTCACCCGCCGACGGTCACCCGTCGATGCCAGGAGCCACCCGTGAGCGAGCGCAGCGAGCGAACCGTTGAAAGGCGCGCATGGGCGCATGCCCCCGCCGAGCGCAGCGAGGTGGGCGCATGAGCCGCAACGGCCGTGCCCGCCGCAACTCCGACTGCACCACCCGCGGCCCGCGGCCCGCGGCGCGGGCGCCGCACCGGCGGCGGCGGGCCGAGGGGGCCGAGCAGGCGTTCGTCATCGGGGTCCTGACCAACGCGGCCGACTTCGCCCGGGCCCGCGCCTGGGGGCTGTCGAACGCCGCCGACCACGAGCACTACCTGGCCGAGACCGCCGAGCTGCTGGCCGACGCCCTGGAGCGCTTCGACACCGTGCGGGCCCGGATGTTCCACCCGCAGGACTTCGCGGAGTTCTGCGTGCTGCACGGGTTGGACCCGGCCGAGCCGGTCGCCCGCGACCGCTACCTGGTCAACCCGCCGTTGCAGACCCAGCTGCTGGCCTATCAGGGCGAGGAACTGGCCGGGGACTTCGTGCCGCGGCTGGTCCGGGCCCGGGAGAACGGGCTGACGCTCTGCCACGCCGACCTGCTGCTGGACGGCGGCCTGTCCGGGGGAGCGGGCGAGGTCGACGAGGAGCACGCCCGCTGGGTGCGCGCCGCCCGCCAGCGCGGCGCCGAGGTGTTCCGCCGGATGCTGGTCGGCGCGGGCGCCGGGGTGTACGAGCTGCGGCTGCGGGTGGACGCACCGGGCGGGCGGCTGACCGCTGCGGCCCGGGTGCTGCAGTGGGAGGACGGCGTGGTCCGGATCAACGACGAGGACCTGGACCTGGTCTGCGCGGTGCTGTGCGCCGGGCTGGCGCTGGAGCTGCCGGGGGTGGCGGTGCTGCACGGCTCGCAGGGCTCGGCGGCGGCCCGCGGGGCCCGCGGCGGAGCCGCCGACGAGCCCTTCCTGCCGGCCTCCTGGGCCTGGTCGAGCGGCGGGCAGGACTGGGCGCCGGCGGCCCGGCCGGTGCGGCTGGACGGCGTGGCGGCGCAGCCCGGCTACAGCCTGGGGACGGTCTGCTGAGCCGGTCGTGGACGCGCGACGGCGCGGCCCCCGGGATGCGGGGTGCCGCGCCGTGACGTTTCTGCACGGCCCCGGGCGTGGCCCGGACCGCGGACCGGGCCGACGGGAGCCGGTGCGGCGAGCGTCAGCTCGCCTCCTCCTCGCGCACCGCACGGCGCGCGTCGGGGTTCAGCACGCCCCAGGAGATCAGCTGCTCGGTGAGGATCGACGGCGACTGGTCGTAGATGACCGCCAGGGTGCGCAGGTCGTCCTGGCGGATCGACAGCACCTTGCCGTTGTAGTCGCCGCGCTGGCTCTGGATCGTCGCCGCGTAGCGCTGCAGCGGGCCGGCCTTCTCGGACGGGACCTGGGTCAGTCTCTCCAGGTCGAGCACCAGGCGCGGCGGCGGCTCGGCCGCGCCACCGGGGGTGCCGCCGGGCAGCAGCTCCTGCACCGGGACGCCGTAGAACTCGGCCAGCTCGGCCAGCCGCTGCACGGTGACCGCACGGTCGCCGCGCTCGTACGAGCCGACGACGACTGCCTTCCAGCGCCCCTGGGACTTCTCCTCGACACCGTGCAGGGAGAGACCCTGCTGAGTGCGGATCGCTCGGAGCTTGCCTCCGAGTTGCTTCGCGTAGTCGCTGGACATTGATCTCCCCGGACGAGATTGCTTCGCGTTCAGTGGTGGGTCACGGGTGATTGCCGACGCCGTTACCGGTGGGTTCGACGTCCCTCTCGTAACTCACTGTGAGGTTACGTAGAGTAAGGTAGCTGCGTCAAGCCGAATGGGGCAGTCGTGCGAATGGCCCGCATCGGCGGCGCGTCCGGAGCGTTAACCCGGCGAAGCGGAATGGTGGGCGTCCGGTTGCGTCCCGGCCCGCTGATAGGATGGTTCGAAGCCCGCGCCCGGTCGGCGGGGGCAGTCCCAGACATCCTTTAAGGCCCGTCCAGTGAGGCGGGGAAGGAGGTCCGCTTCGGCATGACCACACACCAAGATTCGACGCCGCGGCCGCCGCACCAGGTGCTGGACGGCACGGACATCGCCCGGGTCGTCACCCGGATAGCGCACGAGATCGTCGAGCGCGCCAAGGGCGCCGAGGACGTCGTGCTGCTCGGCATCCACACCAGGGGCGTCCACCTCGCCCGCCGCCTTCAGGGCAGGCTGGCCCAGATCACCGGGCGCGAGATCCCGCTGGGCACCCTGGACATCACCATGTACCGGGACGATCTGCGGCTCAAGCCCGCCCGCGCCCTGGAGCACACCGAGATCCCGCCCGGCGGCATCGACGGCAGGCTCGTCATCCTGGTCGACGACGTGCTCTTCTCCGGCCGCACCATCCGGGCCGCGCTCGACGCGCTGAACGACATCGGCCGCCCGCGGGCCGTCCAGCTCGCCGTCCTGGTCGACCGCGGCCACCGCGAGCTGCCGATCCGGGCCGACTACGTGGGCAAGAACCTCCCCACCTCGCTGCGCGAGGCCGTGCAGGTGCGCCTGTCCGACAGCGACGGCGTGGACGCCGTGCTGGTCGGCGACCGCGGCTACACCGCCGCGGCGCGCCCTGCGCGCCATGAGCAGAGCTCACAGGCCCCGGCCTCCCAGCCGTCCGAACCGCACCTCCCGGAGTAGCCCGCGTGAAGCGCCACCTCGTCTCCGCCGCCGATCTCACCCGCGACGACGCGCTGCTGATCCTGGACACCGCCGAGGAGCTCGCCCAGCTCTCCGGACGGGCCGTCAAGAAGCTGCCCACGCTGCGCGGTCGGACCGTCGTCAACCTCTTCTTCGAGGACTCGACCCGTACCAAGACCTCCTTCGAGGTCGCCGAGAAGCGGCTGTCCGCCGACGTCATCAACTTCTCCGCCAAGGGCTCCTCGGTCTCCAAGGGCGAGAGCCTCAAGGACACCGCGCTCACCCTGCAGGCGATGGGTGCCGACGCGGTCGTCATCCGGCACCACGCCTCGGGCGCGCCGGCCCGCCTCGCCCAGTCCGACTGGCTGCACGGCAGCGTGATCAACGCCGGTGACGGCACCCACGAGCACCCCACCCAGGCGCTGCTCGACGCCTTCACCATGCGCCGCCACCTCAACGCCGGTCTGGGCCACGACCTCGCCGGGCGCCGGGTGACCATCGTCGGCGACATCCTGCACAGCCGGGTCGCCCGCTCCAACGTCCACCTGCTGACCACCCTCGGTGCCCAGGTCACCTTCGTCGCCCCGCCGACGCTGCTGCCGATCGGCATCGAGAACTGGCCCTGCGAGGTCAGCTACGACCTGGACCGCGTGCTCCCCAAGACGGACGCGCTGATGATGCTGCGGGTGCAGCGCGAGCGGATGAACGCCGCGTTCTTCCCGACCGAGCGCGAGTACAGCCGCCGCTACGGCCTGGACGGCACCCGGATGTCCCAGCTGCCCGAGCACGCCATCGTGATGCACCCCGGCCCGATGGTGCGCGGCATGGAGATCACCGCCGAGGTCGCCGACTCGCCGCGCTGCACCGTGGTCGAGCAGGTCGCCAACGGCGTGTCGGTCCGGATGGCCGTCCTGTACCTGCTGCTCGGGGGAGCCACCCTCAACGACGCCCGCACCGACTCCGTGGAGACCGCTCAGTGACCACCTACCTGATCCGCAACGCCCAGATCCTCGGCGGTGCCCCGCAGGACCTCCACCTCGCCGACGGCGTGATCAAGGCGATCGGCACCGACCTGGCGGTCGAGGCGGACATCGAGATCGACGCCGGCGGCCTGATCGTGCTGCCCGGTCTCGTCGACCTGCACACCCACCTGCGCGAGCCCGGCCGCGAGGACGCCGAGACCGTGCTCACCGGCACCCAGGCCGCCGCGATGGGCGGCTTCACCGCCGTGCACGCGATGGCCAACACCACCCCGGTGGCCGACACCGCCGGCGTGGTCGAGCAGGTCTGGCGGCTCGGCCAGGAGGCCGGCTACTGCGACGTGCAGCCGGTCGGCGCCGTCACCATCGGCCTGGAGGGCAAGAAGCTCGCCGAGCTGGGCGCGATGCACGAGTCCGCCGCGAACGTGCGGGTCTTCTCCGACGACGGCAAGTGCGTGGACGACGCGGTGCTGATGCGCCGCGCCCTGGAGTACGTCAAGGCCTTCGACGGCGTCGTCGCCCAGCACGCCCAGGAGCCGCGGCTCACCGAGGGCGCCCAGATGAACGAGGGCCAGGTCTCCGGCGAGCTCGGGCTCGGCGGCTGGCCGGCCGTCGCCGAGGAGTCGATCATCGCGCGGGACGTGCTGCTCGCCGCGCACGTCGGCTCCCGGCTGCACGTCTGCCACGTCTCCACCGCCGGCTCGGTCGAGATCATCCGCTGGGCCAAGGCCAAGGGCTGGGACGTCACCGCCGAGGTCACCCCGCACCACCTGCTGCTCACCGACGAGCTGGCCCGCTCCTACGACCCGGTCTACAAGGTCAACCCGCCGCTGCGCACCGCCGAGGACGTCCAGGCGCTGCGCAAGGCGCTCGCGGACGGCACCATCGACGCCGTCGCCACCGACCACGCGCCGCACCCGGCCGAGGACAAGGACTGCGAGTGGGCCGTCGCCGCGATGGGCATGGTCGGCCTGGAGACCGCGCTGTCGGTCGTGCAGCAGACCATGGTGGACACCGGCCTGCTGAACTGGGAGGGCGTCGCCGACCGCATGTCGCACCGCCCGGCCCGGATCGGCCGTCTCGCCGGACAGGGCCGCCCCGTCTCGGTCGGTGAGCCGGCCAACCTGGTGCTGTTCGATCCCGCGTACCGTGGTGCCGTGAACCCGGACAGCTTCGCCACCCGCAGCCGCAACACCCCCTACAAGGGCCTTGACCTGCCCGGACGGGTGCACGCCACCTTCCTGCGCGGGCGCGCCACCGTGCTGGCCGGCGAGCTGGCCGAGCAGGGCGGGGCGGCGTGACCGGCCCGGCCGCGCTCGCCCAGGAGCAGGCCAAGGTCACCAACTGGCCCGGGTACATCGGCTGGGCCGTCGGCCTGCTGATCGTCATCGGGCTCGTCTACTGGCTGATGCGGCAGGGCTGGAACTGGCGGCGCACCCTCCAGTCCGGCATCCCGCCGCTGCCCGCCGTGCCGGCCGGCGCCGGGCGGACCATCCTGGAGACCAGCGGGCGGTACCACGGCACCACCACCGCAGGGAACTGGCTCGACCGGGTCGTCGCGCACGGCCTGGGCACCCGCAGCCGCGCCGACCTCACCCTCGGCGAGGACGGCCTGCTGGTGCGGCGCCCCGGTGACGTCGACCTCTGGATCCCGGCCGGGCACCTGACCGGTGCCCGCACGGACTCCGGGATCGCCGGCAAGGTCGTCCCGGCCGGGCTGCTCGTCGTCACCTGGACGCACGAGGGCACCGAGCTGGACTCGGGCTTCCGGGCCGACCACCCCGACGAGCACGCCGCCTGGGTCGAGGCGATCGCCCAACTCGCAACACGTACGAAGACGAAGACGGAAGAGGCCGCTCAATGACCGCACCTGCCCCCACCACGCAGCGCCGACGGCGGGAGCGCACCCCCGCCGTGCTCGTCCTGGAGGACGGCCGGACCTTCCGCGGCGAGGCCTACGGCGCGACCGGCGAGACCTTCGGCGAGGCCGTCTTCAACACCGGCATGTCCGGCTACCAGGAGACCCTCACCGACCCGTCGTACCACCGCCAGGTGGTCGTGATGACCGCCCCGCAGATCGGCAACACCGGCTGGAACGACGAGGACGACGAGTCCGAGCGGATCTGGGTCGCCGGGTACGTCGTGCGCGACCCCGCCCGGGTGGCGTCCAACTGGCGCGCCACCCGCTCGCTGGACGAGGAGCTCGTCCGCCAGGGCGTCGTCGGCATCAGCGGCATCGACACCCGGGCGCTCACCCGGCACCTGCGCGAGCGCGGCGCGATGCGCTGCGGCATCTTCTCCGGCGGGGCGCTGGCCGACCAGGCCGAACTGCTCGCCCGGGTGCAGCGGTCGCCCGAGATGAAGGGCGCCGACCTGTGCGCCGAGGTGGCCACCACCGAGGCGTACGTCGTGCCCGCGATCGGTCCCGGCGGCGAAGCCCTGCCCATCGGCACTGCGGAGTTCACCGTGGCCGCGCTGGACCTCGGCATCAAGGGGATGACCCCGCACCGGATGGCCGAGCGCGGCATCGAGGTGCACGTGCTGCCGGCCAACTCCACCCTGGAGGACCTCTACGCGGTCCAGCCGGACGGCGTGTTCTTCTCCAATGGCCCGGGCGACCCGGCCACCGCCGACCACCAGGTCGCCGTCGCGCAGGGCGTGCTGGAGCGCGGGACCCCGTTCTTCGGGATCTGCTTCGGCAACCAGATCCTCGGCCGCGCGCTGGGCTTCGGCACTTACAAGCTCAAGTACGGCCACCGCGGCATCAACCAGCCGGTGCAGGACCGCACCACCGGCAAGGTCGAGGTGACCGCGCACAACCACGGCTTCGCCGTGGACGCACCGCTGGACCGGGTGAGCGACACCCCCTTCGGCCGGGTCGAGGTCTCCCACGTCTGCCTCAACGACGACGTGGTCGAGGGCCTCCAGGCGCTCGACGTCCCCGCCTTCAGCGTGCAGTACCACCCCGAAGCGGCGGCCGGCCCGCACGACGCGGCCTACCTCTTCGACCGGTTCGTCGAGCTCATGCGAGGCGACGACAAGCACAGCGCGAAGCTCATGGAGGGCCAGCGTGCCTAAGCGCACTGACATCAAGTCCGTCCTGGTGATCGGGTCCGGCCCGATCGTGATCGGCCAGGCCGCCGAGTTCGACTACTCGGGCACGCAGGCCTGCCGCGTCCTCAAGGCCGAAGGCCTGCGGGTCGTGCTGGTCAACTCCAACCCGGCCACGATCATGACCGACCCGGAGATCGCCGACGCCACCTACGTCGAGCCGATCACCCCGGAGTTCGTCGAGCGGATCATCGCCAAGGAGCGCCCCGACGCGCTGCTGCCGACCCTCGGCGGGCAGACCGCGCTCAACACCGCGATCTCCCTGCACTCGGCCGGCACGCTGGAGAAGTACGGCGTCGAACTGATCGGCGCCGACGTGGTGGCGATCAACAAGGGCGAGGACCGCCAGCTGTTCAAGGGCGTCGTCGAGGCCGTCAACGCCAAGATCGGCCACGGCGAGTCCGCCCGCTCGGTCATCTGCCACTCGATGGACGACGTGCTGGCCGGCGTCGACACGCTCGGCGGCTACCCCGTCGTCGTGCGCCCCTCCTTCACCATGGGCGGCGCCGGCTCCGGCTTCGCCCACGACGAGGAGGACCTGCGCCGCATCGCCGGCCAGGGCCTGGCCCTCTCGCCGACCACCGAGGTGCTCCTGGAGGAGTCCATCCTCGGCTGGAAGGAGTACGAGCTGGAGCTGATGCGCGACAAGAACGACAACGTCGTGGTCGTCTGCTCCATCGAGAACTTCGACCCGATGGGCGTGCACACCGGTGACTCGATCACCGTCGCCCCGGCGATGACCCTCACCGACCGCGAGTACCAGATCCTGCGCGACATCGGCATCGCCGTGATCCGCGAGGTCGGCGTCGACACCGGCGGCTGCAACATCCAGTTCGCCGTCAACCCCGACGACGGCCGGGTCATCGTCATCGAGATGAACCCGCGCGTGTCGCGCTCGTCCGCGCTGGCCTCGAAGGCGACCGGCTTCCCGATCGCCAAGATCGCCGCCAAGCTGGCCGTCGGCTACACGCTCGACGAGATCCCCAACGACATCACCGAGCAGACCCCGGCCTCCTTCGAGCCGACCCTCGACTACGTCGTGGTGAAGGTCCCGCGGTTCGCGTTCGAGAAGTTCCCGAGCGCCGACGCCACGCTGACCACCACCATGAAGTCGGTCGGCGAGGCCATGGCCATGGGCCGCAACTTCCCCGAGGCGCTGCAGAAGGCGCTGCGCTCGCTGGAGAAGAAGGGCTCCCAGTTCTCCTGGACCGGCCCGGTCGGCGACAAGGCCGAGCTGCTGGCCAAGGCGGTCGTGCCGACCGACGGCCGGATCAACACCGTGATGCAGGCCGTCCGGGCCGGCGCCACCCCGGAGGAGGTGTTCGAGGCCACCAAGATCGACCCGTGGTTCGTCGACCAGCTCTTCCTGATCGACGAGATCGCCGCCGAGCTGACCGAGGCCGCCGAGCTCACCCCCGAGCTGCTGCGGCACGCCAAGCGGCACGGCTTCTCCGACCAGCAGATCGGCGAGATCCGCGGCCTGAAGCCGGACGTCGTCCGCGAGGTCCGGCACGCGCTCGGCATCCGCCCGGTGTTCAAGACCGTCGACACCTGCGCCGCCGAGTTCGCCGCCAAGACCCCGTACTTCTACTCGTCCTACGACGAGGAGAACGAGGTCGCCCCGCGCACCAAGCCGGCCGTGATCATCCTCGGCTCCGGCCCGAACCGCATCGGCCAGGGCATCGAGTTCGACTACTCCTGCGTGCACGCCTCCTTCGCGCTGGCCGACGCCGGGTACGAGACCGTGATGGTCAACTGCAACCCGGAGACCGTCTCCACCGACTACGACACCTCCGACCGGCTCTACTTCGAGCCGCTCACCCTGGAGGACGTGCTGGAGATCGTCCACGCCGAGCAGCAGGCCGGCCCGCTGGCCGGCGTGATCGTCCAGCTCGGCGGCCAGACCCCGCTCGGCCTGGCCCAGGCGCTCAAGGACAACGGCGTGCCGATCGTCGGCACCCAGCCCGAGGCGATCGACCTCGCCGAGGAGCGCGGCGCCTTCGGCCGCGTGCTGCGCGACGCCGGCCTGCCCGCCCCCAAGCACGGCACCGCCTTCTCCTTCGCCGAGGCCAAGGCGATCGCCGACGAGATCGGCTACCCGGTGCTCGCCCGCCCGTCGTACGTGCTCGGCGGCCGCGGCATGGAGATCGTCTACGACGAGGCCTCGCTCGCCTCCTACCTGGAGCGCCACGCAGGCCTGATCTCCGAGCACCCGGTGCTCATCGACCGCTTCCTCGACGACGCGGTGGAGATCGACGTCGACGCGCTGTACGACGGCACCGAGCTCTACCTCGGCGGCGTCATGGAGCACATCGAGGAGGCCGGCATCCACTCCGGCGACTCCGCCTGCGCGCTGCCCCCGATCACCCTCGGCGGCTTCGACATCAAGCGCCTGCGCACCTCCACCGAGGCCATCGCGCGCGGCGTCGGCGTCCGCGGCCTGATCAACATCCAGTTCGCGCTGGCCGGGGACATCCTGTACGTGCTGGAGGCCAACCCGCGCGCCTCCCGCACCGTGCCGTTCACCTCCAAGGCGACCGCCGTGCCGCTGGCCAAGGCCGCCGCCCGGATCTCGCTCGGCGCCACCATCGCCGAACTGCGCGCCGAGGGCATGCTCCCGGCCGAGGGCGACGGCGGCACGCTGCCGGCCGACGCGCCGATCGCGGTCAAGGAGGCCGTGATGCCGTGGAGCCGCTTCCGCGACATCCACGGCCGCGGCGTGGACACCGTGCTCGGCCCGGAGATGCGCTCGACCGGCGAGGTCATGGGCATCGACAAGGTCTTCGGCACCGCGTACGCCAAGGCCCAGGCCGGCGCCTACGGCGCGCTGCCGACCAAGGGCAAGGTCTTCGTCTCGGTCGCCAACCGGGACAAGCGCAACCTGGTCTTCCCGGCCCGCGCGCTGGTCGGCCTCGGCTTCGAGGTGCTCGCCACCGCCGGCACCGCCGAGGTGCTGCACCGCGGCGGCATCCCGTCCACGCTGGTGCGCAAGCACAGCGAGGGCGAGGGCCCGAACGGCGAGCGGACCATCGTCCAGCTGATCCACGACGGTGAGGTCGACCTCATCATCAACACGCCGTACGGCACCGGCGGGCGCCTCGACGGCTACGAGATCCGCACCGCCGCCGTGTCCCGCGGCGTGCCCTGCCTGACCACGGTCCAGGCGATGGGCGCGGCCGTCCAGGGCATGGACGCGCTGCTGCGCGACGAGGTCGGGGTGATGTCGCTCCAGGAGCACGCCGCGCTGATCAACGCCGGCCGCAAGTAGCACCACCGCAGTGGGGGGCACCGAGGCCAGACGGGTGCCCCCCACTTCCATGCCCTGATCCGGGTGCTCACGCTCAGATCCGGGCCCTGATCCGGGAGTTGGGTTTTTGTACAAGCTGCTGTTCGACCTCGTCTTCAAGAAGATGGACCCCGAGAAGGCCCACCACCTCGCCTTCTTCTGGATCCGGCTCGCCTCCTCGGTGCCCGGCCTGCGTACGCTCGTGCGGCTGGTGCTCGCCCCGCGCGACCGGGCGCTGCACACCACCGCCCTCGGCCTCGACCTGCCGGGCCCGTTCGGCCTGGCGGCCGGCTTCGACAAGAACGGCGTCGGCATCGACGGCCTGGCGATGCTCGGCTTCGACTACGTCGAGATCGGCACCATCACCGGCGAGCCCCAGCCGGGCAACCCGACGCCCCGGCTGTTCCGCCTGGTCGAGGACCGCGCGCTGATCAACCGGATGGGCTTCAACAACCAGGGCTCGGCCCGGGTCGCCGCGCGCCTCGCCGCCCGCCCGCACACCAGCTCCACCCCGGTGATCGGCGTCAACATCGGCAAGACCAAGGTGGTCGAGGAGGCCGACGCCGTCGCCGACTACGTCAAGTCCACCGAGCAGCTGGCCAAGTACGCCGACTACCTGGTGGTCAACGTCAGTTCGCCGAACACCCCCGGGCTGCGCAACCTCCAGGCCGTGGACCACCTGCGCCCGCTGCTCGCCGCCGTCCGCGAGGCCGCCGACCGCGCCACCGCGCACCACGTCCCGCTGCTGGTCAAGATCGCCCCCGACCTGGCCGACGAGGACGTCGACGCGGTCGCCGACCTCGCCCTGGAACTGGGCCTGGACGGCATCATCGCCACCAACACCACGATCGGCCGCGAGGGCCTGCGCGCCGACGCCGCCCGGGTCGAGGAGATCGGCATGGGCGGCCTCTCCGGCGCCCCGCTCAAGGCCCGCGCCCTGGAGGTGCTCCAGCGCCTGCGCGCCCGGACCGGGGGCCGGCTGACGCTGGTCTCGGTCGGCGGCGTCGAGACCGCCGAGGACGCCTGGCAGCGGATCGTCCACGGCGCGGACCTCGTCCAGGGCTACAGCGCCTTCATCTACGAGGGCCCGTTCTGGTGCCGCCGGATCCACCGGGGCCTCTCCGCCCGGATCCGGGCGGCGGGCTTCCGCGACCTGGCCGCGGCCGTCGGCAGCGCCGTCGACGGCACCGGGGCCGCCTCCTGAACCTCCGTACGGCCTCGGGGCCCCGCACGACCCCCGTACGGCCCGCGCAGGGCCTCTGCACGACCTCGGTACGACCTCCGTACGACCTTCCGGAAGGACGACATGACCCTCGCCCCGTTCGGCGCCCGGCTGCGCCAGGCCCTCGACACCCGCGGCCAGCTCTGCGTCGGCATCGACCCGCACGCCTCCCTGCTCGCCGCCTGGGGGCTCGGCGACGACCTCGCCGGGCTGGAGACCTTCAGCCGCACCGTCGTCGAGGCGCTGGCCGACCGGGTGGCCGTGCTCAAGCCGCAGGCCGCCTTCTTCGAGCGCTTCGGCAGCAGGGGCGTCGCGGTGCTGGAGAAGTCCGTCGAGGAGGCCAGGGCGGCCGGTGCGCTGGTCCTGATGGACGCCAAGCGCGGCGACATCGGCTCCACCATGGCCGCCTACGCGGAGGCCTTCCTGTCGCCCGGCAGCCCGCTCTTCTCGGACGCCGTCACGGTCAGCCCGTACCTGGGCTTCGGCTCGCTGCGCCCGGCCCTCGACCTGGCCCGCGCGCAGGGCTGCGGCGTGTTCGCGCTGGCGCTCACCTCCAACCCGGAGGGCCACGAGGTGCAGCGCGCGGTCGGCCCGGACGGCGAGTCGGTCGCGGCCTCGGTGCTGCGGCAGCTGGCGGCGGAGAACGCCGATGCCGAGCCGCTGGGCTCCTTCGGCGCGGTCGTCGGTGCGACGCTCGCCGACGCGGGGGTGGAACTGGCCATCAACGGTCCGCTGCTGGCCCCCGGGATCGGCGCCCAGGGCGCGACGATGGCCGACCTGCCGCGGGTGTTCGGCGCCGCGGTGATCAACGTGGTGCCGAGCGTCAGCCGGGACGTGCTCAAGCACGGTCCGTCGGTGGCGGCCCTGCGCTCGGCGGCCGAACGGTTCGCCGGCGAGTACGCGGACGCGGTGAAGTAGCGGTGAAGTAGCGGCGATCGCGGGCGCGAGCGGGTAGCCGGGCGATGACCCTGCGCAGTGTGCGCAGCCCGGTGAGGGTCCTCGGAGCCCTCCGGACTTGACGTGAGCGCCGTCACATTGGCGGTGTCAAAGTTTCGCAATCACGGTCATTTTGCCCTGGAAAGTCCTGGTCGGCCTTGGCTGACCAGGACTTTTCGTGTTCTTTTCCTGACGCGGCGCCGCAATCCGGGTAGTGTCCGGCGATAGGTCATCGGCGAGCCGCGAAACCCGTAGCTCCCGCAGGTCAAGGGCCCTGTGGTTCCCCTTGCGGACGGTGTCCTGGGATCCAAACCAGTCATAGCTCAATCCCTTCCTTCCACACCCTGAGGTGAACGGCGTGGCTCTTCCGCCCCTTACCCCTGAACAGCGCACCGCCGCGCTCGCCAAGGCCGCCGAGGCTCGCCGGGAGCGCGCCGAGGTCAAGAACCGGCTCAAGCACTCCGGCGCCTCCCTGCACGAGGTGATCAAGGCCGGAAAGGCCGACAACGACGTCATCGGCAAGATGAAGGTCTCCGCACTGCTGGAGTCCCTTCCCGGCGTCGGCAAGGTCCGTGCCAAGCAGATCATGGAACGCCTCGGCATCAGCGAGAGCCGGCGCGTCCGCGGCCTCGGTACGAACCAGATCGCCTCCCTGGAGCGGGAGTTCGGCGGCGGTGCCGCCTGACCGTGCCCCGTGGTCCCGGGATCGTCCGCGATCCGGGATAATCGGTGCATGAGTGAGCGTCCGCGGCTGACCGTGCTCTCCGGCCCTTCGGGGGTCGGCAAGAGCACGGTCGTCGCTCATATGAGGAAGCAGCACCCCGAGGTCTGGCTCTCGGTGTCGGCGACGACCCGCCACCCGAGGCCGGGCGAGCAGAACGGGGTCCAGTACCACTTCGTCGACAACGACGAGTTCGACAAGCTGATCGCCAACGGCGAGCTGCTGGAGTGGGCCGTCTTCGCCGGCAACCGCTACGGCACCCCGCGCTCGGCGGTGCTGGAGAAGCTGGAGCGCGGCGAGCCCGTCCTGCTGGAGATCGACCTCCAGGGCGCCCGCCAGGTGCGCGAGTCGATGCCCGAGGCGCAGCTGGTCTTCCTGGCCCCGCCGAGCTGGGACGAGCTGGTCCGCCGGCTCACCGGCCGGGGCACCGAGTCGGCGGACGTGATCGAGAAGCGGCTGGAGGCGGCCAAGGTCGAGCTCGCGGCCGAGCCCGAGTTCGACACGACCCTTGTCAACACCTCCGTCGAGCAGGTAGCGGCCGAACTGCTAGCCTTGCTCGGTGTAGCCTGACCTGTCTGTCTTTTTTTCCACCCTTTCGGAAGGTTTTCGCGTGTCCTCTTCCATGACCGCGCCCGAGGGCATCATCAACCCGCCGATCGACGAGCTGCTTGAGGCCACCGACTCCAAGTACAGCCTCGTGATCTACGCCGCCAAGCGCGCGCGCCAGATCAACGCGTACTACTCCCAGCTCGGTGAGGGCCTGCTCGAGTACGTCGGCCCGCTGGTCGACACCCACGTGCACGAGAAGCCGCTGTCGATCGCGCTGCGCGAGATCAACGCGGGCATGCTGACCGCCGAGGCGATCGAAGCCGCCTGAGGCGGTGCTCCGAAGTTTCTTGTGGAAGGGCCCGGCGGAATCGTTTCCGCCGGGCCCTTCGGCATTCCCGGGGCTGTGGGATCGAGCACGGTGCGCGCCGCGGCTGAGGGGCCGTAGGGTGTGCACGTCCCAGGAGTGGAGGAGAGCGGGAGTATGAGCGCGACTTCGGACCGGAGCGGGGCGGCGGACGCGCCGCGCGTCGCCCTCGGCGTCAGCGGCGGCATCGCCGCCTACAAGGCGTGCGAACTGCTCCGCCGGTTCACCGAGTCCGGCCACCAGGTCACCGTGGTGCCCACCGCGGCCGCGCTGCACTTCGTCGGCGAGGCCACCTGGGCCGCGCTCTCCGGCCGCCCGGCCGCCACCGAGACCTGGGAGCGCGTGCACGAGGTGCCGCACGTGCGGATCGGCCAGCAGGCCGACCTGGTCGTGGTCGCCCCCGCCACCGCCGACCTGATCGCCAGGGCCGCCCACGGCCTCGCCGACGACCTGCTCACCAACACCCTGCTCACCGCCCGCTGTCCGGTCGTCCTGGCGCCCGCCATGCACACCGAGATGTGGGAGCACCCCGCCACCCGGGACAACGTCGCCACGCTGCGCCGCCGGGGCGTGATCGTGCTGGAGCCGGCCGTCGGGCGGCTCACCGGCAAGGACACCGGCAAGGGGCGGCTGCCCGAGCCGTCCGCGATCTTCGACGCCTGCCGGGCCGTGCTGCGCCGGGGCGGGGCCGCCCCGACCGACCTGGCGGGCCGGCACGTGGTGGTCTCGGCCGGCGGCACCCGGGAGCCGCTGGACCCGGTGCGCTTCCTGGGCAACCGCTCCTCCGGCAAGCAGGGCTACGCGCTCGCCGTGACGGCCGCGGCCCGGGGGGCGCGCGTGACGTTGGTCTCGGCCAACGCGGAGCTCGCCGACCCGGCTGGGGTCGACGTGGTGCACGTCTCGACCGCGCTGGAACTGCGCGAGGCGGCCCTGAAGGCGGCCGCGGCGGCGGACGCCGTGGTCATGGCCGCGGCCGTGGCGGACTTCCGGCCCGCCGAGTACGCCAGCGGCAAGATCAAGAAGGTCGAGGGGGTCGAGCCGGCGCCGGTCGCCCTGGTCCGCAACCCCGACGTCCTGGCCGAGCTGGCGGCGCACCGCGCCCGTTCGGGCCAACTCGTGGTGGGTTTCGCGGCGGAGACCGACGACGTGCTCGCCAACGGCCGAGCCAAGCTCGCCCGCAAGGGCTGCGACCTGCTGGTCGTCAACGAGGTGGGCAACGGCAAGGCCTTCGGGACGGACGTCAACGAGGCCGTGGTGCTGGGCTCGGACGGCAGCGAGACGGCCGTTCCGGTGGGTCCGAAGGAGGCGTTGGCGGACGTGGTCTGGGACCTGGTCGCGAAGCGGCTGGAAGCGGTCGGCGACTGATCGAGCCCCGTTGGAGATCGGTCGAGATTTCCGGAAGCGGGTGACGTTCGGCGGAGGCATCCCGTTAGACTCCAGGAATCAAGTCTTTCCGGATGTCCCCGGTTCGCCGGGGGCCTTCAGTCAGCAGCCGCTGCAACCCCAGGGAGCGCTGTGTCTCGCCGCCTGTTCACCTCGGAGTCCGTCACCGAGGGACACCCCGACAAGATCGCTGACCAGATCAGCGACACCATCCTTGACGCTCTCCTGCGGGAGGACCCGACCTCCCGGGTCGCCGTGGAGACGCTCATCACCACCGGCCAGGTGCACGTGGCCGGCGAGGTGACCACCAAGGCGTACGCGCCGATCGCCCAGCTCGTCCGGGACAAGATCCTGGAGATCGGCTACGACAGCTCCAAGAAGGGCTTCGACGGCGCCTCCTGCGGCGTGTCGGTGTCCATCGGCGCGCAGTCGCCCGACATTGCGCAGGGCGTCGACACCGCGTACGAGGCTCGGGTCGAGGGCGACGAGGACGACCTGGACAAGCAGGGCGCCGGCGACCAGGGCCTGATGTTCGGCTACGCGTCCGACGAGACGCCCGAGCTGATGCCGCTGCCGATCACCCTCGCGCACCGCCTCTCGCGCCGCCTGACCGAGGTCCGCAAGAACGGGACGATCCCGTACCTGCGCCCCGACGGCAAGACCCAGGTCACCATCGAGTACGACGGCGACAAGGCCGTCCGCCTCGACACCGTGGTGGTCTCCACCCAGCACGCCAGTGACATCGACCTGGAGTCGCTGCTCACCCCGGACATCCGCGAGTTCGTGGTCGAGCCCGAGCTGAAGGCGCTCGCCGAGCAGGGCATCAAGCTGGTCACCGAGGGCTACCGCCTGCTGGTGAACCCGACCGGCCGCTTCGAGATCGGCGGCCCGATGGGCGACGCCGGCCTCACCGGCCGCAAGATCATCATCGACACCTACGGCGGCATGGCCCGCCACGGTGGCGGCGCCTTCTCCGGCAAGGACCCGTCCAAGGTCGACCGCTCGGCCGCGTACGCGATGCGCTGGGTGGCGAAGAACATCGTCGCCGCCGGCCTCGCCCGCCGCGCCGAGGTGCAGGTCGCGTACGCGATCGGCAAGGCCGAGCCCGTCGGCCTCTTCGTCGAGACCTTCGGCACCGAGACCGTGCCGGTGCTGTCCATCCAGAAGGCAGTCACCGACGTCTTCGACCTGCGCCCGGCCGCGATCATCCGCGACCTGGACCTGCTGCGCCCGATCTACTCCCAGACCGCGGCGTACGGCCACTTCGGCCGTGAGCTGCCCGACTTCACCTGGGAGCGCACCGACCGGGTGGAGCAGCTGAAGGCGGCCGTGAAGGACTGAACGGCCTGAACGCTTCGGAGCGGCGGGCCCCCCCCCCCCGGGGGGGGGGCGGGGGGGGGGGGGGGGGGGGGGGGGGGGGGGGGGTTTTGGGGGGGGGGGGGGGGGGGGGGGGGGGGGGGGGGCCGGGGGGGGCCCGGGGGGGGGGGGGGCGGGGGGGGCCACCTCTGGTGTGTCTGAGCGGTTTAGAAGTCGTCGTCGAAGGCGACGGAGCCTT
>NZ_JBIVAX010000030.1:0-95024 GCF_044745805.1 Kitasatospora sp. NPDC086801
ACCACGCTCGTGCCTGAACCACGAGCAGTGACCAGCAAAGCCCAGTTCGACGCGACGATGCTGGAGCAGGACCGGAACCGGCCACACGGCAGCTGCGGCAAGCGCCGCAAACCGCGGAAAGCGTAGGCACCAGCAGCCCAAAGAGCGATCTACAGCTGGAGTACTAGCCCTGAAGCGGCGCCGGCAGCAGGGCGACGAGTCGGAGTGGCATGACCCGTGGGCGAAAAGCATCACCGGTACCGAATTGAATGATTCTCTTGCAGGGCCCGCAGATCCTGACGAGGAGACGCGTCGGCTGACGGTCCGGGCTGTGGAATCGCTGGACTGTGCACGTCCCGTCGAGCGGTATCCGATGCTGACCGCGATCTCGTCGAGGCCGGCGGTCCGGAGGAACCGGCGTCGGTCGGCCGCCCCGTCGTCGTCACGACCCGCCAGCGCCTGGTGCAGTGGAATTCGGCGGTCATATGTCGCATCGCAGTCTCGCGAGGTGCGCTCGGGTGTCCGGCGAAGGTCTCCTGAACTCCCAGGCCGGCATCGGGTCCGCCCGCGCGTCGGCATCGGTGGTGGTCGGGCGAATCGTCCGTGGCCGAGCGGAACATGACGAGCGTTGAGACGCCCACCCGTTGTGCGAAGTGGCATTTCGTGGCCTGTTCCAGCGGTCGGTACGGTCGGATTCATGGAGCGAAACTTTCAGACGGCCGAAGAACTCGCGGCCGCCCTGCGTGCCGGTGCCGTGACCTCCGCGGAACTGACCGACGAGGCGATCGCCCGTATCGAACGGGACGACGGTGCGATCAACGCGATCTGTGTGCCGGACTTCGACCGTGCACGGGCCGCCGCGCGCGCTGCCGACCAGGCGCGCGCCCGCGGTGAGGACCGGCCGTTGCTGGGCATTCCGGTGACGGTCAAGGAGTCGTACGACATCGCGGGGCTGCCCACGAGCTGGGGTATGCCGCCGCACCGGAACTTCGTGCCGGCCGAGGACGCGGTGCAGGTGTCGCGGCTCAAGGCCGCGGGCGCGGTGGTGCTCGGCAAGACCAATGTGCCCCTGGGGCTGCAGGACGTGCAGACCTTCAACGAGATCTACGGCACCACCAACAACCCGTGGGACCACCGTCGTACCTCGGGCGGATCCTCCGGCGGATCGGCGGCGGCCCTGGCGTCCGGATTCGGCGCGCTGTCCATCGGCTCCGACCTCGCCGGTTCGCTGCGCACCCCCGCACATTTCTGCGGTGTCTACGCGCACAAGCCGACACTCGGGCTGGCGGCGGGCCGCGGCATGGTCCCGCCGCCCGGGCCGGTCCTGCCGGTCGAGCACGACCTCGCCGTCGTCGGTCCGATGGCGCGCACCGCCCGCGACCTCACGCTCCTGCTCGACGTCATGGCCGGACCGGACCCGCTGACGCACGGGGTGGCGTACCACCTGACGCTGCCGCCCGCGCGCCACGAACGGCTCCGCGACTTCCGGGTCCTGGTCCTCGACGAGCATCCGCTCATTCCGACCGGGTCCGCCGTGCGGGCGGGCGTGAACCGGGTGGCCGACGCGCTCGTCGAGGGCGGCGCCCGCGTCGAACGGCACAGTCCGCTGCTGCCCGACCTGACCGAAGCCGCGGTGCTCTACACGCAGTTCCTGTTTTCGGGCTCCGTCGCACGTTTTCCCGTCGAAGCGCACGAGCAGTTGCAGGCCCGCGCCGCCGGACTGAGCGCGGACGACCGGAGCCTCGATGCGGCGCGGCTGCGCGGCATGGTGCTCAGCCACCGCGACTGGATCGAGGCGAACAGCCGTCGCGAGCTCCACCGCCATGGCTGGCGGCAGTTCTTCGCCGCGTTCGACGTCGTGGTGTGTCCCATCACGCCCACTCCCGCGTTCCCGCACGACCACAACCCCGACCTGATGAAGCGTCGGATCGACATCGACGGCGTCGAGTACCCGTACTTCGACCAGCTCGTCTGGGCCGGTCTGGCCACCATGCCCGGTCTGCCTGCCACCGCCATACCAGCGGGCCGGTCGCCCGAGGGCCTGCCGGTGGGAGTGCAGCTCATCGGTCCGATGTTCGAGGACCGCACTCCGCTGCGGCTGGCCGAGCTGCTGGAGCAGAAGATCGGCGGTTTCCAGGCGCCGAAGTAGGGGGCGTACCGCGGGGGAGCCTCCGCATGTGCGGAGGCGCTGCCCGCTCGCCGGACCCGAACCCTCCGAGCCGCGGTGCCTTCGCCGGTCTGTCGTGGATCCACGACGGACCGGCGAAGGCCCGGGGGCTCAGCCGAACCAGCGGGCGAGGGCGGTGTCGAGCGGGGTGCCGTCGGTGTCGGTCCAGGCGAGGTAGCCGTCGGGGCGGATCAGGAGGGCGCCGGCGCCGTCGACGTCCTCGTCGGTCTTCGCCATGACGTGCTCGACCCGGTCGGACCGGTGGCCGACCGACCGTCGCCTGCCGTCGAGGGAGAGCAGCAGGCCCCGGCCGGTGTGCAGCAGTCGGCTCGCCCGGGTCGGACCGTCCTCGGTGGTCAGGTCCACGTCGATCAGCCGGGGGCCGACGCCGGGGTACCGGAGGTCCAGGCCGGACATCAGGCCCGAGACGTACCGGTTGGTGTCGGGCAGGCGCAGCAGCTCGGTCACCAGCTCGCGGACCGTGCCGAGCTCCTCGTCCCGGCCGGGATTCATGATCACGGCCTGGGCGCGGGTGTGGCGCAGCACGCGCGCGGCGACCGGGTGCCGCTCCTCGTGGTAGCTGTCGAGCAGGCCGGCGGGTGCCCAGCCGTGGATCGTGCCGGCGAGCTTCCAACCCAGGTTGACCGCGTCCTGGACGCCCAGATTGACGCCCTGGCCGCCGATCGGCATGTGGATGTGCGCCGCGTCCCCGGCGAAGAGCACCCGGCCCTCGCGGTAGCGCTCGACCTGGCGCACGGCGTCGCCGAACCGGGAGGCGGCGCGCAGTTCGCCCAGTTCCGTGTCGGGGCCGTACACGGCGCGCAGCGCCTCGCGGACCTCGTCGGGGGAGACCGGTGTCTCGCGGTCCGGGCCCTCCCCGGAGAGCTTGCCGAACAGCAGCCGGTACAGGTCCGGGCCGATGGGGTGCAGGATCGCGTGGAAGCCCCCGGCCGACCGGGTGTACTGGCTGAAGTGCTTGCGCTCGGTGGGGACCGTCTCGGACCGGGAGGCGAGGGTGAGGTCGGCCGCCACGGCGGACATCCGGCGTTCCCGGCCGGGGAAGGGGACGCCCAGCAGCCGGCGGACGGTGCTGTGCCCGCCGTCGCACGCGACGAGGTAGCGGCCCCGGACCTCACCGCCGTCGGAGGCGCCGTCCGCGTGCCACTGGGCCGTGACCCCCTCCGCGTCCTGCGCGACCGCCGTCACCTCGTGGCCGCGGAGCACGGGCACGCCCTGCTCGCCGAGGAGCCGTTCGAGGTGGGCCTCCAGCCGGACCTGCGCAACGTTGACCGGGTGGGGGTACCGGGTGCGCCAGGGCCGGCAGTCCAGCTCGACCGGCAGGGTGGCGAAGTGCCCGCCGGTGGTGTTCTCGGACGGTTCCTGCGCGAGCAGCGGCTCCAGCAGCCCGCGTAGGTCGAGCACTTCGGCGGTGCGCGGCTGGAGTCCGCCCGCCCTGGACTGGGTGCTGTGGGTGAGCTGCTTCTCCATGACGACGACCGGTATCCCGGCCAGCGTCAGCTCGTACGCCAGCATCAGCCCGGTCGGGCCCGCCCCCACCACGATGACCTCGGTCCGCACGATGACCTCCCGAAAGAAGAAACTGAGTGCAATTCTGCACTCAGTCTACCACGAGGTAGACTGAGTGCATGAATCAGCGGATGGGCCTGCGGGAACGCAAGAAGGAACGCACCCGGGAGACGATCGCGGCGACGGCGATCCGCCTCTTCCTCGACAGGGGCTTCGACCAGGTCTCGATCACCGAGATCGCGGAGGCGGCGGAGGTCTCCCGGCGGACCCTCTTCGCGTACTTCCCGACGAAGGAGGACCTCGTGCTGCAGCGGTTCGCCGACCACGAGAACGAGGCGGCCCGGATCGTGCGCGCCCGACCCGCCGGACAGCCGCCGCTGGAGGCGCTGCGGGCGGCCCTGCTCGACGCCCTGGCACACCGCGATCCGAACACCGGCCTGTGCGACGACCCCGAGGTCATGGCCTTCCTCCGCATGATCGTCGGCACCGAGAGCCTGGCGGCGCGGATAACCCGCTACACGGAGCGCGGAAGCGACGCGCTGGCCGAGGCGCTGCTGGAGGCGGGCGTCGACCCGCTCGCCGCGCGCCTCGTGGCCGCCCAGGTGATCGTGGTGCAGCGGGAACTGGCGGTCATGAACCAGGAGTGCCTGGCGGACGGCGCGTCCGCCGACGACCGGCACCCGGAGGCCGTCCGCGCCGTCGAGCGGGCGTTCGACCTGCTGCGCGACGGGCTGGGGCAGCACGGCTAGGCATGTTGGTCGGGGGTCGGTGGTCGGCGAACCGTCGGTCGGCGCCGTCCGGCCGTTCCCGCTGTTCCCTCCGTTCCTGCCGTTCGCGCCGCTCGTGCCGCGACCTCGGCCCCTGCCGTAGACACCAGAACGGAGCGATGAGCGGAGCTCCGCAAAAAAGTCTCGGGCCGATGTCGATGTGGCCGCGTCCGCTCCGACGTCATGATGTGCGGCGCCTCGCCGCACGGTGACGCGACGAGACCTGGTGAGGGAACACGTGGATCAACTGCTCAGAGTCATGAACTTCAACGTCTCGAGTGACGGCATCGGTGCCGGTGAGCACCAGAGCCTTGAGAGGCCGTTCGGCTGTGACCGTCCCGAGAGGCTGTTCGCCTGGGCCGGGGCCACGGCGAGCTGGCCGATGCGTACGGATCCCGGGGGGAGCCGGGGCCTCGACGACTACTTCACGCGGGACTTCGCCCGTGACATCGGTGCCGAGATCATGGGCCGCAACAAGTTCGGGCCGCAGCGCGGGCCCTGGCAGGACCACGAGTGGCGCGGCTGGTGGGGTGACGAGCCCCCGTTCCGTACCCCGGTGTTCGTGATGACTCACCACGAGCGCCCGTCGTTCACGCTCTCCGACACCACGTTCCACTTCGTCGACGGTGACCCGGCCACGGTCCTCGCACGGGCACGGGAAGCGGCGGAGGGCAAGGACGTCCGGCTCGGTGGCGGGGTCACCACCATCCGGCAGTTCCTTGCCGCCGACCTCGTCGACACCATGCACGTGGCGGTCTCGCCGGTGAAGCTCGGGTCCGGACTTCGACTCTGGGAGTCCCCCGACGAGCTGCTCGACCGGTTCCACCTGGAGGTCGTGCCCAGCCCGAGCGGTGTTTCGCACCACCTGTTCTGGCGAAGGTGACGCGAGGGAGAGGGAGGGGGCGAGGGAGAGGAAGGGGTGACGCGAGGGAGAGGGAGGGGGCGAGGGAGAGGAAGGGGTGACGCGAGGGGGAGGGCGGGGGCGAGGGAGAGGACTGAAGGAGGCGCCTACGGGTGGTGGAGGGCGCGGGCGCGCGTCAGGTCGGCGGGCCCGTTCCGGCCGAGGTGGAAGAAGTGGTTCACCTGCCAGGCCTGTGTGCTGCGGGCTTGCCGGCTGGTCGTGGTCACCCACGGCGGGTAGACGCGGAACCCTCGTTTCCCGCCGGAGCCGTTGCGGGAGACGATGTCGCGCTCGCACAGCACCTCGCGCGGGAAGACGAACTGCCCGAAGCCGTCGTCGTCGTGGCAGCTGATGACGAAGAGGTCCACCCCGTCGCCGGCGTCGAAGGGCCGGATCGGCCCTTCCTCGGACCGCAGCCACACGGTGACGAACTGGCCCACCTTCGTCGGGGTGGTTTTGGCCACGCGGAACCGGACCGAGCGGCCGTCGATCGTGAACCCGCAAGCCGCGTACTCGGCGCTCTCCGGTTCGGCCACCGGCGGCGAACAGGCGAAACCGCTCGGGTCGTACACCTGTGCCTTCGCCGCCAGCAGGTCGCCGTGGAGCCCCGTCCAGGGCTGATCCGTCACCATCCCGTCATCCTGCCATCGCGATCACCGCACCCTGCACCGGAGGTGCCCCCTGTGCGGTGTCGGCGTGCGGGCCTTCGGGGCCCGGCCCGTACCCCCCGCCGTCCGAGGGGCGGCAGGGGGTACGGGCCGGGCGCGCGGCCGTCCGGGGCGGAGGTCAGCTCGGGAAGGGCCAGGTCGGGCACCAGGGCCAGGTGACCTGGCCCGGGTAGGGCGGGCCCCACGGCGGGCACTTGGGCAGGGGCGTCGTGGACTGGGCGGTGCTCCACAGGATCGTGCCGTTCAGCTGGACCGCGATGGCGCCCTCGTTGTAGACGGCCAGTTCGGCGCCGGGGTGGCCGCCGGTGTTGCTGGCCCACAGCGGGGTGTTGTCGGCGGCGTACACGACGAGGTTGCCGTCGCCCTGCATGACCAGGATGTTGCCGTTGGGGACGGCGCCCTTGGCGACCCAGATCGGGGTGGTGTCGCGGTACAGGACGACGTTGCCGTCGCCCTGCATGGCCAGCATGATGTGGCCGTTCGGCGAGTACCAGGCCTGGTTGCGGTTCAGCAGGCTGTTCATCGGGATGTGGGTCGGTTCGGACACCGCGGCGGCCACGGCTGCCGGAGCCACGGTGGGAGCGGCGGCCCGGACGGCCGGTGCGGCGTCGGCGGTGCCCGTGGCGAGGGCGCCGAACCCTATCGTGGCGAGGGCCGCCAGGGCGGTGACGCGGGAGCGGAGTCTGGACATGGGTGGGTGTGAAGTCCTTCCGGACGAAGCGGAGTTGACGGTGTGGCGGGGTTTCCTGCGGCGCCCGGCCCGGTGCGTCCGGCGCCGCGCCTCACGCTAGGGCCGCGGCGCGGCGCCGAGCGGCAGGTCCACCGGCAGCTTCCCGCCCGCCGGGCGTGACTCGGCAGGGTGCCGCCGCTCAGCAGCAGCCCCACTGCGGGGTGGGCGCGGTGGCCGGGGTCGCGGAGGAGCGGCCGGCGGGTGCGGGCGGGTGGATGGTGGTTCCTGCCTTGATCGTCTCGACGACCTCGATGTCGCGGATCGCCTCCGGGTCGACCGTCAGCGGATTGGCGCTGAGGATCACCAGGTCCGCGAGCTTGCCGACCTCGATGCTGCCCTTGCGGTCCTGCTCGCCGTACTGGTGGGCGGCGTTGAGGGTGATCGCGCGGACCGCCTCCAGGGCCGACACCCGCTGCTCCGGCCCGAGGACGACCTCGTCGGTGCGGGTGCGCCGGGTCACCTGGCTGGACAGCACGGCGATCGAGTCGGGCAGTGCCACCGGTGCGTCGTGGTGCGAGGTGTAGCGCAGGCCGCGGTCGAGCGCCCAGCGGGCGGGGGAGATGACGGCCGCCCGCTGCTCGCCGAGGACGGTCCCGCGGTACCAGTCGCCCCAGTAGTAGGTGTGCATGGAGAAGAAGGACGGCACGATCCCCAGCCGGGCGAACGCCTCGACCTGGTCCTCGCGGGCGGTCTGCGCGTGGATCGCCACGGTCGGCCGCCGGCCCGGCCCGGCCGCCTCGACCGCCCGGAGGAACTGGTCGATCGCCGCGTCGCCGTTGACGTGCGCCAGGACCTGCCAGCCCCGCTCGACCGCCGTGCTGACCTGCTTGGCCACCACCGCGTCGTCCGGCTCCGCCGGGTACCCGCAGTAGTCCTCGGGCTGCCCGGCCGGCGGCGTCAGGTACGGCTCGGTGAGCCACGCCGTGCGCCCCTGCGGCGAGCCGTCCAGCACCAGCTTCACCCCGGCCGCGCGGACGCCGCCCACGTACTCGTCGCTCACCCCGATCGGGTCGTCCAGTGCGGAGGAGGTCGCCTCGCCGGCCTTCACGTACGCGACCACGTCGACGCCGAACGGCACGGCGGCGGCGGTGTCCCGCAGCGCCTTGAGGTTGGCGAGGGTGGTGCCGCCCTCCTGGACGGTGGTGAAGCCGAAGCTCGCCGCCGTGGCGGCGCCGGTGATGAACAGCATCAGCTGTTCCCGTTCCGGCAGCCCCGCGAGCGCAAGGTCCGAGGCCGGGGTGAACGCCTTCTCCTCCAGGACCCCGTCGGGCTCGCCGTACGCGGGCGGGACGGCGAGTTCGCGCCGCCGGATCACCCCGCCCTCGGGGTCGGGCGTGGCGGCCGAGTAGCCGAGCCGCTTCAGGCCGAGACTGTTCACCGCGCCGAGGTGGAAGGACTGGTGGACGGCGAGTACCGGGCGGTCCGTGGACACCTCGTCGAGGTCATCGCGGGTGGGGTGGCGGCCCTCGGTGAGCATCGCGTCGTCGTACCCGAACCCGACGATCCACTCGGAGTCCGCGCCCACCGGGCTCTCGGCCCAGGCGCGCAGTTTGTCCTTCAGCGAGCCGAGGTCGGTGACATCGCCGTCCGGCGCGGCCAGCAGGTTGGCGATGGTGGCCTGGAGGCCGATGCCGCCGAGGTGCCCGTGCGCGTCGACGAACCCGGGCAGGAGGGCGCGGCCCTCAAGGTCCCGGACGACGGTGTCCGGGCCGCTCCACTGGTTCAGCGCCTCCTGCCGGGGGCCGACGAAGACGATCGTGCCGTCCTTGACGGCCACGGCCTCGGGCCGGGCGTCGCCGTTGGCGCTCCCGGTGCTCCCGGTGCTCCCGGTGCCCCCGGCGCCGTCGGCGCCGTCGGTGCGCTCGGCGTTCTCGGTGCGCTCGGTGTTCTCGGCGACGGTGACGATCTCGCCGCCGTGGAGGATGAGGTCGGCCTGCTGGGCCATGCGGGCTCCCGTTGGTAGGGGGGTGGCGCCCCGCTCCTACCCACTGTGATCGCGGTATCACCTTCTGCGGCCGGCTCGTCGGCGTGGCGCTCCCGCCGGGTGCCGGGCGCCGGGCGCTCCGAACCGGGGTTGACCGGCCGGCGCGGGCCGCCCCCCCCCGGGCCGCCGCCCGGGCCTGCGTGAGATCGGTGAAAGGCCGTTGCCCGCAAGGTGGTTGCGGGTGTCTCAGCGCTGTTCCTCCGGGCGGCCCTCCAGCTCCCAGCGGGTGTGGAAGGTCCCGTCCCGGTCGACCCGGTGGTAGGTGTGCGCGCCGAAGAAGTCCCGCTGGCCCTGCACCAGTGCGGCCGGAAGGCGCTCCGCCCGGAGGCCGTCGTAGTAGGCGAGCGCGGTCGCGAAGCCGGGGGCGGGCACCCCGAGTTGGGCCGCCGTCGAGACGACCCGCCGCCACGCCGACTGCGCGGAGCCGAGCGCCTCCCGGAAGTGCGCGTCGGTCAGCAGCGTGGGGAGCTCCCGGTCCGCCTCGTACGCGGCCCTGATCCGGTCCAGGAACCGGGCCCTGATGATGCAGCCGCCGCGCCAGATCGCGGCCATCTCACCAGGGTCGATCTGCCAGGAGTACTCCGCGCTGCCGGCCTGGATCTGGTTGAAGCCCTGGGCGTAGGCCACCATCTTGGAGGCGTACAGCGCCTGCTCGACATCGTCCGCGAACCGGTCCGCCGCCGCGCTGTCGAGCCAGGTCTCGGTGGGGCCGGGCAGCCCCTGCCCGGCCTGCCGGAGCGGCACGCTGCCGGACAGCGCCCGGGCGAAGACGGCCTCGGCGATCCCGCTCACGGGCACGCCGAGCTCCAGCGCGCTCTGGACCGTCCAGCGGCCGGTGCCCTTCTGCTCGGCCTGGTCCAGCACGACGTCGACGAAGGGCTTCCCGGTCGCCGCGTCGGTGTGGGCGAGGATCTCGGCGGTGATCTCGATCAGGTAGGACTCCAGACGCCCGCCGTTCCAGGCCCGGAAGACCTCGGCGATCGCGTCGGGCTGCAGTCCGGCTCCGTGCCGCAGCAGGTCGTACGCCTCGGCGATGAGCTGCATGTCGGCGTACTCGATCCCGTTGTGGACCATCTTGACGAAGTGGCCGGCGCCGTCCGGTCCGACATGGGTGCAGCAGGGCTTGCCGTCGACCTTGGCCGCGATGTCCTCCAGTAGCGGTCCCAGGGCCCGGTAGGCCTCAGGGGTGCCGCCGGGCATGATGCTCGGCCCCTCCAGTGCGCCCTGCTCACCACCGGAGATCCCGCTGCCCACGAAGTGCAGTCCGCGTTCGCGCAGGGCCGCCTCCCGCCTCCTGGTGTCGAGGAAGTGCGCGTTCCCGCCGTCCACCACCACGTCGCCCTCGTCGAGCAGCGGCACCAGCTCGTCGATGACCGCGTCGGTCGGGGCCCCGGCCTTGACCATGATCACGATCAGGCGGGGGCGTTCCAGGGCCGCGACGAACTTCTCCGTGGTCTCGGCGGCCACGAAATCGCCCTCGTGCCCGAACTCCTCCAGCAGTGCCGTGGTCCGCGCCTGCGTGCGGTTGTGCACGGCCACCCGATAGCCGTGGCGGGCGAAGTTCCTGGCCAGGTTGCGGCCCATCACGGCCAATCCGGTGACGCCGATCCGGGCCGGTGACTGCTCGGTCATGGCGGGAGTCTCCAAGGGGTCTCAGGGGTCTCAGGGGTCGGGGGGCTCGGGGCTCGGGGCTATCGGGATCGAGGGACTGTCGGGATCGCGGAGGTCGGTGACGCGCGTCGGTGAGGCGCGTCGGTGAGGCCGCGGGAGGCGGGCGGCGGCCGAGCCGCCCTCGGCCCTGCGCCCGTTGTCCTCCGTCCTCCGCCCTCCGTCCTCCGCCCTGTTCCTACTCCGCGGAGAGCGCGAGGATCTCGTCCTCGGGAAGCTCGACGTACTCCTCCCCCTCCACCTGGATCTCCGATCCGGAGAGCCTGTTGAAGAGGACCTTCTCGCCGACCTTGACGTCCACCGGGTGCGGCTTGCCGCTCTCCAGTTGCCGGCCGGGTCCTACCGCTACCACCTCGCCCTTCCACCTCTCCGGGTCCTGCGGGGTCGACTCCCTGATCGGCTTGACGATCAGATGATCGTGCTTCGGGTGGAAGTCGGGCATGGCATGGTCCTCTCACGTAGGCGCGCCTGCGGCGCAGCCGGGGCCACCCCCACACATTGATTCTGCCGAGGTTCGCGGTTCCCGCACCCGAACGGAAACGGGGCGCGGGAGAACGGGACCCGCCCATGAGCCGCGGGCCGGGGCGAGCGGGTCCGGCGTGTCGATGCCGATCCGCGTCCTCGTCCGCTCGAAGTCCACGTACCCACGCGGCGGCTTCCCGCTGCCCGCCCGCCATCGGCCCCGCGCTCCCCGGTCGGCCACTGCCGGTGGCGGCGGCCGAGTTGCCGGGCCAGGCATGCTCCGTTCGGGTTGCGGGGCGGCTGGCGGCTCTCAGCCGCCGGGCGTTCAGGGCCGCGCTCGGTGTGTTCCAGCCGGAGCGCGGTGGCTCCGGTCGGCTACTGCATCCGTGCGGCGTGCGGGTGTTCCGGCGCCACCGGGCAGGCGAAGACCTGCTGGTTGTACCCGTCGCCGATGGTGATCATGGTCGGTGTCGCCGGGCCGGGGTGGACGGTGTCCCCGGACAAGGCGGCCCGGTCCTCGTACGGGGTCCAGCTGTGGATGTCCGCGCGCCGCTCCTTCGTGGCGACGGTCAGCATCGGTTCCATCCGGCTGCCGCAGACGCGGCAGTACTGGGGAGCGGGATCGGTGAAGCTCCAGGGCGCCCAGCCACCCCCTCTCTGTCAGCCTTTGGGTCAGACCCCGCCCGGAAGGCGCTCGTGAACATCATCACTGTCAGCCCTCGTGGACCGGCTGCCCGGCGGCGGGCAGGGCTTCGCCCGTCTCCAGCAGTGTCTTGAGGCTGGAGAGGATGGCCGGCCGGCCCTGGCTGCACATCGAGTGCAGGGTCCCGGAAGGGGCGAAAGCAGCGCCGGTCCCTGGGGTCGGTGGCACGTTGCTTGCCGTTCGACGGTCGACCGGCTGACGGGGACAGTCAGCCAGGTCTTCTCGTCCGGATCACGCCGCGCGCCCGGCGTGATCCGAAGGAGCACGCCGGGCCTCGGCCCGGCGTGCTCATCCTCGGCTGGAGGTTGGTGAGCACCCGGCGGCCGGTGGGCGGTGGGCGGCGTCCTGCGGAATGCTGTCCTGTCGCGCCCGAAGGCGGGCGGCAGGAGCAGGGGCTGCCGGTGGGTGGCGTGTTGAGCGTCGTCGGCGCGCGTGCGGGCGCGGCGCAGGTCCCGCAGGCTGCGGTTGCCCGCGATGTCGATGATGGTGTCGTAGCGTCGAGGGCCGGTGAGGAAGCCTCGCGGGTGTAGTCGATGACGTGGTCGGTGCCCAGTGCTCGTACGGCGTCGAGTTCGGGAGCTGACGAGCCGCCGGCGACCACGTCCTGCGCGCCCTCGCCGCCCGCGTCGTCGGCCGCATCACCGAACTGCGCACCAGCCGAAGTCAGCGCGGGTTGGCGGTGAGCAGCCCGGTCCCGAGGGAGGTGAGGGAGTGGACGACGCGTTGTCCGTCGCGGATTGATGTGATCATCCCGGCCGCGCGCAGGGTGGAGGCGTGCTGGGAGGCGGCCGGGGCGCTCACCCCGAGGCGGACGGCGAGTTCGGTGGTGGTGCATCCCGTGCCGATCGCCCGCAACGCGGCGGCCTTCCCTTTGCCGATGAGCGAGGTCAGGCCGTCGACGTCGGCGGGCGGCCTCAGGACGGTGTCGGAAGCGGTGTAGGCGAACAGGGGCTGCTGCCATGGGCTCGCGATCGCCAGGGAGAGCATGCCGCCGAGGAACAGGTTGGGGGACAGGACCAGCCCGGGGGCGGCGGTGCGTTCCAGCTGCTCCGGAACGGCCGGGGCGAGGCCGAAGAGGGTGAATTCGAAGCAGGTGGGGTCACTGAAGGCCGTGTGGATGCCGGCCAGCATCCTGCCCGTCCCCTGGTCCCCGATGATGCCTCGGCGCATGCCGATGTCGGCGTTGAGCAGCTTGGCCATGTCGGGCCAGTCGTCGGCCAGGCAGGTGCTGTAGAGGGCGTGGGCCGCGCGCAACAGGCGGTTCAGCTGCGAGGTGCCGCCGTCGAGCAGTTGTGCCACGGGCCTCGGCATGGGGCCCAGTTCGGCGTACCGGGCCAGTTCTCCGTGCACCTGCTCGGCGCTGACCGCGCTGATGACGTCGAGTTCGTCGGCGATCGACACGCCGCCCGGGACCAGCGGTATCGGGGGAGTGAGGAAGTCCGGGATGTAGAGCTGGTTGGCCGTGACCAGTTCGATCAGGGGCAGGGCACGGGCCGGTACGCGGGAGCGGACCGCGCGCCACCACCGGCGGGCCGGCAGTGGAGCTCCGCTGTTCTGCTGGAGTCCGATCAGCCACCGGCGGGCCGGCAGCGGAGCCCCGCCGTCCCGCTGGAGTCCGACCAGCAGGTGCTGTATCGGCGAGATCGCGAACCGTACGTTGGCCAAGTCCCGTGCCCCGAACGCCACAGCCACTCGCATGCTTCCCGTTCCCCCTCGGTCCGCTTAAGGCCAGAACTTCATAGCTGTCCGTCCACGCAAGCGTCAAGCAGCATCTCTCACAGACGCCACCGCGGGGGACGCCCGCAGGCCTCGCGGGCGAGCGGTGGTGCTCGCACGTTCGCACCGGCCCGAACTCCGGTGGCGCGGGCGCCGCTGCACGGACAGGCACGGGAGCCCATGCGCCCGGCCCGGAGAGGGAGAAGAAATGCGGAAGACGAATGCCAGGTCGAAGGCGGCCGCCGCCGTGCTCGCGATCGGATTCACGGTCGGAGGCGTCGCGATGGCCGCGCCGGCGAACGCGGTCACCAGCGGCACCTACTGCGGGGCCACGCAGCAGTACGCCGGGGACGTCTACGCCCAGGCGTGCCTCGTCGTGAGCGGGTACTCCGTGTACCCGTCGATCCATGTCACCAACCACGGCAACCACACGGTCACCGGGACGACCTGGATCAACCACCTCGGTGCCTACGAGGACTACGCCACCTGTAGTGGCATGACGGCGAGCGACCCCGGAGCCTGGTGCAACGCGGGCTGGGACTGGATCGGCAGCAACGGCTACGCCCAGGCCCAGGGCTCGCTCGTCATCGACGGCGTCTCGTACGGCAAGGTCTTCTCGCCGTCCGAGTACATCAACTAGTCCGAGGGGTGAGTGGGGCCGACGGCAGTGTCCTCGGCCCCACTCTCTGGCCTCGGCCGATCCGGTGGCGGCGCCCGGTGTACGCCCGTCACGTGCCACCTGTCACCCGCCACCCGTCGGCCTGACCGCCTGACCGCCTGACCGTCGGACCGTCGGACCGTCGGACCGACACGTCCAGGCCTCGACCGCGCTCCGACCGCGCTCCGACCGCAAGCGCGTCCGAGCCGGTGCCGTCAGCGTGATGGGTGGTCAATGGCCGGTTCTTAAGGACTTCTTAGGAGTACTCCGTATCACTGTGTCATGCACACCGGTACTCATACGTCATCCCTTGCGGGCCCCGCGCGCCGGTACGTTCCGCGCGCCGTTCTCGTCCTCGCCGTCGCCACCGCGCTGGTGTCCGGAACCGTGGCGAGCGCCACCGGCAGCTCCGCCGCCTCGCAGGTGCGGGTCCATGGCGGGCGCGTCGACGTGCCCGTACGCGGCGGCACCGCCAGCATCAATGCGGCCACGCTGCGGGCCGAGGTCCGGACCGAGGACGGGCGGGTGGTCCTGCTCTCCGCTCCGGCCGCCCAGGGGCTGGGCAGGGCGAGCGACCCGGTCAGGACGGCGGACGGCGCCGGCTGGTCGTATCCGGAGAAGGGCCTGCGGGCCGAAGTCCGCGCCGATCACGGCCGGTTGCTGGTCACCCTCACCGGCACCGGCGGCGACACTTCGGTGCGGTGGCCGGTGACCGCCACCGATCCGGCCGCCGCCGAGGTCCAGCTTCCGCGCGGCGAGGGGCTGTCCGTCCCCGTCGACGACCCGTTCTGGAACTCCGCCGACGGCGCGCTGGTCGGCGAGGAGCAGGAGCTGAGCTCGCAGCTGTCCATGCCGATGTGGGGCTACACGCTCCGCGCGGGCCGGGCCGGCGTCAGCTACATCGTCCCCACCGACATCGGCACGTCGCTGACGTTCGCCTCCCAGGACGGGCGGCTGCGGGCCACGGCCGAGCACGGGTTCGCCGCCGGGAACGGCACCGGCGCGTACACCGTGGCCTTCTCCCTCACCGACGGCTCCCCGGTGGCCCCGGCCGTGGACTACCGCAACTGGCTCGCGGAGCACGGGCAGCTCGGCAGCCTGAGCGAGAAGATCAAGCAGAACCCGCAGACCGCGAAGCTGCTCGGGGCCTTCCACGCCTACGCCTGGGGCGGCGCGCGCCGGGCCGCCTACCTCGACCGGCTCAAGGAGCTGGGCGTCTCCCGGCTCTGGCTCGGCTACGACTCGGACGACTCCC
Source organism: Kitasatospora sp. NPDC086801 (assembly GCF_044745805.1). Lineage (NCBI taxonomy): Bacteria > Bacillati > Actinomycetota > Actinomycetes > Kitasatosporales > Streptomycetaceae > Kitasatospora > Kitasatospora sp. NPDC086801. The sequence continues at coordinate 15,186 of NZ_JBIVAX010000030.1, forward strand.
CGATGACGAGCGGGGACGTCAAGGCCGCCGAGGCCGCCGGCTATCTGGTCGGGCCGTACGACTCCTTCGCCAACGGCCAGGAGAAGACGGAGGATTCGTCCCCCAACACCGTCTGGCCGGACGACGTCTACCCCCGGTTCTGCGTCCTCAGGGCCGACGGAACGCCGCAACCCGGCTTCCGCGGGAAGGGCTGCTACCTCAGCTCGCAGGCCTTCGAGCAGGCCGAGCCGCAGCAGCACTACCTGGCGGACCGCACCCGCTCACTGGTCGCCAACGGTGCCGACAGCTACTTCCTCGACGTGGACGCGGCGGGCGAACTCTTCCGGGACTTCGACCCCGGCCACGCGATGACCACGGACGAGGACCGCACCAACCGGCTCGCCCGGATGCGGCGCCTGACGGACGGCTCGTACGACGCGTCTACGGGCCGGCAGGCCCCGCTGGTCCTGGGCTCGGAGTCCGCCGGCTCCTGGGCCAACGAGGTGCTGGCCTTCGACCACGGCTCGGGCACCCCGGTGGACGGGCGGCTGTGGGCGATGGAGACCGGACACTTCGACAACCGGCCGCAGGACCCCAAGGACGACGGCGCCTGGGGCGGCTACGCCCCGGACCAGGCCGCCGCCACCTTCTTCAAGCCGGTGCGGACCACCGACTTCAAGCCCGAGCACCAGGCCCGGGTGGCCGCCGCCCTGAAGGCGATGTACGACCCGCGGTACCGGGTGCCGCTGTACGAGACGGCGCTGCACGGTTCGCTGGTCAACGTCGAACGCTGGGAACTGCCCTTCGGCAAACTGCCGGAGCAGAAGACCACGCGTGCGCTGCTGGCGATGCTCTACAACACCCCGCTCAACTTCGTGCTCAGCGACAAGGACCCGCGCGACGGGCAGAACCTGCGGGAACTGGCCTCCCTGCAGCAGTACTTCGCGCCGCTGCACCAGGCGGCCGGCACCCGGCAACTGACCTCCTTCCGTTGGCTGACCGGCGACCACCTGGTGCAGCGGACCGTCTTCGGCGACGGCACGCTGACCGTCACCGCCAACTTCGGCACCACGGCCCACGACGGCCTCCCGGGCGGCTGCGTGGACGCCACCCTGCGCGGGCGCCCGGGCACGCAGCGGCTCTGCCCGGGTGACGTGGTCTCCTGAACCGTGCCTGACGGGTGCTCGGGCCGCTGGTCGCCGCCCGCACCGACCAGCGGCCCGCGAAAGCCGGTCCTCACCGGCCGTGTCTCGCCGGTCGGAGGGGAACGGACCGACTGTACGAGGCCTGAGATCAGGTCGTGACGGAGGCGCCATGACGACCGGGAGCCGCGAGTACCCGGTCGAGTGTCACAGTCCGGTCCTCGTCATGTCCTGACGATTGTGACGCTGTGGGTGCCACCGGATGGGGCTGGTGGATCGTCATGTGGTGTGTCCAGTAGGGCAGTACGTCAGTACGCATCGTCATCGGGGAGTCATCATGTCCGTTCGTCGCCGTCGTCCGCTGTTCGTCTGTGCTGTCCTCGTCGTGGGGGCGGGGCTCGCGTTGACCGCTTGCGGGCCTGACAATGCCGACTCGGCCGGTGCGTCGAAGGTCTCCTCGCCCGCCGCGGTGGCCGTCTCGTCGCCGCCGGCGGGTGCCCCGGTCACGGGTGCGCCGAGTGCGGGTGCGTCGAGTGCGGCGGGTGCCCCGGCTACGGGGGCGGCATCGCATGCCGCCACGGGTGCGGCGCGCACGCCGTCCGGTTCGGGTGCGTCAGGCAGCGCCCGGCCCGGTGGCGATGGCGCGGCCGCCTCCTCCGCGAGTCCGTGTGACATCCAGAACCTCTCGATCCATGTGACGGCGCGTGCCGGGGCGCCGAGCCAGCGGGTGATCGAGGTCCGTAACACCGGTGCGAGCGCGTGCAGTCTGAGTTCCTCCCCGAGTGTCGACCTGGGCAACTCCACCGCCCGTGACCGGAGCGGCAACATCAGGCCGGTGCTGGCCAGCGGCACGCTGCGGTTCCCGGTTCCGGCGGGTCGGAGCGCCTACGCCGTGATCGACCTCGACCCGAGCGGCGCCACCACCGGTACCGCTTCCGGCATCAACGAGCTCAACGTGCTGGCCGACGGCGACGACACCAACATGCCCCTCGCCAACACCCAGAACTTCCCGCTCACCGAGGGTGTGCGGGTCTTGAACCCCCACATGGGCATCTACCGCGCCACCGAGGCGGAAGCCGCCACCTCCATGACCAACGCCGGCAAGTAACCCCCACCACACTCCCAGCGGCCACTGGCCGGGCTGGGTGCACGGCTCCTACCAGCGCGGGCTGAATGAGCCGTTCACCCAGCTGACCGGCCCGTACCGGGCACGAGGATCAGCGCAGGGTCGCCACCGCCCCGCCTCCGGCGAGGGTTTTGCGCATGCCGTCGTCCGGATGATGAGGTGGTGCGGTGACCAACGGTGACCAACCATCATGATGCGGCTGCTGTGCGGCCGTTGACACTGGCTTGGGTGAGCCGACACCTGGAGGTCGGTGAACGGATCGTCGGAGCCGAGGCGCTGCACGGCGGCATCACCGCCGAAATGCGGAGGCTGACCATCGCCACGCGGGGCGGAGGCACCCGTGACCTGGTGCTGCGGACCTTCGTCGACCCGTTCTACGCGGGGCACGCCGAGGACTGGCTGACCAGGGAGGCCGGCGCCCTGGCGCTGCTCACGGGGAGCGGTGTGCCGGCTCCCGGACTGGTCGCGGTCGATCCGAGCGCCGCGCACTGCGAGTATCCGTCGCTCCTCATGACACATCTGGCGGGCCGGACGGTCCTCGACGACGAGGGAGTGGAGACGCGCGTTCCTCTCCTGGCCCGTCAACTCGTGGCGATCCACGCGGTGCGACCCGCCGAGCGGCCCCGGGAGTACGTGGCGTTGACGACCGCCGACAGCGTCGTGACGCCGAAGGGCGCCGACGCGGCGGCGTGGGCCGCGGCGATCGACGTGATCCGCAGGCCCGCGCCGCCCTACGAAGGACGCTTCCTGCACCGGGACTTCCAACCCGGCAACGTGCTGTTCGACGTGCCGCCCCCGAGCCCGGAAGATCCCCGGATCACGGGCGTCGTCGACTGGGCACAGACCTCCTGGGGCCCGGCGGACCTCGATGTCGCGCACTGCTCCACCAATCTCGCGCTGCTGCACGGCCCGGCGTGGGGTCTGCGGTTCGCCGAGGCGTACGAGGAGGCCGGCGGGGTGCTGGCCGCGGCCGCGAGCGAGCGGCTGTACTGGCGGGTGCGGGACGGGCTGGCGTGCTCGGAGGAAGTGCGGTCGGTGGCGCAGCCATGGCGGGAGGCGGGGAGGGCGGAGCTGACGAGGCGAGTCGTGGCGCAGCGCCTGGACGCCTACGTCACCGCCCTGATGGACGCGCTGGGCTGAGCGGAGGCGGTCCGGGGCGCGGGCACGGCGGCGAACCGCCGCCGCCGGCGCCCTACCTCGATGCGAACAGCGGCGTCGCCCGCCGTCACCACCACTCACCAGAACGACGCCCGCGCCAACGCCGGGAACCGGGGGAGCGGTTCGCCGACAGCCCCGGGGCGGACCGCTCCGACGCGGGGGCCTCGGGCGGTTCGCTCGTCCTCGATGAGTACATCGCAAACAGATCTCTAGACACAATTGGTTTGTCATGCAAACCTTGCCGATATGACGACTCCTCATCCTGTGCCGTCCCCAGGCGACCCCCGCCACCTCCTGGCCATGAAGCGGGCCCTGGTCCACCGCGTCCGTCGTGAGCAGCGCGGCGCCTGGTTCCCCCTCCTCGTCTTCGCCGCCGTGCGGTTCGGCGCGGCGCCGGTGGTCCGCTACGGCCAGGGCGACCACCCCGGCGACCTGCCGCCGGCGATGTGGTACTGGCCGGTGGCGCTGGTGCTCGCCTATGCCGCGATCAGCTGGTTCTACCTGCGTCGTTCCGACCGGCTCGGCCTGGGTACCCGGGTCGGACCGTACCTGGCGCTGGGAATCGTCCTGGTCGTGCTCATCACCGTCTACGTGGCGTGGAGGGCCACGCACCCGGGGTTCCTCGCCGATCTCCACGGACCGTCGCCCGTCGTCCTGTTCCTCGACAAGGTGGTGAGCCCGGCCGGCACCATCGGCCTGGCGCTGCTGCTGCTCGCCCGGATCGAGCGCAGCTGGCCGCTCCTCGCCGTCACCTGCGGGTACCTGGGCATCATGCTCGGTTCCGGCAGCCTTCCCGACCCGTCGCCGTGGGGCTTCCTCCCGGGCCTCCTGCTCGAGGGAGGTGTGCTGCTGCTCGGCGGAGTCGGCCTCGCCCTGCTGCAACGGGTCCAGGGGCGGTCGGCGGCATGACCGAACACCCCACCAGCAGCCTCGACGATGTCGTGCACCAACGCGTCCGCCTGGGCATCCTCTCGGTGTCCAAGGAGGCCCGGCGGGTGGAGTTCACGTTCCTCCGCAGCACGCTCGGTCTCACCGCCGGCAACCTCTCCCAGCACCTCGGGGTCCTGGAGAAGGCAGGTCTGGTCACGATCGACAAGGGTTACGAGGGCAAACGCGCCCGCACCTGGATCCAGCTCACCAAGGCCGGCAAGAAGGCCCTGCACGACGAGATCGCGACGCTCAAGACCCTGATCCACCAGCTCGAAGGACCCGGCGCGCCCGCAGGACCCGGGGCGTACGAAGGACCCGGGGCGTACGAAGGACGCGACGGGGAAGCCGACCCCGGTTCCGCAGCTGCTCCCGTACCGGGCTGAGCCCTTGGTCCAACCTCGCAGGTCACTCGCCCTGCGCGGTCTGCGGTTCCTTCCGGGACAGCGGAGGCGGCCGTTCTCCCCGCTTCGAGATGCCGAGCCACGAAGCGCCGGAGAATGGCCGTTGCGGGTGTGCGGCCCCTCGGCCCGGGGGTCGTTTCTGCGCGCGTCCCCCCCCACGGAAACGTCAGGCAAGCCGCAGTACGAGCCGACCGGTGGCGCGGTCAGCCGGCGGCGCGCTCCGGACAGGCGGCGGGGGCCGGGTCGTGGGGTAGGTCGCGGTTGCGGGGCTCGGGGAGGCAGGTGGCGGCGATGGCTGCCAGTGCGTAGGCGAGCCCTGCGAAGAGGGCGATGCTCGCCGCGAGTCCGAGGCGTCCGGAGAGGTGGCCGACGAGGGCGGGGAAAGCGGCGCTGACGATGCGGCCCAGGTTGTAGCAGAAGCCCTGCCCGGTGCCCCGGACGCGGGTGGGGTACAACTCCGCGAACAGTGCGCCCAGTCCGCCGGGGATGCCGGCCGAGAAGAAGCCGAGCGGCGCGCCCGCGATGAGGGTGCCGAGATCGTCAAGTGGCAGCAGCAGATAGGGAATGAGGGTCACGAGACAGCACAGGGCGAAGAAGACGACGTTCCGGCGGCGGCCGATCCGGTCGGAGAGCCACCCGGATGCGAGGTAGCCGAGGAACGAGCCGGCGATGAAGACCGCGAGGTGCCCGCCGCTGCTCATCACCGACAGGTGCCGGGTGGTGTGGAGGTAGGTGGGCAGGAAGGTGGTGAGGGCGTAGTAGCCGCCGTGGCTGCCGAGTCCCAGCAGGGCGCCGAACACGGTGACCCTCAGCAGGCCGGGGCGGAAGATCTCCGTCGGCGACGCCGCTTCCCGCCGCCGTTGGTCGCCCGTGGGGTCGGCGATCCCGCGGCGGAGGGCGAGCACCAGCAGGGCGGGCAGCACGCCGAGCCAGAACATCGCCCGCCACGCCCAGTCCTGCGGGAGGACGGCGACCAGCACCGAGTAGGCGGCGAGGGTGAAGGCCCAGCCGACGGCCCAACCGCTCTGCACCGCCCCGAGGGCCCTGCCCCGGTACCGCGTGGTCACGTACTCGCTGATCAGCACCGCGCCCGCGGCCCACTCACCGCCGAAGCCGATGCCTTGCAGGCAGCGGAAGGCCAGCAGGGACTCGAAGCCGTTGGCGAAGCCGACGAGCGCGGTCGCCACCGCGTACCAGGCGATGGTGAAGCGCAGGACGGTCACCCGGTCCCACCGGTCGGAGGCCATTCCGGCCAGCCAGCCACCGAGCGCGGTACTGATCAGGGTGACCGAGGAGGCCAACCCGCCCTGGCCGTTGGTGAGATGCCACAGCGCGGTGAGGGTCGGCAGCACCAGGCCGTAGATCTGCGCGTCGGCCCCTTCCAGCGCCCAGCCGCCGAAGGTGGCCCAGAACGCCCGCCGGCCCGCGGGCGACGTCGAGCGGTACCACTGACGCATGCTCGCTCCTTACCTGTTGCCGTTGCCGATGCGGTAGCGGTAGCGGTAGCGGTAGCGGAAGCCGGCGGCCGGCGCGGCACGGCAGCAGTGCCTGTGCGGCACCGGCCGTTCTGGCCGTGAGCACGTCAGTACGTCGTCGAACATGCAGGCCAATATGACAGTCAGTCAGGTGAAGGTCCAGAGGCCCCTGGACCTACCATCGGCGAGTGATCTGCGAACCGGCCGAGTCGGTGGACACCCACGCCTTCCCGCATCGTGGAAGTGCTCGGCTGACGTCTCCGCAGGCCGGGCCCCGTGTTGCACCCGGTCGAATGTCACAGTCCGGTCCTCGTCATGTCCTGACGATTGTGACGCTGCGGGTGCCACCGGATGGGGCTGGTGGATCGTCATGTGGTGTGTCCAGTAGGGCAGTACGTCAGTACGCATCGTCATCGGGGAGTCATCATGTCCGTTCGTCGCCGTCGTCCGCTGTTCGTCTGTGCTGTCCTCGTCGCGGGGGCGGGGCTCGCGTTGACCGCTTGCGGGCCTGACAATGCCGACTCGGCCGGTGCCTCGAAGGTCTCCTCGCCCGCCGCGGTGGCCGTCTCGTCGCCGCCGGCGGGTGCCCCGGTCACGGGTGCGCCGAGTGCGGGTGCGTCGAGTGCGGCGGGTGCCCCGGCCACGAGGGCGGCATCGCATGCCGCCACGGGTGCGGCGCGCACGCCGTCCGGTTCGGGTGCGTCAGGCAGCGCCCGGCCCGGTGGCGATGGCGCGGTCGCCTCCTCCGCGAGTCCGTGTGACATCCAGAACCTCTCGATCCATGTGACGGCGCGTGCCGGGGCGCTGAGCCAGCGGGTGATCGAGGTCCGTAACACAGGTGCGAGCGCGTGCAGTCTGAGTTCCTCCCCGAGTGTCGACCTGGGCAACTCCACCGCCCGTGACCGGAGCGGCAACATCAGGCCGGTGCTGGCCAGCGGCACGCTGCGGTTCCCGGTCCCGGCGGGCCGGAGCGCCTACGCCGTGATCGACCTCGACCCGAGCGGCGCCACCACCGGTACCGCTTCCGGCATCAACGAGCTCAACGTGCTGGCCGACGGCGACGACACCAACATGCCCCTCGCCAACACCCAGAACTTCCCGCTCAACGAGGGTGTGCGGGTCCTGAACCCCCACATGGGCATCTACCGCGCCACCGAGGCGGAAGCCGCCACCTCCATGACCAACGCCGGCAAGTAACCCCCACCACACTCCCAGCCCCCACACACCACCGGAACCCGCTGCGCCGCGCTCGATCCGGCGACAGCGCGGGGCGGGGCACCGGTAGCGCAACCACGGACTCGTCGAGAGGCACGCCATCCCCGCGTGCGAGGGGCCGGCCTGCCCGAGCGTTCAGCGGGCGTCGGCTTCCTCGATCAGGTACTGGAGCTCGTCGAAGACCTGGAGCACGACGACGACCAGGACGTGGTCGGCGACCATGAACTCCACCACGACACCGGGTGCGGCGTAGGCCTTGCGCAGGTGCTCGTCGGGCCCGATCGGTGCGGTCGCCGTCTTGTGGTACGGGTCACGGGCCAGGACGCCCAGTGCACGTTCCAGGAGTTCACGACGCTCGGCGGGCAGGGTGTCGATCGTCGCCTTCGCCTCGACGGTGTACTGCACGCGGTACGTCATGTCCGACACGATAGCCGGGACAGCGTCCGAACGGGGGACTCCGGTCCGCTACCGGGGAGGAGCAGGTGACCGCCCAGCCGCACCGGAGGTCGGCCACGGGGATCCGCGCAGGAGAGCAGCACGTGGGCACGGCGCAGGCCGGCCGTCGACGCGCTGCTCACCTGCGGTGCTCACCTGGTGATGTCGCCGTCCGGCACGTCCCGGACGGTGACCTCCTGGCCCTGTCGGCCCAGGAGCTCGGCCACCACGTCACCGATCCCCTTCGCGTCGCCCGTCGGTTCGGGGGCGGACCCGTCGGTGTACTGCTCGATGGCCTTCTCGAAGTACGAGGGGTTCCAGGCCCCGACGGCCCCGCTGACGTCGACGGCCTTCACCCGCCGGCCGCCGACGGCACGCCTGATGGCCGGAAGGATCTCGTCCGAGCGGTACTTCCCCGGGACCTGGAACAGGCTCGCATGGCCGCCGACCTTGCCGCCGTCCCGCAGGTAGACGGTGACGACCAGGCAACTGGTCACCGACGGGTAGGTGATCGTCCCGCGTGGACCCACCTCGCGGACCTCGCCCTCGGTGATCGAGGCGCTGGTCGCGGCCGACGCCCGCCGCACGGCCGCGGGCGCACCGGCCTGCCGCACCCCGGCCACCGGGCCGGACGCCCGGGCCTCCAGGTCCAACGCATGGCCGAACCCGGTGAGGTCCTCGGCCTCGGGGGCCCTGCCGAGCCCGGCCCCGACGGAGTTCACCGCCTCGGTGGAGGCCGGGCCGTGCGCCGCCTCGCCGGACCTCGGCCAACCGGTCGACGCCCCGTCGCCCCCGCCTGCCGCACAGGCCGCCAACACCAGCGCCGCGCCGACGGCCAGACCGGCCCTTCCCACGCACCGCTCGGACACCGCGAACTTCATGACCCCACACCCCAGCAAACCGGTCTGCGCACACCCGCGCACGCGCGCGGCGACACATCGTCCCGAGCACGAACGATCTCGTCAACTCGTACCTGGTGTTCACTCTCGGCAGGGTCGCCTCCGGTCGCGCGGCAGTGACCAGCCGAGTTGCCTCCGGAACGCCCGGGCAGACGCCCTCGGGACGTGGTCACGGAGTCCCGGGCCCGCCTTCCCGGTGGAGGTCGGCCTCGCCGACCAGGGCGAGGCCGCGTTCCTTTGACGCGCGCTCCGTCCGCCGGCAGTCGGCGGACAGGCTGCTGGCCGCCGCGGTGTCGCCCTCGATAGCCGCGTTGCGCGCGGCGAGCGCGGCATGTGGGTCGGGGCGAGACTCTTCGAGTGAAAAACCGGAGCAAGGCCGCCTGACTGGCGCTTCGCCAGCTACTGAAATGTCTTCAGACCATATGTTTAATTCTGGCGCTCACAGCGTCGGTGCTCGTGCCCGGAGCGCATTCACACGTGCCACAGACCGCGAAGCCAAGAGGAACAGTCATGCGCTTCACCCGCTGCGCTCTCGCCGCTTCAATCGTGGCGGCTTCCGCCTCAGCCTTCGGCCTGCCCCTCTTCCTCATGGGCGGGATGTCCCAGAGTTCCGATGCCATGCAGGTCCGCACGGTCAGCGCCCTCGGCACCTCGCGGAGCGACGCCGAATCACCCGGGTCACCCTCCACGGATCCGGACTCGGAGGACTCGGTCGCCCCTTGCTTCAGCTACGGCGGCCCCTACTGCGGCTGGGTGAGAACCTACTGGGGCGGCTGCGACAGGGGCTGGGGCCTGAGCTACGGATTCAAAGACCCTGACGTGCTCTGCCCCCACGACCCCCGCCCGAGCTCCTCGGCCACGTCCAGTCCCTCGGCCGCACCCAGCCCCTCGGCCACGTCCGGTTCTTCAGCCACGTCCAGTCCCTCGGCCGCACCCAGTCCCTCGAACCGGCCCAGCCCCTCCGCCGCACCCAGCGGCGCTCGGCCACAGCCGGCCCCTCGGCCATACCCGAGCCGCTCGGACGAGCCCAGCGCCTCCGCCACGCCCAGCCGCTCGGCCGAGCTCAGCCCCTTGGCCGCGCCCAGCTTCTCGGGTGCGCCCGGTTCGTCGGCCGTACCCAGCACTCCGGGCGAACTCAGCCCCTCGGCCATGCCCAGTCTCTCGGCCGCGCCCGGTTCGTCGGCCGCGCCCAGCGCTCCGGGCGAGCTCAGTTCCCCGGGGGATCCCGGCTTCTTCACTGCACCCAGCCACCCGGGCGAGCTCAGTCCCTCGGAGGAGCCCAGCCCCTTCGCCGGAAGCAGCAGCTCCTTCTGACCAGCTCTGCTGGGAGGGCTCAGCCGCTGCTGAGAGAAGAGAGCTCGTCTCGGCTCTGGCCTTCACGCCGGGGTCGGCCGGTCGTGCCCGACCGTGATCGCCGCATGGATGCGGCACCGCCCCGGCGTGGCCGGCCGGCCGCTTCCCGAAGGCGCTGCCGGCTCCTCTTCCGGCCGACTATCACGTGTCAGAACGACGTCGGAGCCACGCTGTGGCCAGCATTCCTAGAACCATCAGCAATCCGCCGACCGCGATCCCGATGTGCTTCGTGCTCAGAAGACGGTTGTTCCTGCCTTCGGCCGCAGCACCGGGCGGAAGAGGGAGGACGCTGCCCCCGGAGCTGGGCGTCTCCGGCCCAGGCCGGCCGTCTTGAGGATGGTCCCCTGCTTGGGGCGACGGGGAGCCGGACGCGCCACTTCCGTCGGCAGCTCCACCCCCGTACGGAAGAGCGCCGTCACCGCGGTCACCGTCGTCGTGCTTGTCGATGCAGTGGGCGGCCGGGAAGGGGAACGTCCGTTCGTGGCGGTCGAATGCCTTCACCACGAAGAGCGGGTGCTCCCTGAAGAAGTCACGAATCTTCCACTCGTACTGGTTGCTGGTCTGGGTGGGATAGTTCACGTCCAAATACGTTGAAACATTAAAGCTGTCCCATGGTGCTGCCGGCGACGAGGGTGAGGATGAGGTGTCCCCCTGGAGAACGAGAGCCTCCGGCCCATTCCGGCCGTTCTTCAGGATGACCCTGAAGTTTTGGTCGATGAGTACGACACGGCGGGAACTGCGGCAGTCACGCAGGGGATTGCGGTCATGGTGTCGCCCCTCCCCCTCCCCGTCCCCCTCCCCGTCCTGGATCCACAGGGAGCCGAACGCATGCCGTGCGGACGCCTGCGCGGCGATGTCTGCCGACGGAGCCGCAAGGGCGATGACCGCACCCGCCAGCGACACTGCGACCCGGGGGCGACGATTCATCCAACGACCTCCATGGGGGGGGGCGAACACGCGGGACCGCCTGCTGGGCGACGCATCCGAGTCTCGGAAGAAGTTAAGAGGAGATGACTCGTCACATCGTGAACCTTCCTGGGGAGCCCTCCTTTTGTCACTCAGCCGCAGCAGTTTCGGGAGAAAGAGGTCGTAGGTCGTGGGCGGCCGTCCCCACCGAGGTCACCGTGGGCCGTTGGGGCGAGCTCAACGTCTTCACCTGCCCCACCGATCCCGAGCGTCCGTACCGCTGGAGCATCCAGTAGCGTGCCGGGCCCCGGCATCTGCCCGGGTCCCTTGCTTCCGCCCCTGGCCGGCAGGGCCGGGCCGGGCCGCAGCGGACGGGCCCGCGCGGGACCTCGTCGATGGGGCAGCTCAACTCCACGTTCGGCCCCGCCCCTTGCCGCGGGTCAGGGTAGGCCTGCCCGACGGCGGCCGGTGGCGCTGCGGGCGGTGGGGTTCAGCTCTGCCGGCCGTTGCGGGGTGCGGGGACGCGGGGCAGGACGTCCCACAGGGGCTGGCCGTCGGCGGCCCAGCGGGCGAGGACGGCCCGGTCGACGAGGAGGACGCCCTGTTCGGCGCCCCACCGCAGGGCGTCGCGGGAGAAGCGGCCGTTGGTGACGACGACGGCGATGTGGGCGGCGTGGACGCGCTGGTAGGTGCCGGCGAGGGCGTACAGGACGCCGACGCCTACCGGCTTGCCGCCGGCGGGGTCCTGCTTGTGCTTGCACTGCACGGCCCAGCGCCGGCCCGTCGGGTCCTCGGCGAGCACGTCGACGCTCTGGTCGTTGGAGCGTCCGACCTTGCGCGCGCGGCAGCCGTCGCGCTGCAGCAGGTCGCGGACCGCGTACTCGAACGCGTCCGGCTTCATGTGGTCGATCCCGCCCGGGCCGCTCAAGGCCAGCCGCAGTTGGGCGGCGCGCAGCCGCTGCCGGCGGGCCGTGGCCGTCCGGGCGCGCACCAGGGCCGCGGCGGCGGTGCAGGCCGCGAGGGCGGCGGCCACGAGCACCCACCAGTTCGCGGCCAGCCACCGCACCGCGGCGGCCGCCGCGCTGAGCGCCACCAGGGCGGCGAGCCCGTGGACGAGCCAGGTGGCGTCATCGCGTTGCACGGGCCCGCGGCCGCGGCGGCGCCGTGCCGGAGGCCTGCGCCTAGCCACGTCGGGCTCCGTCCGCGTCCGCGTCCGCGTCCGTGTCCGCGTCCGTGTCCGTCCTGGTCAAACCGGTGTCCTTCCTCGGGGTGCTGCTGTGCAGGGCGACGGATTGACCGGTGGTGCGCCCGGGAGGCGTCCGGGTGCTCGCCGCCGCCCGGGGGTGTCAGTGGGTGGCTTGGACGGCGATGCCGACGAGTTGGAGGATGGCGTGGCCCCAGGCGGTGGCGGCGATCAGGACGCCGAACACGACAGCGGTGAAGACGGTGAACGCCTCGTCGGTGCGGCTGCGGGACTGGGTCCGGCGTCGGAGCCGGATGACGATGAGGATCGCGAGGAACGCCGTCGCGCTGATCGTGTACTGCACTGTTCACCCCGGCCCGGTAGTTGACCCTGCGTGAGGCTCCGGCTACCCGGAGTCTGCTGCCATTCGGGTGAGCATGCCAGAGTGGCTGGTGGCCTGGGGCCGGTTTGCGGGAAGTCGGCCGGACCCGAACCATCGCGCCGGCCCTGTCGTCCGGCACCTGGAGGTGCGCGGAGTCCTGCCGGAGCCTGGACGTCTGTGGACCCGCCGCCCGTTCCGCGATGTCGCGCGTACCCCGGCCCAGCCTGTTTGCCCAGGTCGCGACGTTCCGCAGCTGTCCGCAGCCGTCCGCAGCTGGACCTGGGACAGGGGTGGGACAGCCGGGGCTGCTCGCGCCCCCGGAGTGGATCGGTGCCAGCCGGATCGTCCTGCCGACACCGGTGACGGCTGTGCCTGCCACACTGTCGATCATGACCGCCGACCGGCGCCCGATGTGGCAGCCCTTCTCCGAACCCTCCGCAGACCAGCCCCCGAGCGAGGAGCGCGAGCGGCTGCTCCCGGTGGAACGCTCGCTGTTCCAGGAGCCGCCGACCCCGGACCCTGACCTTCCCCGACAGCCCGCCGCCGACGCACGCAGGCTGCTCGGGCCCGGAGGTCTCACCTTCACCGAGGCCGGTTAGCCCGGCGCCGGCGGGCCGGTTGGTTCCGCCCGCCGAACCCTTCCACCGCAGGTCACAGCAGTGGCCCGCCGTCCCCGGAAAGGAGCGGCGGGCCACCGGGCCGCCCGGCTACGCCTGGAACTCCTTGCTCTGCACCCCGAAGGACTCGGCGAAGCCGTGCGACCCCAAGGACCCGGGCCAGCACTGGGTGATCTTCAACGACCAGATCAGCCTCGCCAACGCCTGATCCCCCGCCCCGCCGCCGTGCCGGGACAAGGCCTCAACGGCCCCGGGCGCGGCGGCCCGCACGAGAACCCCTGCCGAGGCGCGCCTCGGAGTTCGGTGGCAGCGGTTCCTGAGCGGACGGCCCGGCGGGTGTCATACGCTCGCCACGGCCAGGGGCGGAGCCGGTGCGAGCCGGCGGCCGCCGCTGGCGCGGAGCCGGGATGGGCGCGCAGGGGAGGACGCTGATGTTGACCGATACTTCGACCAGTGCCGGCAGGGCGGTACTGCTTCATGACCGCTACCCCACACTGGAAGAGCTCTCCGACACGGCGTACCTGCTGGCCGCCAGGAATCCGGGACTCTGCCGCGTGCGCACCGTCGGGACCTCCCGCGCCGGCCGGCCGCTGGTGCTCCTGTCGATCGGCCGTGCCGCCGACAACGTGCTGATCGTGACGGGTGCGCACGCCGACGAGTTCTCCGGCCGCGCCGGCATCGTGGAACTGGCCCACCGGGTCCTGGCGCAGCCTTCTCTGCACGAGGCGGTGACCTGGAACTTCCTGCTCTGCCTCGATCCCGACGGGGCGCGCCTGGCAGAGGTCAGCGGCAGCACCCGAAGCCTGCCCGAGTACTTCGAGCACTACTTCCGCCCCGCCGCCGAGGAACAGCCCGAATGGGCCCCGGTGATCGGCGGGCACCTCCCCGAGAGCCGGGCCCTTCTCGACCTGATCGACGAACTCCGGCCGTCTCTCCAGTTCTCCCTCCACAGCGCCGACGTGGGCGGAACCTTCATCCAGGCGACCTGCGATCTGGCCGGCCTCGCCGAGCCGTTCGGAACGTCCGCCGCCGCACTCGGGATCCCGGTCGAGACCGGCCCCTACGACACCTTCTGGCTGGGCGAATCGGGCCCGGGCGTCTTCATGATGGCGCCGCACCACATAGACCAGCAGGAAAGCAGCACGGGAATGCTGGCACCACAGCACACGGACCAGCAGGAGGTGGGAGGTGTCCGCGCCACCACCTGGTTCGCCCCCCAGCGCTACGGCGGCGCGACGGTCATCGTCGAGACACCGGCCTGGGTCAGCGACCACCTCGGGGACACCCGCCCGGCCGCCGACCCCTGCGAGCGCCTGACCGCCTGTGCCGATCAGGTCCGGGACCGCGGTCGGCTGGTCACCGAACTGATGGACGCGGCCCTGCCCCACCTGGACGACACCGCCCTGCTCCGGGCCGCGCGCACACCGCTGACCGCGTCGCGGCAACTGGCTGACGAATGGGACCCGCAGGCCGGCGGACAGCGCCTCCTCCGGCCGACGCCCATGACCGAGGCGAGACTGGCGGGCATCGAACTGTGGGCCCACCGAATCCCGGTCCGCGCGGCCGCACTGCTCCGCCGCGCCATCGACCCGGCCGAGGCCCCCACCGCACCGGCCGTCGCCCGGCTCGACCACCTCCTGCGGGACTGGTGCGCCCAGTACCAGCAGCGCTTCCAGCCGGCCTGGCTGCCCGTCGCGCGCCAGGCGGAGCACCAGGCGAACACCGTCCAGGCCGCCGTGGAGCTCAGCCATGCGACGACGGCCGACGCCTGACGCTCGGCGTGACCGGTAGGGGGACGCCTTCTCTCGCCGATCGCGGGTGCGCCGAGACGGCCCGTCTCGGCGCACCCGTTCCCGTTCCCGTTCCCGTTCCCGTTTCCGGCGCCCGTTCCCGCACCCGTTCCCGCGCCCGTTCCCGGCGTCCGTCAGTTCAGCCGGTGGCCGGCCGTGTTGGCGGCGATGCCGATCCTGCGGGTAGGGAACTGAGCAGTGCCGCGGTGCACTCCTCGGCGAGGTCCTCGGCATGGGCGGGGAGGGGGTCGTCGGCCCGCAGGTGGCGGCGGACCAGGGAGAGGGGCAGGTCGACCACGGCGAGTGCGACGCGTTCGGTGGCCTGCGGGCCTTCGGCGCCCAGGGCGGTGGCGAGGGCGGCGAGGGCGGCGCGCACCTGCCGGTCGCCGTGCTCCGCGCGCTGGAGGTGTGCCTCGGACCAGTCGGCGCGCCCGAAGTCCTCGGCGCCGTAGAGGAGGAGGGCGGCCTCCAGCGGGTGCGCGCGGCTCCAGGCGACGACGTGGCGCGCCGCCGCACACCCGGCCCGCCGCGCGTCGGCGCCTGCTTCGACGGCCTCGAAGTAGCCCTCCTGGAAGCCCTCCACCGTCCGTAGCCACACCTCGGCGAGCAGCGCGGTCCGTCCGGGGAAGCGGTGGTAGACCGAACCGCTCGGGGCGCCCACCTCCGCGGCTACCGCGGACATCGTCACCGCGGCCGGGCCCGCCGCGGCGGCCAGTCGCACGGCGGCGTCGAGGAACTGCTGCGCATCGAAGCGAGGTGGTCTTGCCATGGATTGGAGAGTACTCTCCAGAATATTAGAGACTTTCCTCTAGAACGAGTCCGAGGAGGACGCATGGGCGTCTACAACGTGCACGAGCGCCTGCTGGCCGCGCAGCGAAGCGAGGTGGGAGCGCTGATAGACACCCTGGCGAGCAGCGACGACAGGCTGTGGCCGCAGGGCGGTTGGCCGCCGATGGAGTTCGACCGCCCCCTGGGGGTCGGGGCGAGCGGCGGACACGGCCCGGTCCGCTACACCGTCGCCGCGTACGTCCCCTCGCAATGGGTGCGCTTCGCCTTCAGCGGCCCGCGCGGCTTCCACGGGTTCCACGAATTCGCCGCCCTAGCCGTCGACCAGGACCGCACCCTGCTGCGCCACACCCTCGCCATGGCCGCCCGCGGCCCGGCCCGCCTCACGTGGCCGCTCGTCTTCCGCCCCCTCCATGACGCCTGCCTGGAGGACGGCCTGGACCGCGCCGAACTGGCCTGCACGGGCACGGTGGTCCGACCGGCGAACTGGAGCCCCTACGTACGGATGCTGCGCGGGCTCGCGCGCTGATCACCCGGCAGGCGGGTCCCGTCCGGGGCCGCACCAAGGGGGCCGACCCGCGTGTCGGCCCCCGGCTCCCACCTCAACTCGGTGAGCTCGTACGTGAAGACGAAGCAGACGCTCATCGAGATGATGGCCGACCACATCGTCGGCTCCGTCGACGTCACCCACCTGCCCGACGAACCGGTCGAACGGGCCCGCACGGTCGCCACCCGCTACCGGGACGCCCTGCTCGCCCACCGCGACGGCGGCCGCCTGGTCGCCGGGACCTTCACCGGAACGGGCAAGACCCTGCGCGTCGCCGACACCATCGCCGGCGCCCTGCTGGACGCCGGACACCCCGAACCGGACGCGGCCCGCCTGTGCTGGTCGATCGTCTACTTCACGCTCGGCCTGACCCAGGAGCAGCAGACCCCGTCCGACAACCCCCGCGGCTCGTTCCACGAACTCGTCGCCACCGGCAGCTACCCCTCCCTCGCCCGGATCGGCCAGGGTGTCGGCGGGTCGGCGTAGAGTCGGTCTCGCATTTCAAGTTAGATGAAGAGGCGTGGAGCTTGTGGGCGTGTTCGTGACGACCGGTCAAGCCGGGTCGGCACTGGAGTGCTCGATCCCGACGGTGCGGAAGCTGATGGCCACCGGCGTGGTCCCCGGCGTGCGCGCGGAGGGGCGGCAGGTGTTCCCGCTGGCCGCACTCCAGCAGCTCCAGGCCCGGCCCGGCGCAGATCTGCCCGCGCTCGGAACGGCCGAGGTCGCGGTGCTGCGCTCGGACGTCCCCGCGCGGGTCGAGGAGGCGGACCGGGAGTGGATCGGCTTCGGCACGGCGCTCGACGAGGCGCAGCTGCTGGCCGCGCTGTCCGGCTGGTGGCGCTGTGACCCGGCCCGTGTCGCGGCGGGCGGGGTGCTGCCGGTGACGGTGGCCGGCTACATCGTCGCGGTGCTGACGGGCCTCACCGAGTGGGAGGCCGACGGCACCGTCGGCACCGGGGCCCGCTACCGGTTCACCGAGGCCCGTCTGGCCGGCTACCTGACCGACCTCACGGCCCCCGCGAACGCCGCCGACCCGGCCGACCCGCAGGACGCCCGCCTGGCGGGCCTGCTGCTCGGCACCCGCCTGCCGTCGGTCTCCGGCGGCCCGATCGCCTATGTCACCGCCGCCACGACCGCCGCCACGACCGCCGCCACGACCGCCGCCACGGTCGCCGCCACGGTCGCCGCCGACCAGCCCGCCGCCGAGGGGGAGTAAGCCTGATGGACCGCAAGACGTACACCGCGAAGCTCGCCGAGCTGCGCCCGCTGCGCGCCGAGATCCAGACCGCCGAGAAGGCCGTCGCGGCCGCGCAGGCCGCGCTCGACAAGCTCAACGGCCAGCGTGCCCGCCGGGTCGCCGAACTCGCGGGGTACGAGGGCGCGCAGGCGGCGCCGATCGCCAAGGCCGCCGGCCTGTCCGTGGCGGCCGTGGTGCGGATCTCGCCGCTGCTGGACCCGACCCCGGTGGCCGTCCGTGCCGCCAAGGCGGAGGACCGGGCCGTCACCGCCGCGCCCGTCCAGGCGCCGCCGCCCGTGGCCGAGCCCGCGCCGCAGCCGGAGCCCGCAGGTGCGGCCGCTCCGGCGCTGACCCGCCCCGTCGTGGCCGGGCAGCCGGTTTCGCCCGCCGAGGTCTTGCAGGTGGCTCCGGAGGTGGCCGAGGGCGAGGCCGACGGCGAGGACCAGACCGACGGGGAGGACCAAGCCGAGGGCGAGGACCAGGCCGTGGTCGAGCAGCCCGCCGCCGCTCCCGAGACCGCAGCCGACGCGGAGGACCCGGGCCCGACTGGTCCGTTCGTGGAACCCGCAGCGTCGGTCGCTCCGGTCGCTCCGGTCGCTCCGGTCGCTGCCATGCCGGCGGGGATGGCAGCGGGGGTGGCAGCGGGGATGGCGGCCGGGCCGCGCGAGCTCCCCGGGCTCCCGGAGGGCCCGGCCGGTGCGCGGTTCGAGGCGGTGACCACCGGTCTGGTGTCCAAGCGCCCGAACTTCACCCAGCAGGCCCGCTCCACGGTGTTCCTGGACGCGGCGACCGGCGTTCTCGCGGTTCGCGACCAGACGGTGCGGCTCGACCTCGGCGCCCGGACCCCCGGGGAGATCCTGGACGCCGTCCTGGCCACCGCGCCCGGCACCGAGCGGGTCTACATCACCGCAGGTGCCCCGTGGCACGACGGCGCCGAACGGTACTCCACGCTCAAGGACGCGGTGGCGGCCTGGCTGAACACGCCGTCGGAGCGGTGGACGACCGCCGTCGGCTCGGGCCGGGACAAGCTGGCCGGGCACTTCGTCCACCAGCGTCAGCCGGTCGGCCGCTACGCCCCCGCGAGCGCGCCGGACAGCGGCAGCACCGAGATCCGCTCCATGGGGGAGTGGTTCGACCCGGACGGCGCCGACGTCCTCACCTGCCGGGACGCCTTCCGGCTGCTGTGGCAGGCGCTGCGCCGCCACTGGGACGACGCGGTCCTGATGGGCTCGCCGTCGCAGACGGGCCGGGACCTGTGGTCGCGGACCATCCCGACGACGGGCAAGTGGGCCGGGGGCTACCCGGTGCTGTCCGAGGAACTGCGGGGCCTGCTGCACGCCACGGGCGGGCAGGGCCGCACCGAGCTGATCCTGCCCCCGCGCGTCCCGGAGCAGCTCCCGGCGCTGGTGGAGTACGACCGCACCTTCGCCTACGCGAAGCACCTGTGGAAGTCCCCGGTCGGCACCCCGGTCCGGGTCACCGCGGCCCGCTTCGCCGCCATGTCGGAGCAGGAGCAGGCGAAGGCCTTGATGTCCTGCTCGCACTGGAACATCCGGGTGACCGTCCCGGCCGGCTGGAACCACGTCGGTCTGCTGCCCGCGCCCGTCACCGGTGACCGGGCCTGGGTCTACCCCTCGGAGCCCGGTGCCACCTTCACCACCTGGGCGGGCGGGGCCGAGGTCCACCTGGCGCTCTCGAACCACCTGATGCCGTGGCGGATCGAGATCCTGGGCGGCCTGCTGTGGGAGGACGGCAAGCCCCTGGACGAGTGGGGCAAGCGCCTCAAGGCCGCCTGGGCGGACCTGACCAATCTCTCCCGCCTGCACGCCGACGGGCGGCAGCGCACCGCCGCCTACCTCGCCAGCCGCGCGGTCCGCAGCGTCCTGCTGTTCGGCCTGGGCGGCTTCGCGCAGCGCCCGCGCCTGGTGTCGGGCACCACGCCGGTCGGTGAGGCGCTCCCGGCCGGGGTGGAGATCCTCGGCCAGGCGGGCGAGGTGGTGACGTGGCAGCGGCAGGCCGGCTTCTCCCGCGACCCGTACGCGCACCCGGAGTGGGCGGCGTACGTGTGGTCGGGGGCGCGGGCGGCGCTGCTGGACATGAAGTACCGGCAGGGCAAGGAGGTCATCGGGTACGCCGGGGCGCTGCACGCGAAGCCCGGCAGCGTCGTGTACTTCGGCACGGACGGCATCGCGCTGACCGAGCGCCAGCCGTGGCCGTACCGGGGCGAACCCGGCGACTACCTCCTCAAGGGCCACCTGAGCGGCCCCGTCGAGCACCCGGCCAGCCAGGAGCAGTACCTCAAGCTGCGCGCCCAGGGCCGCGCCGAACTCGCCGAGAAGGGGACTGACCAGTGAGCCCGGCCGACCCGAACCAGCCGAACGAGGCCGCGAGGCTGACCCAGCAGCTGATCGACCAGGGCTACACCAAGCGCCAGGTCGCCAGGATGCTCGGCCGCGACGCCAGTCTGGTCTCGCAGTTCTTCACCAAGGGCAAGGGCGCGAGCATGGTCAACGCGCTGCGTCAGATGGTCCGCGCGGTGCGCGGCGGCGAACGCGACGAAGAGGCGCTGTCAGGCATCGCCGAGGCGAACACCACCCGCCGCCGCACGAAGACGGGGCAGAAGGCGCGGGTGCGGGGCAAGGACACCGTCGGCGAGGCGGGCGGGTCGATGGCCGGCCGCGCGGGCAAGCAGGCCATCAGGTCCGGCGCCTCACACCTCGCCCCGGTGGTGCACGAGACCGGCCAGGCCGGCGGTCGCCTCGCGTTCACCGTGCGGATGAAGGCCGACCAGTACGTGTACTCGGCCGGGTCGGAGCAGGACTCCGGCGGCATCCGGCGCGGCTTCATCCCCCGCGTGGACGGCACCGAGGAGCGCACCTACGGCTCCGCCTCCACCGGCGGGTTCGACGCCGCCGAGTGGTCCCAGCGCGTCGCCGACCACCACGGCGACGTCACCGAGGCCATGAAGGCCTGGCTCGTGGAGACCGGTCGCGCCGTCGAGGACGCCGACATCGCCTACCTGGAAGTCCGCGGCTGGATCCCCGAGGAGTAGGCCCCGGTTGGCCTCTTGTGACTGAGCGCGACATTGTGACTCAGTGTGACGAGCGTCGTTAGCTGGCCCATCTGATCCACCGTTGGCCCGACACGGTCCTTCCAATGCGGCAGGATGTGTCGCACCCTGCTGCTCGACACCGGGCAGGTCGCCTTCGCGTTGGACGACGAGCTGCTGCTTTTCCAGACCCCGCTCGGCCCACTTGCCCCTGGCGCCTGGCCCTGTGGGGACGGAAATCTGCACGGCAACCCAGTCAGGTGGACCGACTGACCCCCTTCCCAAGGTGCCGAGCAGGGCGCGCCCCGCGCCGCCGGGTAGCGGGACGTGGTCAGCCGCGTCATCGCACGCGATAGACCCGGCGAGGTCGGCGGCCGTCCCCGGGATACTGGTCGCCCATGGATGAGGTCAAAGTCGTTGTCGCCCATTCCGAGCGCGCGACCCTGCGCGTCGGCGACGTGTTCCTGAAGGTGGACGCCGACCAGGCGCGCATCGACGTCGAGGTCGAGGCGATGGCTCTGGCGCCGGTTCCGACCCCGGAGGCCCTGTGGCGCAAGCCGCCCGTGCTCGCGATCGCCGCACTCCCGGGGACGACGCTTGGGCGCCTCGGCGGGCCGTCGACCGGGTCGTCGGCGGCGTGGGCCGCGGCGGGCGCCGCCATCCGGAAGCTGCACGACGCGCCGCTGCCGCCCCGCCCCGGCCCGGCCGGGCCGGGCCGGAGCATCGTCGCGCTGGCGGCGGAACTCGACGACGAGTGCGAGTTGCTCGTGACGAACGGCCTCCTGCCCGCTGACCTGGTCTCCCACAATCGCCATGAGTGGGCGGTGTGAGCGCGACGCCGCGTGAGTACTCCTGGACCCAACGGACCCCCTCGCGCCGCACGTCGGCCGTGAGCCGGTTCGACGGGGCGTTGGTGACGAAGGGCCCCAGGCCGAAGTAGCCGAGCGTCACGTCGTGGCGGCCGCCGGCTCCCGACCCGGCGTGCCTGCGGGTCAGCACGGTTTCGAGTCCGGGATCGCCGGTGTCCCCGGCGTCCTCGATGGTGTTCGGCGTCGACGTCTGAGGTGAGTTGGGCGGCGTACGCGTCAAGGAGCGGCTGGAGCCGGCGGTAATGGGGTTGTTGGTCGGTGCGCCGGAGCCTGCGCATGGTGGCGCGGCGTTGTCGCATCCACTTCTCGTGGGCTTCGGGGTCGGCGGCGATGTGTGGCGGGCAGGGCGAAAAGGAGTACTCGCCCTGGGTGACTTGGGCCCAGATGCAGGCGGAGATGGCGAGGCGTTTCCAGGACGAGCCGCAGCCACCGCTCGGCTAGACTCTCGAAGCCGTGCTGTCGGCCGGTGGAGACCAGGCACTCCTACTCCGGGCGGTGCCGCTGCCTCGTCTGCCAGGCGAAGTGCCGTATCGGTACCGTAGCCATCACCGGCACGTCAGCCAGGGATCTCACCGGGTTGACGACCTCAGCCTTCCCCGCCTTCCACGTTGCGGTCCACGACCTCGACCACCCCGGTCCGAGGTCCAGACGCTCAACCGCCCGGGCAGGGATCTCGTACGGCACCAGAAGAACATGCAGGTATGCCGACCAGGCTGGCCCCGCCTCAGCGCTCCCACCCTGCCCGCCCCGCCCGTCTCAGCATCCGAAGGAGAAGCACCACCGTGGAGACCACCGCCGCCGCCGGCGCCGAGCAGGACGTGCCGGTCGGGCTGCGCGCCCAGGCTGGGCGGCCGGTTCCGGTGCAGCCGTCCGGCACGGTCGTGAACCCGCTGCCGCTGCACTGGTTCCAGAAGGACGCCGTCGCGGCCGCGGTGCGTGAGGTGAAGGACGGCGGCCGGGCGACGGTGGTCGCCGCGACGGGCTCCGGGAAGACGCTGATCGCCGCGGGCTGCGCCCGGCGCCTGGCCGCGAAGGGCCGGGTGCTGGTGCTGGTGCCGACGATCGAGCTGCTGGAGCAGACCGCGGAGTCGTGGTCGCTGCGGGGCGGCCGTCGGGGCCTGGCGGTGGCGGCGTGTTCGCGGGAGGAGGCGCTGGAGAGCGCGGAGGCCGGCGGACGCGTCCACGCCCGGGTGACCACGCAGGCGGCCCGGATCGCCGACCTGGTCCGGGCGGAGAAGGCTGGCGAGCCGGTCACCGTGTACGCCACCTACGCCTCGCTGGAACGCATCGTCCAGGCCCACCAGTTGCACGGACTGCTCGCCTGGGACCTGGTCGTCATTGATGAGGCCCACCGCACCGCCGGCTCCGAGGGCAAGGCCTGGGCCGCCGTCCACAACGACACGGACGTCCCCGCGAAGCGCCGCCTCTACTTCACCGCGACCCCGCGGATCGCGGACGACCGCAAGGCCAAGGACGGCCTGGCCGACCTCGCCGACACCAACGACGCCGACGACGCCGACGACGCCGACCAACTGCCCGCCCTGTGCTCCATGGACGACACCCGCGTCTACGGCAGGACCTGTTTCACCTGGACGCTCGCCCAGGGGAACGAGCACGGCTACCTCGCCGACTACCGCGTCCTGGTCCCCGTCGTCACCGACGAGGACCTGCGCGAACTGCTCCGCCTCCCTGCCGTCGCCGACCTCCGCTCCCAGCGCAGCAACGAGGAACTGCTGCGCCTGGCCCTGCAGATCGCGGTGCTGCGCGCGGTCGCCGACCTCGGCCTGCGCCGGGTCATCACCTTCCACTCACGGGTGTCGGCTGCGCGGGAGTTCGCGAACACCCTGCTGGACGCCTCGGAACTGCTGCCCGACGCGGAGCGCCCGGAGCGGATCTGGGCGAAGGCGGTGGCCGGCACCGACCGCCTGCGCGACCGTCGGGCCGCGTTCGCCGAGTTCAAGAACCACACCGGCGAGGACGGCGAGGAGTGCGGCATCCTCGCCAACGCCCGCCTGCTCTCGGAGGGCATCGACGTCGCCGCCGTCGACGCCATCTGCTTCGCGGACCCCAAGTCGTCGGTCATCGACATCGTCCAGGCCGTCGGGAGGGCGCTGCGCCAGTCCTACCGGCAGGGCAAGGTCAGTTGGGTCATCATCCCGGTCTACCTGCCCACCCCCGAGGTCGGCGACGACACGGCCGCCGCCGACCCGTCCGAGGTCCACGACGCGGGCGAGGCCGTGAAGGCCGAGGCCGACGCCGAGATCGAGGCCTCCAGCTTCCGTACGATCTGGCGGGTCCTGCGCGCTCTGGCCGCGCACGACGCCCGGGTGGTCGGCCGGATCACCGAGCTGCGCGCCCACCGCTCCCAGAGCAGCGCGCACACCACCGTGGCCAAGACCACCGAGGGCGCGCAGCAGCAGCCGGCGGCGGTGGCGCCGCCGGTCGAGTGGCTGCGGATCAACGCCCGCCAGCACGCCGCGCAGATCCTCCAGACCGTCAAGCTCCGTGCGTTCAACCCGCGCGCCGTCGAGTGGCAGCGGATGCACGCCGTCGCCGCCGTGTTCCACCTCCAGCACGGCCACCTCGACCCCATCGACAGGACGGAGCACGCCGAGCTGATCTCCTGGCTCGCCCGCCAGCGGCACCTCAACGGTCAGGGCCTGCTGGACGCGGCCCGGGTCAGCGAGTTGGACGCGCTCGGCATGATCTGGTCGAAGAACGCCAACGCCTGGGAGCGCGGCTACGCCTACGCGAAGGCCTTCCGCCACCAGCACGGCCACCTGGCGATCCCGGCGACCGCGAAGCTGGACGACTACGCCGTGGGCGCGTGGATGCGCCGCCAGCGCAAGGCCGACAACCTCACCAAGGACCAGACCGCGAAGCTCGACGCGCTGGACGAGCTGTGGCACCTGGAGCCGGACTGGAACCGCTCCTACCGCCGCCTGCTCGCCTACCTCGCCGCCGGCGGCACCCTCACCGGCCCGGCCAACCGCACCGGCGGCGAGGCGGACCCGGCCTTCCGGCCCGGCACCTGGCTGCGCAAGCAGGCGGGGGCCCGCACCGACGGCAAGCTGACCGACCAGCAGACCGCCCTCCTGGACGCGCTCCACCGGCACGAGGCCGAGACCGTCGCCGGCTGACCCGCCCCGCACGCCCCGCCGCCCCGGCCCACCCCCGGATCGTGTCATCGTCGCTGCGCACTGCGCTGGTGGTGTGCCCTCACGGCCCCTCGCAGCAGTGCGTAGGACTTGCCCTCGGCTGTTCTGTCGACGCCGATCAGTCGGTTGTGGTGCAGGTGCAGCAGGGAGTGGACGATGTTGTCGAGGTCCGTGGGAAGGCTGCCGGACTCGGCCTGAGCACGTAGCAACTCGCCGTAGGAGCGCAGGGGTTCACTGCGACGCTGCCAGCTGGCCAGTGTGGTGGCCCCGTGGTCGAGTGCGCGCAGACCCGGCCAGCCGCCGGAGGGATTGATGAGCCTCAGTGCCGTGGCGCGATGCTTCGTGAAGACCGCGTGGTGTTCCGTCCTCCGGATGTTGTCGATGACCCAGGGGTCGCCTGCCTCCGCTCCGAGGAGTTGCCGGACGATGTCGGCGTAGTTGGCCGCTGCCAGCAGCATGAGATCGGTCGGTTCCGCCTGGCCGGATCTGGTGGCCAGCTGTTCCATCACGGCGCGGCTGTCCGCGCAGAAGGCGTGCTCGGCCTCGGCGAGGGCGCCGGGTCCGCCGTATCGCTGGATCTCGGGCTCGTAGGTGTCAAGGGCTAGCCTGCCGATCAGTCCCGCATCGCGCAGCGCCCTTGCCCAGCCGCTCACGGTGCCCAGCAAAGGCCCGGCCGCCTCGGGGTCCGACAGATGGAAACGCAGTCGCAGATGCGGGTCTGGATCCCGGTAGCGGATGAAGAACCAGCGGTCGGCTGTGGGCGGTAACGCCTCGATGAGGCGGGGCAGATGGTGGGCGATCAGTTCGTGGTGACGATCGGCCGATGAGTAGATCTTGGCGTAGAGCCATTCCTCGCCGGGGAGGAACTCGTTGCGTGAACGGGCCGCCGGGACGGGGCTTCGCCCGTGGTCCGTGGTGAGCGTGGTGAGCGTGGTGGTACGGGTTCTTGGACGGGAGGTGGTGGGGGCAGGTGCGGCCCGCCGCAGCAGCGTGAACGCGATCTCGTTGGTGTGCCCGGTGCGGGGCTCGTGCCCCGCGTGGTCGGCCAGCCAGCCGGTGCCGAACGCGCCACCCGCGGGTGTCTCTTCCAGTGTGGTGTCGGGGTGGCGGCGCAGCTGCCGGTGGAGGAGTACCTGGTGCGACGGCTCGGCGAGGTCCAGTTCGAGGCGGTTGTCCGCGACCCCGGCCCGGACCCGGTTCGGCACCCGCCACTTCCGCAGCCACGCGAGCAGCCCGGTCCGCCACGCGGCGAAGTCGTCCGTCTGCGTCAACGCGGTGCCCTGGAGGAGCCAGCGCGCCGGCGACAGAACCGTACGGCCGTGGCGTACGCGCGGGAGGTACGGCAGTGCCGTGGCCTTGCCCCAGTTCCAGAACAGTGCCCCGGAGCCGGCGCTGCCCAGCTCGTGCAGCAGCCGGGCGGCGTTGGGGGAGTTCCGTTTCGGATCCAGCATGCACGGCATGCCCGGTGCGATCCGGCGCCCGTCCTTGGACGAGACCACCGTCAGGCGCTCGGGGTCGGCCATCAGGGAGAGGTCGTCGAGCCGGTGGGTGTTCGGTGCGGTGGGGTCCGCGTACGTCCCGATGCCGATGGCGTGTTCCAGCCACTGCGGGACCTGCGCGACATTGGCACCACGGGAGTGGAATGTGGGGAACCGCAGTTGTCCGTGGACCGCGTCCCCGTCGGGGGCGGGCAGGGCGCGAAGGATCTCGGCGAACCGCTCGTCCGCACGCGGGAGCAGCGACGCGAAGCGCCCGGCGAAGGAGCCCGCCAGGGTGGACGCTCCCACCACGACGAGGCGGAAGTCTCCACCCTCCAGCCCTGGAAGGGAATCGGCCATGAGCTGGGTCAGCAGCTCGCCGGACGGTGGCGCAGCGGCCCCGCTGCCCGGGGAGAGGGCCTCGATCAGCGATTCGTCGAGCATCACTTCGCGGGTACCGTCCTGCGAGGCCTCCTGCGCGAGGCGCACGAGCAGGAGATCCCGGTCCGTCGCGGTGTGGTCGGTGGGGGGAGCCCGCCTGTCGCTTGGCGGGACGAGGTATCCGGCGGGCGCGCCGAGACCGGTGTCCGGATCGAGGGCTTCCTTGACGGGGACCGGCCGCCCGGTGCCGTAGCGTTCCACGAAGTCGGCGTGGAACTGGCGCAGGTGCGCGGGCAGGGACACCGGTGGGGCGCAGCGCCACAGGACGTCCGCCGCACGTTCCACTTCGCCGGCCACCGCGTGGGGCAGTACCACCCGGGCGCTGAGGCCGAGATCGACCTGGATGACCTGGTCGGTCCGGTGCACCTTCCGCATCTGCCGGGCCACATCGTTCCACTGCCCACGGCCCTCGCCCAGGGGCGCCTTCGCGAAGCCGGCCAGACCCCGTTCGATGGACGTGAGCCGAGTGATCGCGGGCGAGCCGTGGGCATCGGGGCCGCCGGCCGGGGCGTGCTGGGTCAGCCGTGCCAGCACATGGCCGAGTGGATCGCCGCCGCCCAGGGGCGGGCGAAGGTCGGTGAGGACGATCTCGCGGGCGACGAGCGTGCGCAGCAAGTCCGCCACGGCCGCGGGCGCCACGTTCGCGCACTCCGCCGAGATCCTCGCTCGCACCTCGTGGCAGGGCACCGGCACCCGGGTCAGTTCCCAGGCCATCCGTACCGGGGCGGTGAAGCGCACCGACACCTCCTTCGCGCTGCCGGCCCCTCCCGCCATCGTGTCTGCGCCGGAGGGGACGAAGGGCAGCACGAGGCGGTCCCCGCGCACGAAGCACAGGTCGTTGCGTACGATCCGTGCACGTTCCAACACGCCCGGCCGCCGTTCGAGGTCCTTGACCACTCCCAACAGCCACTCCATGTCCGGCTTCACCGACTTCACGTGGTCGGTTCCCCACCGCACGCTCGCCGTCCCGCCGAACCCGGCCTCGGCCACGCCCGCCATCAGCCCGAACGGAGTGGCCCGGCCCGCCATGCGCAGGCGATAGCGCAGCACCGCCTCCACCGCGCCCCGTACGTCCTTGGGCTTCATCCGCTCCCTGAGCCGGACCCTGTCCAGGGTGCCGGCGAGGGACGGGCTGGACACGGCGAGGGCCTCGCACAGCACCGCGTCCTCGGCGGCTTCCCGCAGATACCCCAGTTGCGCGACGAGTGCCGTCTCACCGTTCCGCGGGGACAGCGGGCCCACCTGGAGGGTTCGGCCGGAAGGCCGTACGGCGGCCCGCAGGAGGGCGATGTCCGCACATGCGAAGGACGAGGGGCCGCGAGGTGCTGGATGTTGCATGGACTGTCTCCGGAGAACACGGGCGGACAGGCGGGTGGCCGGTCGGCACGGGCACGTGGCAGCGGCCTGTGGATGAGGATCGGGTTCTCTCCACCGTCTTCTCTCCACCGTCCACAGCACGGACTTCGCGCCGACGACCACAGACTCCCCGGGGTCGGTAGACGTCCGATCAACGTCCTTCTCCTCAGCCGACGTTGATCCGAGCTGGGCAGGAAGAACCCGACCTCGAGCCGCGCTTCCTGACCAGCCCGGAGTGTGTTCCGGGCGCCGCTCACCCGGGCCGGGGTCGCCTGGCTCTGTTCACGACTCGTGGCGACCCTCGCCCCGGCCCGGGAGCGGCCCCGCCCCGTCGGTCCGGGGCGTGGACGCCTGTTCGAAGACGGCAGGGCCGGGTATGGGGCCGACCGTGACCGCTACCGTGACCGCTTCGGCGCACCCGGGAGATCTCACCTGACGAACAGCGAACTGCCGCTGACGATGCGGGTGGTGCCGTCGGCGAGGGTGACGGTGACCGTGTCGGGGACGCCGCCGTGTGACGTGGAGCCGGGCCACCAGGCCGTCCAGCGGCCGTCCGCCACGGTGACCTGGAAGGTCCGTCCGGCGCTCTGCATGGTGATCGCCTTGACGTCGGCCCCGACGGAGCCCTGCGCGTAGTTGAACGTGGCGTCCCCGTCACCGTGGGAGCCGCCCGTGTCGTACGTCACCGCACCGGCCGCCACGGTCTTCACCGGGTCGATCGTCTCCCACAGACCGCTGGTCTTCGAGGCGACGTAGCAGAGCATGGCGCTGCCACCGCGGTTGACGACCATGGAGGCGACCTTGCCCCGCAGGTCCGCGTTGGTGATCGTGACGGGTGCCCCGGCGCCCGGGCCGGCGGTCATCCGGTCCAGACACCACTTCTCGGCGGTGGCCCCCGGGCCCGTCGAAGCGGCCAGCGGTGTCGGGACGCCGGTCCAGCTGGCCAGTTCCGCAGAGCTCAGCGGCCCGCTGCCGCCGCCCCGCGAGGACTGCGTCACGGCCACGGCCACGGCCGTACCCACGACGAGCGCACCGGCGAGGGTGACCGCCAGCCGCCGCCGAAAACGCGGCCTGGCGGGGGCTGGGGCTGGGGTGGGGGAGGGGGTGGGGGTGTCGAGGTCGATCCGGCGCATCAGGCGCTCCCGGTGTAGGGCGTGGCGTCCTGCGGGGAGATCACGTTCGGCCGGCACGGGCACCTGCCCGAGCAGTTCCGCGCGCTCGACCGGCTCCGGCCGCTGTCCGGCGTTCACTGGTGTACCTCCTTCGGGGACGGGGCCGCGCTCGCGGACCCACCCTGGATCTGGTTCCGGCCACGGCCGGGTTCCACTTTTTCCCGCTGCGCCCGGTGCTGGGCCGTCTCGGCGAGACGGCCCAGCCGGACCCGGGCCCGGGACAGGCGTGAACGCACGGTGCCCACCGGTACACCCAGGGCCTCGGCGGCCTCCTGGTAGTCCAGGCCCGCCCACACGCACAGGGCCAGCACCTCACGGTCCGGGCGGCGCAACCGCGCCAGCGCCTGGTGCAGGACCGCGATCCGCGCCGCGTCGTCGATCCGCCCGGCCACCTCCTGCGCGAAGTCGGGAACGTCCTCGCGCGCCCGCGGGAGCTGCGCCAGTACCTGCCAGTGCCGCCGGGCGGCCCGGCGCTGGTTGCTGACCAGCTTCGTGGCGATGCCCAGCAGCCAGGGCCGCAGGGACCCGCCCTCCGCCTCGACCCGGTCGTGCCGGCGCCAGGCCTCCAGGAACGTCAACGACATCACGTCCTCCGCCGTCGACCAGTTCCCGGTGAGCCGGAACACGTGGTTGTACACCGCGCGCGCATGCGTGTCGAAGAGCCGGCCGAACGCGTCCCGGTCACCGGCCCGCACCCGCGCCCGCACATCTCGATCTGAAGAGTCCACGCCCCTATCTGGTACCCCGCCCGCTCCGGTTCCTATGACCTGCGTCACCGGCGACCGGACGGGCCGCCGGTGGCTGTGCGCAGTCGTGGCTGAAGTCGGGGACGGCGGCGCGCAGGCGGCGACGGCGGTCTTGCTGTCGAAGTGCGGGGCGGGGTGGCCGGTCAGGGACATCGTGCTGTCCAACGAGGACCAGATGAATCGCTCCACGCCGGCCCGCTCCGCGGCGGCCAGCAAGTGCAGCCCTTGCCGATGCTCACCCACCGCGCTGCCCGTCGCGAAGGAGTCGGTGTTGGCGAACACGCGGTCGGCCCGCCCGATCAGGACTTCGAGGGCCGCCGAGTCGGAGCGGACCAGTCGCACGCGGTCGCGCGTGGTCGCGCGTGGTCGCGCGTGGTCGGGCGCGGTGGCGGCGAGTTCGGTGGCGTGGGCGGACTCCGACTGGCGGGGCCGTAGTTCACCCACTCGCGCGTCAGCAGCGGTCCCCGATCGGCGTGCGAGGACCAGTGCGCGCCGGTGGAGTGCCGCATGCGCGGGGTGTACGGCACCAGCTGCGTCCGTGGATACTGCTGGTCATGAACAGGCCAACATCTGCACGGCTCCTCGCCGCACTCGCCGCATGTGCGGTCGGCGCCTCCCTGCTGGTGGGCGTCCAGGCCGCCCCCGCGTCCGCGGAAACCTTCTGCGACTCCCACTCGGTCGATGGCGCCATCTGGACCGAGTACACCCAGACGCCCGGTGTGAAGCAGTCTCTCGGCTGTCCCACCAGCGATGAACTCGGCCTTCCCGACGGGGTCGGCCGCCGACAGGTCTTCGACAACGGCTCGATCTACTGGAGCCCGACCACCGGGGCGCACGCCGTGTGGGGTCTCATCGGCCAGGAGTGGGGTCAGCACGGCTGGGAGGGCGGCTACATGGGGTACCCGCTCACCGACGAGCTGAAGAACCCCGACGGGATCGGCGTCCGCCAGCAGTTCCAGAACGCCACGGTCTACTGGTCCCCCAGCACCGGAGCGCACGCGGTACACGGCAACATCGGATGGTGGTGGGGACAGTACGGGTACGAAAGGGGATCGTACGGCTACCCCACGAGCGACGAGTACAACGCCGGACACGTCGGCGGCAACGTCGATGACAACAACGGCGTACGCCAGGACTTCCAGTCCGGCAAGTACATCCTGTGGAGCGGTGGTCAGGCCGACGCCTTCGAGGCCTGCCAGACCGCGTGCATCGGCTACGGCGGCATCACCAACACGAAGTGGGTGAACAAGACCGAGGTCTACGTCAATTGGACCAACAGCCGCTTGACGTCCGTCCACGTCACCCCGACGGCCGCCGCGTTCAAGACCGTCACGGGGAGCGACGACGCCGCCAGCGACGTGAATGAGGACTGGAGGCAGGTGTGGTCCAACACGCGCATGTTCCCCGGCGCCACGCAGACCGAGGAGAACTCGACCTACCAACAGCTGTTGTGCCATGCGGAGTTCTCCTACCCCAACACCAGCGGTGGGCACTTCGGCGGTCCGACGTGGGATCTGGAAACCTGGCGCCCTGAACTCACCGGGGACAGTGACACGAAGCTCAAGAAGATGCTCGCCTCCAAGTGCAACTGGGACACGGACTCGTAGCACCTGCCTGCCAAAGCCCCTCGTCAGCCTTCGGGCCGGCGGGGGGCTTCTTGTGTTTCCGGACCGGAAATCCCAGGATCGCGGCGTGCTGCCGTTCCTCTGCCGCCACGAACCCGTCTCCGCCTCACCGCCCAGGACATCGCCCAGTACTCCGAAAACCCGTGGGTGGCGTACGCGGTTCTCCCCGGTCTCGGCCATCCTGGCGCGGACCTGGGTTCTCCGGGTACGGCGAGGATCGGCCCCGTGTGGGCCGCAACATCCCGAGTGCGGTTCCGGCTCGAACTCCCCGTGATCTGGTGACGGCGAGTCGCTCCGAGCAGAGCGGCGGCAGCACGGTGACCAGCCTGGGCCCCGCCGGTCCGGGGTGCGGAAGATCCGGCTGGTCGCTTCGACAGGCGCCGCCGGGGGCCCGAGGTCCCATGCGGGCCGAACCAGCGGGAGCAAGAGGCGGTGCAGGCGGTAGCCGCACGTGTGACGCGCGATCCCCGCCCTGAGCAGACCCCGCTGGACCCCGGTATCGACCGGCGGGCACCGTATGGAAGCCCGCGATGCTCACCGGATTCCTCACCGCTGGTGGCCCGTGCGGTCACGATCCGCCGACGGGTGCGGGCCGGCTGAGAAGCCGGCCCGCACCCGTCGTCGTGGTCACTTCCCGGTCTCGGGCCGTCCGTCCGTCACGGTGTAGAGGCCGCGCCCGGGTCGCTGCGTGCGGCCGTCCCTGGCCAGGCGCTCCAGCCTGGTGCGGAGCGCGTTGATGTTCCCCTCGGAGGCGTCCAGCCCCAGCAGGTCGAGCACCTCGCGGGCGCGCAGCGGCTTCCCCGCCTTCGACAGGACCTCCAGGACGCTGTCCGCGTCCGTCACCTGCCGTCGGCGGCCCGCCGCCGGCGCAGCCGCCTTGACGGGGGGCTTGCCACCGGCGGGTGCCGCCTTCGCCCGTGCCGTCTCCTTGACGATGGTCGTCCGCTGCGCCGCGGCCTTGGGCCGGGTGCTGTCCTTCGCTGTCGTCTTCCGGGCGGTCTTCCGCGCGGCGGGTGCCGAGGCCTGTTCCTTCCGTTCGGGTGCGGGGGCGGCCGTCTTCGCCGCGTCTGCCCTCGTGGCGGCGGCCTTCTTCTTCGCGTTCTTCGCGGTCGTTGTCTTTCCGGCGCGGACCGCCGCAGCGGCAGGCCCGCTGGGTGAGGGCGCCACTCGCCGGTCGGCCGGCTCGGCCGCCGCAGCGGCCTCCCGCACGGCCCCGGCGGCCGGTGCCGCAGGCAGCCCGCCGGCGTGCGGCTCACCAGCGCCGTCCAGGGGCGTGCCGGACGCGAGGAGCCGCAGCCCTTCGAGCGCCTTGGCGATGGCCTCCTGCTCCGCCGTCGCGGCAGCCAGTTCCGCCTCCGCCCGACGGATTCGTTCCTGCACGGCGGGCTGCCGCACCTCCAACAGGGCGATCGTCGATGCCACACCGCTGTCCGTACCGAAGGCGTTTCCGCTTCCCACAACCACTCCCATGCCTCATCAATCACCGGTCGTCACAGTGAATCTACGGCCCACCGGCGGGCCGTGCGGGTATTGCGGGGATACCTCACCACAAGGAGTGCATCTTCCCACGTGTCGGCGTGGGCTCGTCCCGGTGGCCAGCCGGCGCTGTACGGCGCGGTGCACCCCTGCCCGGAAGCCGTGCACGCGGCCTGCGGGCAGGGGCCGTAGGGACTGCGGTCCCTGCCCTTCCCTCTCCTTGGCGTTGGCCTGCCCGAACAGCTTCCCGGCCGGTACGCCCGTCCTCATGGGGGACGGTTCCACCCGAGCCATCGAGGCCGTCCGGACCGGCGACTCGGTCCTGTTCACCGATCCCTCGGCGTCCCTGACGGGACCACGACGGGTCGATGCCACCATCTACACAGCCGACGACCGGCAGTTCACGGACGTGACCCTCGCCGGTGGCGGCCCACTCACCGCCACCAATGGCCACCGGCTTGACGACCTGGTCGCCGCTGTTGTCGCCCTGCGGACCGTCCTCTGAGCGGCGTTGTAACGAGGGTCAGCACCACGCGGCGGGGGAGCAGGCACGGGCGGGGGCCGGGACCCAGCGCAGAGCGCGCGGCCCGGTCGGGCGACCAGCCGCCGTCGGCCCGGCTGGGGCGTGGGTGCGGGTGTGGGGGCAACGCTCCGCCGGCCGGCGTGAGTTGCGGGCCGGCCGGCGGAGGAGGGTGATCAGGCCTGCGAGCGGCGGCGCGAGGCGACGACCGCGCCGGCGCCCAGCGCGACGGCCGCGCCGGCGGCGGCGCCGAGCTGCCCGAGCGGGGCGGTCGAGCCGGTGGCGGCCAGCGAGCCACCGGCGGCGCCCCGGTCGTCCGTGGTGGTGGCGGCGGCGGTGGTCGTCGTGCCGGTGGTGACCGAGACGGGGGCGACAGTGGCGTCGGGGGTCACGGTGGTGACCGCCCGGGTGGTGCCGGAGCCGCTCCGCGTGGTCTCCGTAGCGGTCTCGGCCATGGTCTTCGCGGCGGCCTCGTCCTTGGCCCGGGCGGTGAACTGGCCCTCCTTCAGGAAGGCCCGGACGTCCGCGATGCCGCCGTCGAGCGCGGCGAGGCCGGCCTTCCGGACCTCGGGCCCCCCGGCCTCGATGAGCTGCGAGACCCGGATCCGGTCGTCGCTCGCCCGCAGCGGCTCCAACTGCGCCTTCAGGAAGTGCTCGACGTCCGCCGCGCTGCCGGCGAGCGCCTTCTTGGCGGCCTCCCGGACGTGCCGACC
The DNA here is from genome assembly GCF_044745805.1 of Kitasatospora sp. NPDC086801. Taxonomy (NCBI): domain Bacteria; kingdom Bacillati; phylum Actinomycetota; class Actinomycetes; order Kitasatosporales; family Streptomycetaceae; genus Kitasatospora; species Kitasatospora sp. NPDC086801. The sequence continues at coordinate 49,350 of NZ_JBIVAX010000030.1, forward strand.
GGTGCCCGCGTCGGCGAGGATGCCCTGTACCTTGGCGCGGTTCTCGTCCTCGGCCCGGGCCGTGTACTGGCCGACGTTCAGGTAGGCGCGGAACACGTCGAGGTCGTTCGAGCCGAACGCGGCGTTGGCGGCCTTCTTGACGGCCGGGCCAGCGGTGTTCATGGTCCGCAGGATCGCGATCCGCGCGTCGTCCCGGCGAATCCTGTCCGCCTCCACCGCGAGGAAGTGCGCCCGGCCCGCGCGGCTACGTCGTCCCGCCGCGCCCCGAGGGACGCTCACGCGTCACCACCACCTCCGTAGGGCCGCGCGGAAGCCCGTGGTGACCCCGGGATCCGCGCCCGGCATTGTTCGGTACCAATCCAACAGCGGGTCGACGGACTACCGGGCGCCGCACCCCGTGCGTCGTCTAGCCTGAGCGCCGGATGGATCACGCGTCTGGCGTGCCGGAGGGGGCTGAGGGAATGCCAGGGACAACGGGGTTCGGAGTGAACCCGCAGGATCTACGCGACGCGGACACTGCCGCGCGTGTGGTGGCGGCGGGAATGCGGCAGGACGTGAGGCAGGACTTCGGCCAGATGCCGGACCCGGCCATGCCGTACTGGCTGTTCGTGGGCCCGGCCAAGGCCGCGGTCAAGGACCTGGGCGTGCACGTCGAGCACGTCACCACCAACATGCTGGAACACGCCGCCGGCATCCTGGGCATGATCGCGAGCTCCTACGAGACCGCGGACGCGAACGCGGCCTCGTCGCTCGGCGGGCCGGGGGGCCAGGGCTGATGGCGTACTACTGGGGGATGCTCAAGGCGGCCGATCTCGACGGCCTCCGGGCGATGACGAACGCCGTGTCCACGTTCGAGGGCCACTTCAAGACACGGATCACGCAGTGGCAGAAGGTGCAGCGGGACCTGGCCTCGTCCAGCTGGCACGGGCACGCCTCGGATTCGACCGACGGAGCCCTGCAGGAGCGCACCAGCCAGCTCTTCCTGGTCGACCAGGTGATCGAGGACCTGCGCATGGTCCTGACGGACGCGGTGGACACCCTCCTCCTCCTGCAGGCCCGACAGAAGGCGCTCGTCGAGGACGCGGCCGCCGACGGCCTGCAGATCGTCGACGGCGACGAGAACACCGCGCCCGTGGTGCGGATCCTGCCGCCCGGCAAGGGTGATGAGGCCGCGCGGCACGACCCCGAGTGGGCCAAGGCGATGGGGGCCGCCCGGGACCGGCTCGCGAAGTCGGTCGACGACCTGTCCGGGGAGGTGAAGGCCATGGACGACGCCGTGACCCAGGCACTGGGGCGGCTCGACACCACGTTCCGGAGCGACGGGGACTTCACCCCGGACCGGGTCGCCGGCGTCCGGAAGGACGTCACCGACCTCGACAGGGCGACGAACCTGAAGATCGGGGGAGTCCCGGCGGCCGGAGGCCCCGGCGGCAACCGGAAGTGGTGGGACTCGCTGCCCGAGTCCACGCGCCAGCAACTCCTCCAGGACCACCCCGGCCAGATCGGTGCCCTGCAGGGGCTGCCCGCCCAGACACTGGACCAGGCCAACCGGCTCTACCTGCCCAGGCTGCGCGCCCAGATCACTCAAGGCCTCGCCGACCCGGACACCTCTCTGCACGCGACCCAGACCGACCTGGACGGCCTGGACGCCCTGCAGAAGCAGATCGACACCGCCACGAACCCGCCGCAGTTCCTGCTCCGGGTCGACACTCCGATGAACCAGCCCGGTCCGCCGGCCGCCGTCATCGCCTACGGCAACCCGGACACCGCCACGAACATCGCCGCCTACGTCCCGCCCAACCCGGCAGCGGGCACCATGGCCACCGACGCCGCCACCGCACGCGCCCTGGCCGTGGCTGCGGGGAAGGCCGACCCCACGAAGACCACGGCGAGCCTGGTCTTCACGAGCCTGGGCCCGCCCGGGGACCCGGGCCTGACTCCCCGCTCGGTGCCGGGGCGCCCGCTGCGCGAGTCCTCCACAGCCTCGGGCACGTACTACGGCCTGGCTGTCTCCCATCAGGGCAAGGGCGCCACCGTGAGCGAGATCTCCGCCACCCCGGATGGGTCGGGCCCCGGATACGCCGTCGCCCGTAGTCCCCTGGACAGCTACGGGACGGGCCTCCCGGACCCGTGCACGCCCGACGCCGTCGTGGCCGGGACCTCGGGCGGCCTCGACGATCCGTCCGCCCGTCACACCGTCGTCGACGCGATCGTCGGCCGCCGGTAGGAGGATGTGCTGCTTCCCGGGGAGGCCGGGAAGCAGCACGCCTGGCCGGCATGGCGTGCGAGCGGGATGCCACGCGGGGGCCTGTCTGCCCGCGCCGGAGCTTCCCGGCAGGGTGCCCCTGACCCGCGGTGGCCGAGCGGGCTGGCCGCTGATGGATGTGATGGGCCTGCTCGGCCTAGCGGCGCGGTGCTGCTGCCCACCTCGGCCCTCGCAGCGGAACCGGACTCCGTCACCTCGCACTCCGGCGCCACGACCGCCCAGGAGCGCAGCCGGATCGACGCCTACTGGACCGCCTCGCGGATGAAGCTGGCGGGCGCCATGGCCCCCGAGATCACCCCCGTGCCCGAGGACGGCACCACGCCCGACGATCCGCGTCCGCTCCCCCCGAACACGCCGGACCGGCCCGCCTCCGAGGCGCCCCTGCTGCGGGGCGAGTCCTGCGACATGGGCCACGGGGCGAGCGGCGGTCCGCACTACGGGCTCCAACGGGCTCCAACGGGCCCCACCGGGAGAACGCCGGTACCGGGGGCGCGAGCCGACTGGCCTCCCCGCCCCCGGTACCGGCGTTCGAGGCATTCCCCGGGGAGGCCGTCCGAAGCCGCTGTGGCGTCCGTCAGGCCCGGGACCACGGGGAGCCGGTGGCTGCCCCGCCGCGGGCGGCGGCGTCATGCCGGGTGGACGAGGCGGCTTTCGTAGGCGAAGACCACGGCCTGGATCCGGTCGCGGAGTCCGAGCTTCTGCAGGATCCGCCCCAGATGGGACTTCACGGTCGCTTCCGCGAGGTACAGGGCGGCCGCGATCTCGGCGTTGGACAGGCCGCAGCCCACTTTGACGAGCACGTCGCGCTCACGGGCGCTGAGCCGGCTCAGCCGCTCGTTGTGGTCGGTGCCGTTGCCGCCGGGCAGGTGCGGGCGGAGGTTCTCCAGCAGGCGGCGGGTGATCCGCGGTGAGAGCACCGAGTCGCCCGCGGCGACGCTGCGTATCGCGGAGAGGAGTTCCTCGGGCCGGGTGTTCTTCAGCAGGAAGCCCGAGGCTCCGGCGCCGAGTCCGGCGAAGGCGTATTCGTCCAGGTCGAAGGTGGTGAGGATCAGCACCCTGCTCCGCGGGGAGGCCTGGGTGATCTGCCGGGTCGCCTCGATCCCGTCGGTCCCGGGCATCCGGACGTCCATGAGGACGACGTCGGGGCGCAGTTCCCGGGCGAGGCGTACGGCTTGGGCGCCGTCGGCGGCTTCACCGACCGGTGCCATGTCGGGCTGGGCCTCCAGGATCGTTTCGAAGGCCATCCGGAGCAGCGCTTCGTCGTCGGCGATCAGGATGCGGATCGTCATGCGGACGCCGCTCCACCGCTGTCGAGGAGGAGGCGGGTGTGGACTCCCCAGCCGCCGCCCGGGAGCGGTCCGGCCCGCAGCGTTCCCCCGTAGGCGGCCGAGCGCTCGCGCATGCCGGGGATGCCCTGGCCGGACGGGGCGGCGCCGGGAGGGGGCGGGCAGGGGCCGCTGTCGGTGACGTCCACGGTGACGGTTCCGGTCGAGCACCGTATCCGGACCTCGGCGCGGGTGCCGGCGGGGGTGTGTTTGAAGGTGTTGGTCAAGGCTTCCTGCACCAGGCGGTAGACGGTCAGTTGGGCGGTGGCGGGCACGTGGGTGTGGCCGCCCCGGACTTCGACGCGGGTCGGCAGCCCGGCGGCGCGCATCCGGTCGGCCAAGGCCTCCAGTTGGGCGATGCCGGGCAGCGGGTGGCGCTCCGCGTCCGGTTCGTCGGTCCGCAGGATCCCGAGCGAGCGCCGCATGTCGGTCAGGGCCTGCCGACCGGTCTCGGAGATCCGGAGCATCGCGGTGGTGGCCTTGTCCGGCGACCGGTGCTGCGCGTGGACGGCGGCGTCGGTGAGCGCGACCATGACGGACAGGTTGTGGGTGACGATGTCGTGCATCTCCCGGGCGATGCGGGTCCGCTCCTCGGCGACGGCCAGCCGCGACTGCTGGTCCTGCTGCTGTTCCAGGTGCGCGGCCCGTTCCTCCAGTGCCGCGAGGTAGGCGCGCGTGGTCCGGGCGTTCGCGCCCAGGGCGGCGGTGGCGGCGACCGTCGCGGTCAGTGCGACGAAGGGGGCCAGGAACGCGCCTTCCGTCGTCCAGCGCAGGCAGGCCAGCAGGGCCCCGCCCTCCAGGACGGCGCCGGCGACGAGCGTGTCGCGTCGGCCCGAGTGCGCGGCCACCGTGTGGAGGGCCACCAACAGGGAGACGTCCGCCGGCAGTTGGACGCCCGCCAGCCACTGGACGAAGGCCGCGGCGGCCACCGCGCCGAACACCGTGCGCGGGGCCCGGTGCCGCCGCACCAGGGGCAGCGTGAGGGCGGCCGTGAGGACCGCGGCCACCGGGAGTTCCTGCGGCGCGCGCGTGGCCGCGACGTGGAGCAGGAGCAGGAGCAGGAGCAGGAGCAGTGCGAGCGGCAGCGGGTCCCGTACGGCGGGCGGCAGCCGGAGGCCGCGGGGCCAGGCGGCTCCCGCCGGTCGCGCCGCCCGCCCGGCGGCGGGGTCGGCGTCCCTCGTCGGCCACCCGGCTGTCGTCGTCCGCCGCACGCGGCCCCGGTGGCGTACCGGGTCGGCCTTGCCGGGCCCCGCGGCCGCCTCGGTCATCATCACGTCCCTGTCGATGCGCCACCGTGGCGGCCCCGGGCCGGGGCCGCCACCGCGGACGGCCGGCGCCGGGCCGGGGGCAGGGGCCCGCGCCCCGTGCTGGCCCGGCGTGCACCGCGGTCCTGCCACGGTAGGCCGCAGGGGCGGTGACGCACATGAGTCCGCCGTCGGACGGCACCGCACCGGTGTACGACCACAGGAGGAGCACAGGTACCTCCTGCGGTCGCAGAGCGGCCGTCGGTTTGGCGTGTCCGACTGCGACTGCGGTGGCATGCGGAGGCGACCGGGGATAGATGTGGCACCGGGTGCCCCGCCCCGAGGATGGCGGGGTGACCGAGATCATCGCGGGACTTTCCATGTCCCCTCCCGAGTTCCTTTCCGTACTGGGTGCCGTGGCGCTGGTGGTGGCGCGCTGGCTTCCCCCCGCCGCCCGCCCGCGCGTCACGATCGCGGCGGTGGCGGTCTTCGCGCTGTCCGCGACCGTGCTGGGTGTGGTGGGGATCCGCTGGCAGCTGCTGCCGGTGCTGGCAGGCGCCGCCGTCGCGCTGCCGTTCGCCCTCTCCCCCCTGCTCCGACCGCTTCGTCGCCGTCCCGGCCGGCCCGCGTGGCGGGCCCGGTGGTGGCTGGCGTTGCCGGGGTCGGCGGCCTGCGTCGGCCTGATCGCCACGGGGCCGGTGGCCGCCTGGGCCTTTCCGGTGCCCGTGTTCCCCGAGCCGTCGGGTTCCTTCGCGGTCGGCACCCGGGTGGTGCAGTGGACCGACCCGCACCGCCCCGAGACCTTCACCGCCGATCCGGACGACCGGCGCACGGTCGTGGTCCAGCTCTGGTACCCCGCGCAGAAGGGCCCCGCGGGCGCGCGGCGGGCCCAGTACCTCGGACGCACGGAGCAGGAGGCACGCACCGTCTCCGACGCCCTCGCCCGCGGAGTCGGCCTGCCCGGCTTCCTGGTCGACGGCGTCCCGCAGGCCCGCACCCACGCGGTCTTCAACGCCCCGGTGTCCGGTGGGGACGAACGGTTCCCGGTCGTGCTGTTCTCTCCCGGGTCGGGAGGGGTACGCACCCAGAACACCGCCTGGGCGGAGGAACTGGCCAGCCACGGCTACGTGGTGGCCGCCCTCGACCATCCGTACGACTCCGCCGCCGTCGTCCTCGACGACGGCGGGACGATCCGCACCGCGACCGCCTCCACCGGCGACCGGGACGCGGACGAGGAGCTCGCGGCCGGCTGGACGGCCGTCCGGGCCGCCGACCTCGGCTTCGTCCTCACCCAACTGGAGAGCCTGGACCGGGCCGGGAACACCGACCCACTGACCGGACGCCTGGACACCGGCCGGGTCGCGGTGACCGGCCACTCCATGGGCGGTGCCGCCGCCCTGCAGGCAGCGCGGCAGGACCCCCGGTTCGACGCCGTCATCGACCTGGACGGCTACCCCCACGGCCCCGCCACCCCTGCCCTCCACCAGCCGGTGCTCGCGCTCACCCAGGCGATCACCCCGAGCACCGACCCGCGTTTCCTGCCCCGCCTCACCGAGGCCCTCGCACTCGACACCGCGACGAGCTACCGGCTCACCGTCCCCGGCGCCGCCCACCTCACCTTCATGGACGGCCCCCTGTACCTTCCGCCGGTGCCCCCGATCGTCGGCTCCCTGGGCCGCGCCGGGGGCCCGCACATCGTCGCCGCGACCACCCTCGCCTTCCTGGCCGCCACCCTGCGGCACGCGCCCGGCGACCTGGCCGGCGCCCTGTCGGCCTACGGCAACCTCAGCGTTCACCACCCGGACGGCCGCCCCTGATCGGCCGCGCCACCCCCGGCCCACCACGGCCGGTCCGACTCGTTCCTGATGGCCCCCAGCACCTTTGCCGCTGGCGGATCCTGAACGCTCAACGCGAACACCCCCGTGGACACGAGGCCCCGGATCCACGCCAACGCGGCCCTCACACCGACATGCCCCGCCCGGCTGGTTCAGGTCGTCCCGTCCGGGTGCGGCGGGTATACCGCGTTCAGCAGTCCGCTGACGAATCGGTGCAGGTCGTCCAAGCCGGCGGCGGCCAGGGTGGCGGGGCCGGCGTCGAGCAGATGCGGGATGGCGGAGTGCAGGGCGAGGGTGACGGTGGCGGCGCGCTGCGGGGTGACAGGTAGGCCGGCGGTGCGCTGTGCCTGCTCGAATCCGGCGAAGTCGGCGGCGGTGATCGGGTCGAGGATGGCCGACAGCCAGGGCTTGCGGGTTGCCTCCGCCCGCAGTTCGAGGTAGGCGAGCATCCGTGGGCGGCCCGGCCCGGCCACGTTTTCCAGCAGTCCAGTGAGGATGGCCACCAGGCGCTCGCGGTCGCGGGGTTCTGTGCCACTGCCCAGCTGCGCGGCGATCCCGCGGTACAGCTCGGCGCACCGCCCGGCTACCGCGCCCAAGAGGGCGTCACGGCTCGGAAAGTAGTTCTTCGTGGTGCCCTGCGGCACCCCGGCGGCCGTGTCGACGGCCCGGTGCGTCAGGCCGCGCCCGCCCAGTTCGGCCAGTACCGCGATGGCCGAGTCGCGCAGTTGGTCCCGCCGGCCATGATTCACCGTCAAATCTCCTTATTTGCATGCTACTTGAATATATCACCACAGGCGTGGTACCACGGGTATGGTCAGTCGCTGGGCGGATGAGCGGGCGCGACGGTCGAGGAAAATGGGACGACCGGCAAGGAGATCGCGGTAGGGCGGTAGGGGTGTCACGAGCTGGCCGGGCAGAGGGAACGATGGCCCGGTTCCGCCATCTGGTGAAGCGATTTCAGGACGGGGTGGACCGCCAGTCGGCCCCCAGCCCGTAGTGCAATCGTCGCCCGGTTGACGGCAATCCCCACAACCGAGGTGTAGTGCGACCTCGCACGGATGTTCCGCGGTCTCCGATTCCAGAAACTGACCGCGTCTTGTCAGATGGGTGTGGTGGTACCGACTGAGCCGGGGCACGGGGGCGCTCGGCGCATGGGAGGTGCGGGATGTCATCCGGTTCACGGACGCTTGCCAGGATCATCACTGCGACCGCGATTGTCGCCGCCTACATCGCGCTGCATGTGGCCATCACCGCAGCTCAGAGCATGCAGACCCGCGACCGCTTCAGCGCCGGCCCTGCCCGCGCCGCCGTCTTCACCGCCTTGGTGGACCGCTACGCGAGCGGCGACATGGCCGCTGGCGCCGAGATCACGGCGGTCAGGACGTGGTTCGAGGAGAACGCGCCGGCCGGCCGTGCCCGGGCCACGGCCTCCGTCACCACCGAACGCGTGCACCAGGGCCAGGGCGTCGCCGCCCGGGCTCGCGCCAGGACCCTCGCAGCGGACGTCGAGCGGGACCGGGCCACGCTCGACCGGGACCTCCACACACAGGCGCAGGCCACACTATGGCTCTCGGTGGTCGCCGCAGTGCTCGTCGGACCATCGTTGTGGCTGCGCCGCCGGCGCAGGGCCGTGACCGCGGAAGCCATCCGGACGGTGGGCCGCTTCGCCGAGCGGCACCCGCCATGGCGCAGGCCACTGTTCCTGACCGCGAGCAGCGCCGGCTACGCCCTGTTCGTCGGCGGGATCATCCTCGCCGGCACGGCTCAACGCACAGGGACGGATCAACGCACGGGGACGGCTGCCCAGTTGCTGATGCTGCCCGCAGGTTTGGCCGCCCTCGGCGCCGGCTTCCTGATCCTGCGCTACACCCGCCCGCGTTCGACACGGGACGCGGTGCACGCCCTGCGGGCCGACGGCCGCCGTCCCGTTCTCTACCTCCGCAGTTTCGCCGATGACCGCACCGCGGCACAGGTCGACGACGGGCAACCGCTCAACATCCACTCCCGGGAGGAGCAACTCGCCGCCGCACTGGGGGCCTTCGGCCCCGTGATCGCGGTGGGCAGGCCCGGCGAGCCACTACCGCTTCTCGGCGCGGCGCGGTTCTACCTGCCGTTGGACGACTGGAAGCCGACGATCCTGCGGCTGATGGACCTGTCTCAGCTCATCGTGCTGCGGGTGGGCGTCGGCGAGGGCCTGCGGTGGGAGATCGAGCAGGTCGTCGCCACCCAGCCCGCGGGCAAGCTGCTGCTGCTGACGCCGGGCCGGGTGAGGGACGCGATCGACAGCGTGGACGGCCGGCTACCAGTGCCCCTGCGGCTGGAGGAGGTGGCAACGGATGCTTCCTGGATCTCGGCCGCCGTCACGTTCGGCCCCGACTGGACACCACACGTGCGGCCGGTTGTGCCCGTACCGGACCCTCAGGCTTCCCGCGTCGGGCTCGTACGCCGCGCGTTCAGGGCGACCCGGGACGTGACCTGGCAGCCCTTGCCTGCGCGTGGCGCGGTCGGCGCGATCAAGGACGCACTGGCGGAGGTGGGCGTTCGCGGCCGGATGGTCGTGATGCGCAGCGACAGCAACATGCTCGGCACCTGGGGCAAGGGCATGGTGGCATTCGCAGTCCTTGCCCTGCCCGTCCGGTTGCTCCAACTCGCCGGCCCCTGGTAGCGCCGACTCGGCATCCAGCGCCGGGCCGCAGACCCGGTGCGACTTCGAAGGCACCGACGTCAACGGAGGGGAAGCATGGACAACGCACAACAAGGCGGGGCCGGTCACACGATCGGCATCGGGGCGCAACGACGCAGGCCTGTGAGCGGCCGGGCCGCCGTCGCGGTGGTGCTGATCACGGTTGAGCTCCTGCGGGAGGTGGCGGTCTCGGCGACCGTGTGGCGCGACTACTCGCTCCTCCACGACTACATCAACGGGGCCGCTACGTACGCGGATCTCGAAGCCGCCGACGCGGATGCCCTCACGGCGGTGTCGTCGACGACGGCAATATTCGTGGTCTGGGCCGCGGCCGGAGTGGCCTTCCTCGTCTGGCTGTGGCGGGCGCGGATCAACGCCGAGTCGATGGGCGGCCGTGACTCGCAACGCCGGTCCCGGGGGTGGGTGGTCGGGTCGTGGACGACTCCGGTGGTGAACCTGTGGTACCCCTACCAGGTCGTCTCGGACATCTGGCAGGCCAGCGCTCCCCGGCGGCCCGTCTCCGGCACGCTGGTCAAGGCCTGGTGGGTCTTCTTCGTCCTGGCCGGACTCGTCAAGCCCTTCCAGTGGCGCATGGCCGACCCTGCGCACTGGGAGAGCGAGAAGGACGTGGTGTCGGCCGCGAACGTGACCAGCCTGCTCACGGTGTTGCTCCTGGTCGCCGGCGTGCTGCTCGTGCTCGTCATCAGGCAGGTCACCACCTGGCAGAACCGGGCGCCCGGCACCGCAGGCGGTGGCCGGTGACCACGGCATCCGCCCGTCCGCCCGAGCCAGGACAGCCGCCGGAACTCCTGGAGCTGTACAAGCTCGCGGTGGAGATGGCTGACCGGCTTTCCGCTCGCCGCGGCACGGCCAACGCCTTCTTCCTCTCCGTGCAGACCGTCCTGGTCACCGTGGTCGGCTTCGGCATGCCCCAGCTGCAGGAGTCCGCGTGGTGGGCGGTGGTCGCGATCACCGCGGCCGGCCTCACTCTGTCCGTCGCCTGGTGGCTCCAACTGCGCAGTTACCGCGACCTCAACACGGCGAAGTTCAAAGTCATCAACGAGCTCGAGAACGGCTTGCCGGTCAAGGTCTTCACCGACGAGTGGAACTACCTCAAGGAGACCCCGCGGCCCGCGGGACGCAAGCGCTACGCGGAACTCGGCATCTCCGAACGGATCGTTCCCTGGGTCTTCGCCATGGTCTATCTGCTGATCCTCACGGGAACACTGCTCAGATGACCTACCTTGACGACCTCGCCGACCTCATCCGCTCATGCTTGCCTCCGACCGTCGTACCGCCGGCCGGCTCCGACGACCTCTTCCGCATCTACGCCGTCCTGCTCCGGGCGAAAGGAGAGCAGGTCACGGACGAGGACGTCCATGACGCCTGGTCGGCATGGATGCAGTCGGTGAACGCCGCCCATCATGCTCTGGTCTCCTTCCAGGATCTCCCTCTCGAGACCAGGACCCTTGACGCCCCGTACGCCGAAGCGATCCGTGTGGCAGCACGGAAGATGAGCTGACAGCCATTCTCGACGGACTGAAGCGGGCCGGGAACACTGACGGCGGGCCACCCGAAGACGCCGAAGTCCACACCCGGGCGCCAGTGAGTCCACGTTCACGGTCTGCGACCAGCGGCCCTGTGGCTCGCTGGAGGACCGGCCCTCGGCGCCCGTCCGGTGTCCGGCCGCCAGACCACCGAAGCAGCAGGCGCCGGCCCACTCAGGCCAGCGCTGGCTGCGTGATGGGCCACCGTGGGCCGTCCGGGCTGCCCTGCCAGGCCCACTGGGAGTCGGGGGTGACCGTGATGCCGTAGTCGTACGGGTCGGGTCGTCCCAGGCTCTCCCATTGGGCCCGGGCGGTCAGCACTTCGTCGCCGATGTGGCGCGGTCCGCCCTGCAGCAGTACCGGCCGGCCGTCATCTCCTGGCCGGACTTCGGCCCAGGAGCGGTCACCGTCGTGGACCAGGACGACCGGTCCCTCCGGGCCCTGCCGGGTGAACAGCACGGCGTCCGGCACGGCCACCCGCACCGCCCACCGCGGGCCCCAGTCCTCCAGGCCCGCCGGGTCACGGTCCAGTACCCGCCGGACCTCGGGGTCGGCGTCCGCACGGGCCGCGGCGTAGGCGGCGGGCCCGCTGCTCGCCTGCGCGGGAGCGTGCCGGTCGCCCATGAACCGGGCCAGGCCGTGCACCCAGCCGCGCGCGCTCCTGCCGTCCTCGGCGACGGTGAGGGCCACGTACCCGAGCCTGCCCCAGGGGTAGACGATCCGTCCGCCCGGGCGCACGGCCTCGACCCACGTCCACGGGACGGCCTCGACAGCGTAGGTGGCGTGCAGGCGGTCGACCTGCCCGCCGCCGGGCACACCGGTGCGGGTCGCGTCGCCGAGGACCACCTCGGCGTCCAGGCCCGCGGCCGCGAGGCGGCTGCGGGCGAACGCGGCCAGGCCTTCGTCGACCTCGCTGGAGACCACCCGGCCGGGACCGGCCCGCCAGGCGGACAGCGCAGCCGTCCAGCCCTGGCCGGTGCCGACGTCCCACACCCGGTGGCCGGGCTCCAGCCGCAGGCTGTCCAGCATGTCCGCCACCACCCCGGGCGCGGACAGCGACGACGACGGGATGCCGCCGGTGAGCTGGGTGATGGCGGCCGAACTGACGCCGCCGTACACCGCACCAGCCCAGACGTCAGGGTCGACCGCGCGCTCGAGGGGCACGTACGCCCAGCCGTCCCAGCGCCACAGCCGATCCGGCGCGAACCGGTCGCGGGGCAGCGCGGCGAAGGCCTCGCGCAGCCATGGCGAGTCGGCCGGCCACTGCTCGCACCGTTCCATCTCCGTGTCCAGGCGCACCCGGTGCCCGGCCAGCCCGCCGTCCGTGTGCACGCTCACTCAGTCCTTCTTGTGCTTGCCCGTGCCTTCGGCCGGCTTCTCGACCTTGCCGTCGGCGTTGTTCGGAGGAGGGGTACCCGTACCCAGGTCCTCGGCCGGCTTCGAGTGGTCACCCATGGCGCTTCCCTTCGGGAGTGTGGACACGGTCGGCCGTCCATCCTCGTCCACCCCGGCACCGGACGGTAGGGCGTGCGGGTGGTTCCCAGGGGAGCGCGGCGACGGGCACCCGCTCTTCTTCAAGTACCTGCCCCGCTGGCATCGGCGCCGCCGCGGACCGGTTCGCGCCCTCGGTCCCCAGAACGAGTCCACGTACGCGGTGCGGCACCGAGGTGTTCGATACCTGGCCCGGCGGCTGGCAGGACGACCTGATCGGCCGGTCCGGCCGGTCCGGGCCGGTCCGCGGCCGGGGCTCCTGCGGTGTGCGGGCGGACACGCCCGTGGCGCACAGGCAAGACCCGCCACGTCCTGTTCCGCATCGCGTCGGCGGCTGCGGCCACGGGCTGACAGCAGGACGCGCAGCCGGTGGCGAGGAGGAAGCGCGGGTCGTCGACGCCTTCGACACCGTGGTCCCCGCCGGCGGGCAGGTCAGCACCATCCCTTCCGTCCAGCGCATCCGACCCGGCGCCGAGCGGGCCGGCCTGCGCGTCCGGATCCGGACCGACGAGAACACTGTCCACGTCCTGGTGAACGGCGAAGTGGTCAGGACGGTGGCGTCCGACCTCGACGCCGAGCACCTCTGCCAGCTCAAGCTCCGTGGGGTGCGCCCGGCCGGGCCTGTGGGGTTGGCGGGGCACGGCGTGCGGTGCTCAGCGGTCGTCGCCGAGTTCCTGGTGCATCTGCGGCTGGTCGTCCTGGTCGTGGGTGAGCGCGAACTTCTGGATCTCGTTGAACGTCTTGGAAGCCATGCCGAGGACGTCCTTGTAGGGGTTGACGCCGGTGGCCTTCTGGACGGAACCGCCGAGGAGCCCGCCGCCCAGGCCGCTGACCACGCCGTGGCCGGCGGCGAGCGGACCGGAGGCGAGGTCGAGGACGCCCTTGGGCACGCCGGCCATGTCGGCGTACTTGTCGGTGAGCGCGTGCCGGACCAGGGCCATGAGCGCGTCGTGCGTGGGGCCGGGGTAGAACTGCTTGTAGAAGTCGACGGCCTGCTGCGTCATGAAGACGCCGTCCTCGGTCTTCTTCCACTCGTCGTTGCGCGCCTGGTCCCAGATGCGCGTGACGAGGTCGGCGTCCTTGGGCAGTTGCCACCGCTCGGGAGTGCCGAGGTAGTGGTTGACGTAGTGCCAGGCACACATGAAGCCGTGGGCGTCTTCCTTGGAGACGTCGATGCCGAGGTTCTTCATCGCCTCCAGGATCTGCACGCTGAACACGCAGGAGGCGCCGGTGGTGTATTTGATCGACACCGGCTCGCCCCACTTGGCGTAGTCCCATGCGCCGCTCTTCTTGTGCAACTGCCGTACGGAGGCGTGGACCAGGCGGACCTTGGTGACGTTCGCCGCGAGGGTGCCGTCGCGCAGGGCGTTCTTGTTGCCCATGTCGAGGAACAGCCGGGACGACTGCGACAGGCGCCGGCCCGGGCCCTTGACGCCGCCGAGCCGGCCGGTCGAGCGGAGCGTGAACGCGCCGGTGGGGGAGAGGTAGGTGCCGATCAGGCCGACGGTGCCCTGGAGCATGGTCACTTCGCCGTGGTGGTGGCCGAAGAAGCCTTCCGCGGCGTCGACGTCCGCCTCCGACCAGTCCGGCGGCGGCGCCGCGGCCTCCCGCAGGAAGTCCGCCAGCCGCTGGGGCAGTTGGGAGAGGTCCTGACCGGGCTTGAGCGTCCCGATGGTGCGGAAGAGGGCGTTGACGCCGTCGATTTCCTTGTGGTCGATCAGATCGGAGACGAGCTGATCGGCCTGCGGGTCACCTGCCTGGCCCGCGGCCTCCAGCTCTTGCGTCGCGTTCTGAGCCGTCAAAGCCACAGAAGGGCTCCTTCCTTCGTTGAGGGGAAAGCCGCCGGTCGGCACGTGCCGGGAACCGTGGTCGACATGGCGTCCCGGGCAGATGGATCAGCGAGCAGCGGCATGCTTCCGACTCTGGCGGAACGTCATACTCGGCTGAGCGACAAAACGTTTCTCCCTCCCCCGAACGAGTGAATGGCAACACGGTGGACCTGTCCGGCCGCGGCACTGGCCAGCGAGGACAGGAGAGCTCGCCGCCGGCGCGCTGCACCCTCGATGGAGGAGCCGGCACGCCGGCGTGCCAGCGTGCCGGCGTGCCGGTGCGGCGAGGTGGGCGTTCAACCGGGCGCTCGGCCGGAAGGTCGCCGCGCACCGGGAGTGGCGCGCTCAGGTGGATGTCCTGGTCGCGGGTGGGCTGAGCGAGGCCGAGGCGAGGAAGAAGGCCGACGTCCGGATTCCGGGGCAGGCCGCGATCAAGAAGCACCTCAACGCGATCAAAGGCGACTCCCGGACCGGCGATCCGGCGGACGGTTCCACGGTCCGCCGGCGCCGTGTCCGTGGTGGCACGAGGTATCCACCTACGCGTTCCAGTCCGCGTTCATCGACGCCGGCACGGCGTTCGGGAACTGGTTCGACTCGCCGGCCGGCCGTCGTGCCGGCCGGGCCGTCGGCTACCCGCGGTTCAAGAAGAAGGGCCGGGCCCGGGCAGCGAAGGCGGGCATGGGGAAGGTCCTTTCCATGTCAGCTGAAGAGGACTTCGAGCGCTTCCATGGAGAGCGGGATCTCCGCCAGCCGGTAGCCGGCCGGCGGCTCGCGGTGCATGAGGTGACGCACCAGGTAGTCCCAGCGGCGGCGGGCGACGTAGCCGTTGCGGCCGAGGAAGCTGTGCTCGACGCCGGGGACTATCAGCAGGTCGAAGTCCTTGTTCGCAGCGATCAGCGCGTCGACCAGCCGCATGGTCAGATGCGGTGTCACGTTGTCGTCCATGTCGCCGTGGACGAGCAGTAGTTTGCCGACCAGGTTCCCGGCCAGCTCGGTGTTGGACAGTCGGGCCCCGGCGTCCGGGTCGAACGGTCCGTCGTAGGACTCGGCCCACAGCGCGTGGTAGTGGCGGTTGTCGTGGTTGCCGGCCTCGGCCACGCCGACCTTGTAGAAGTCGGGGAACGCCAGGAGGGCGCGGGCGGTGGTGAATCCCCCACCGGAGAGGCCGAAGATGCCGACCCGGTCCAGGTCCAGCCACGGACGCGTTTCCGCGAGTTGGCGCAGCGCCGCGACATGGTCTTCGAGCGCGCCCGCACTGCCCATGTTGCGGTGGACGTGATCGTGGAAGGCCTTGTCCCGGCCGGGCGTTCCACGGCCGTCGACGGCCAGCACCGCGAAGCCCAGCGCCGCCACCGCCTCGGCGTCGTGGCCGTAGGCGCCCGGGTCGAAGGAGGCCGCCACCCGGTGGACCTGCGGGCCCGGGTAGGGGTGGTCGATCACCGGGTAGCGCTGCGCGGCGTCGAAGCCGTGGGGCTTGTAGAGGACGCCGTAGATCTCGGTGACGCCGTCGGCGGCCAGGGTCCTGACCCGCTCCGGCGGCGTCCAGCCGGCGGCCAGCAGCGGTGTGATGTCGGCCTGTTCCAGCTCGACCAGCACGGCTCCACCCCGGTCACGCACGGTGATCGTCGGCGGGGTGTCGACGGTCGACGCGGAGTCGACGAACCAGCGGCCGTGTTCCGGCGCGGTGATCACGTGGTCCAGATCGTCGTCGGTGAGCTTGGCGGTCCCGCCGCCGTCCAGGCCGACCCGGACCAGCGACCGTCGGTACGGGTCGGCCTGGACCAGTCCTGAGACGACGGCGTACGCGGCCCGTTCCGCCTCGTCGACGTGCACGATCTCCTGCACCGCGAACGGCCCTCGGGTGAGCTGTTCGACCAGCGCCCCGTCCTCGTAGCGGTACAGGTGCCCCCAGCCGTCGCGCTGGGAGTACCACAGCGTCTCGCGGCCGCCGGCGAGCACGTGCACGATCGGCTTCTGGGCGATCTCCTGCGCGGCCTCCACCCGCGTGTCGCCGTGCTCCTCGACCAGGGTGCGCACCTCGCCGGTCGCCGGGTCGAGTGCGTGCAGCCGCAGCGTCCGGAGGTCACGGGGCTGATCCAGGTAGTAGACGGCCGCGCTGTCCTTGGCCCACCACACCTTCTTCAGCGTGACAGGTGACATGAAGGGCAGCAGGAACGGGTCGGTCTTGGCGGGTGTCGCGGTCCGGGACGCGACGTCGAAGACGATCCACTCGCCGCGGGCGATCGGCTCACCGGGGACCGGGTAGTGGTAGCTGCGCAGGCGCGGCCGGCCGCCGTCCGGCGGGACGGCTTCGACCAGGTGCATCAGGGCGACATCGCTCTGATCGGTGCGGTGGGTGAGGACGCGCGCCGAATCCGGCGACCACAGCAGCGCCGGCGGCATCTCCGGAAGGCCGAGCTTGCCGAGCAGGTGCGTGGGGACCGCCGCGTCGGCTTGGGCCGCGTAGCTCCGATCCGCGGTGCCGTCGGTGGTGAGCGCGAACTCCTCGCCCGTCTCGGCCGAACGCACCCACAGGTCGTGATCGCGGCGGAACGCCGCCCACTTCTTGTCCGGCGAGGCGACTTCCAGCGGTGCGGGTTTGGCGTGCTCCTCGTCCCGCGCGCACCGGTAGTCGGCCAGCCGACAGGTCCAGCGCGTGTCGAACGCGTCGAACGCGACCGTCCCGTCCGCGAACTCGACCGCCCGGAACGGCAGCGCGTACGGCTGGACCGGCTGGCCGGCGGCGGACGCCAGCGCGGCGGCGAGCCGTTCGGGGTCGAACGCCGGCTCCCGGGTCCCTGCGGCGGGGTCGACCAGCACGAACTCGCCGCCCCGCTCGGTCTCGACCCGGTACCAGAACCTCTCGCCGCCGCCGATCCAGACGGGCTTCACCTTGGCCCGCAGGGCGAGCCGGGATCGGTTGTGCAGCAGCAGCCGCTCAGCCCGGTCGTAGGCAATGGCGGGGAGTGCGTCAATGGACATCCGGCCTCCTGAAATCAGTCTCGAGCCAGGAACAGTACAGCGTACGGTACGATAATAGAACTGCGGTCCCGAAGGAATCAGGAACCCCAATGTCATCGCCCAGGCACAAGACAGCGCCCGCTCGCGCACCCCGCGGCACCCTCAGCCCCGAGGCCATCGTCCACGCGGCGATCGAACTGATCGACCGCGACGGACTGGACGCGGTGACCATCCGCCGGCTCGCCGACCACCTGGGCGTCCGCCCGATGTCGCTCTACACGCACTTCCGCGACAAGGACGCGATCCTCCTCGCCGTCACCACGGAGCTGCTGAGCCGATTCCAGTGGCCCGACCCCGGACTCGACAACGTCGAATGGCTCCGGCAGGTGATGCGCGCCTACTTCGAGCTGTTCATCACGCACCCTGCCATCCTGCAGATCAACGCCCCCTCCGACGGAGTCGGCGAGGTCGAGGCCCTCATGTCCGAGCAGATCTACGCCCGCCTGGCAGGACTGCGGGTCGACCACCGGACGGCGATCGGCCTGCTGGCCACGCTGATCCGCTTCGTCCTCGGCTGCGCCACGCTCTACCCCGTCCGCCGGGTCTGGGACGAGGACCCGCAGCACTGGGAACGGGTCCGCCAGCAGTGGTCCCGCCTCCCGGCCGAGGTGTACCCGGCGATGCACGCCACCACCGCCGACTTCCCGACCTTCACCCAGCGGGACGTCTTCGAGTTCGGCCTCGACGCCATCCTCGCCTCGCTCCCACGATCGCCCTGACGCCCTGACGCCCTGACGCCCTGACGCCCTGACGCCCTGACGCCCTGACGCCCTGACGCCCTGACGCCGGCGGCGATCATGAGCTGCTCTTCCTTGATCGGGAGATACACCGGTCACCGGACAGACCCGCCCGACGGTGTCGTCAGACAACGACCCGGAGGCGCGGAAAGCACGTCAGCGGCTCGGCTCGGAGACGAAGGGCTTCCAGGACCGGATCGGCTCCGCGCTGAAAGACGCCCAGGCGGCGAGCGACCAAGGCAACACGGCCTTGGGCCGGTTCACCTCGGGTCGAAGGACTTCGTCGGAGGTCCACGAGATCCCGGTGATCGGCCAGTTCTGGCCGCAGGGCGATCCGAAGCGTCTGCGCAGCGCCGCCCAGGTCTGGGCGCAGTGTGCTTCGGTCGTCGATACGGCCCAGCGCAACGCCGGTGTGCACGCTGTGGACGTGATGGCGAAGTGCTCCGGCGCGGCGTTCGAGGGTTTCAAGTCCTACGCCGCCACGGTGTACGGCGCGTGCCCGCCGGGCGGGACGGCCGTGTCGGCCGCGCAGCCGCTGATGGTCAATATCTCGGCGGCCTGCCGTGAGCTGCAGGCCATCTGCGAGCAGTACGCGCAGGCGATCGAGACGTGCCAGGACAAGCTGATCGAGCTGGGAGTCACGGCGGGCGTCGTCACGACGGCCGGGGTGATCCTCACCTTCTTCACCCTCGGCGCCTCGGACGTTGCCGCCGGGGCGGCTGACGCGGCCTTGGCAGCGGATGCGGCGCTGGCCGCCGAGGCCCTCGCCGCAGCGGAAGCGGAACTGGCCGCGGCCGCCGCCGTCGCGGAGGCCGAGGCGGTCGTCTCCTCCCTGGCCGCGCGCCTGGTGGTCCTCGCCGGGACCGCCGCCGCGGCGACAGCGGCTTCGGCGGTGACGGGCATCGACTCGGCGAGCGCCGCCACCCTGCCCGACCCTTCCGGGCACAGGCTGCCGCAGTCACGCCAGCGGCCAGCCAGAGCCCGTTCGCCAATCCTCTGGTCGGGCCGATCGTCCCGCCGAACCCGCCGCCCTACCCGCTGTACGACGCGGCGAAGTAGATGGCGGCCAGGACGTGGATCGAAGGACTGCCGGAGCGCCCGCCGAACTACGGTACAGCGGACGACCGCGCCTACCAGGTGTACGCCGCCGGCAGGCCGGAGCGGCGGGCTCGGGGCGCGGACGGCAGCGAGATCTGGGCGGACGGCTTCCGGCCCGCCGACGGCGCGTTCATTGATGCCAAGAACGTCCGCAAACAGGGCTGCAGCCCCAGGTCCCTGAAGGGGATACAGGAGGACGACTTCCGTACCGGGTGGATGCTGGACAAGGACGAGGACGAGTTCGACCGCTACAAGGGCGCGATCGACAACCCCGCCAACCACGCCCAGTACCTGGAGGTCGACACGCCCGACGCGTCGACCGTCGGCTACTGGCAGTACCTGCTCGCCAAGCACCATGTGAAGAGCAACGTCCGCGTCGTCACGATGCCGGAGCCACAGCCGACCGAAGGAGGCTGATTTGGACACCATCCACCTCGGCGCCGCGCCGGGAACCACCTGGGCGCTATCGCCGCAGGACGCCGAAGACCACCTGCGCGCGCTACCCCGACCTGCAGACCTGGCAGAAGCACGCACCGGTCAGCGGCAGGAACTACGTCACCTTTCAAGTCGACCTCGAGGGCGAGACCCGGCGCGGCAGCTACTTCGAGCGCGGCCACCTCGTCCTGGACGACGGCGACGCCGCCCTGTGGGCCGACACCGCCGCCTGGTTCCTCGGCCTCCTGCCGGCCGACGCCAGAGCGGTCGTCATGTTCGAATCGAACCCGGACAGTGTGAGGACCGTCCCCCCGAGAGCCGACAGCGAACACGTCCGCGAGATTCTCCAGTCGCTCTTCGACGTCGAGTAGCCACGTCGCGCGATGCGGTCATCCCGTGCCCTTCCCCGGCACACCACGGGTTGTGGCTCACCCACCGGGGCCGACCGGCGGGCTGCTGACGGGCCAGGCAAAGGGCGACGTCGACCGGCGGCGTACCGGGAAGGGACCCGGGATGGCCGCCGTCCGCCATGGCCCGGCCCAGGGCGGCTGTTCCGGGAGCTCGCGGTGGCCGGGCAACCAGACCCTCGGTGGGTCCGGCGGAGGCGGGGGAGCGCCGGACGGCCACGGCTCCGGGGAAGTAGCGCAGGACCTGGAGCTGGATCCGGCCGTGGCGGTGAGTGTCCCGCGGCGCCACGTCCTGCTAGCATCCGGCGCTATCGCGCCCGGGGGAGGGGTGCCACATGACGGGGAGGGGCATGGACCCCGCACTCATCACCGGAATCGCCTCGGTGCTGTCGGCCGGCGTCGCATCCGCCGGAACGTACTTCACCATGCGGGGGAACCGGCGGCACGACAAAGCCGAGCAGGACACGAAGACCCGCGACAGGCGGGAACCGGTCTACAAGGAAGCCGAGACGCTCGTCACCGCGTTTGAGAGCACCGCCGCGCTTCTCGTTCAAGCCACGCCGCGGGAGATGGGGGCCGTGTGGAGAGAACTCGACGACAACCGGCTGCGCATGCTGCGCTATCACCGCACGCTCGCCCTGACCGGGCCGGTGGGGATCACCTACATGTGGAAACTCATCGAGGGTCGCGCCAACAACCTGGTGCGCGCATTGGACGAGCTCGGATACGGCTCCCCGGATCACCGGTTGACTGCTGAGGAGGAGAGGCGGGCAGCCGACGAGCTGGCGATCTTCGCCAAGCACATCGCCCCGCCGTTCGGCATCATGGGCGCGCTGCTGGACGATCCGCGGCTGATGGGCAGGCTCGACATCCAGCACCAAGTCGGCGAAGAAGGCGAGAGTCTCAGCGTGATCGTTCCCCTGGCCAAGCGCCGTCTGCGGTGGCCGGGGCAGCGCTCTGCCGACAGGTATGAGGCTCTGGGGCGGCCGGCGTCGGAGAGGTTCGAGTAGTCATGCACCACGAATGATCGCTGCCTCCTCAGACCCCGGGGTCGGTGGTCAGCTTGCTGCTGCGTTCCGATGACCGGCGGGTATGTCGGCGGCGGAGCGAGCGGTGGGTCGGACGGCCGCCGCAGCGCGACCGGCGTGGGCCCGGTCGCCCGCCCGCCGTCAGGCCGTCAGGCCCGAGCCCGGCACTACCCACGGCCCGGCTGGCCGACCCCCGTCATCAACCGCCAGGCCGACCTTCGACGAGGCCCAGGACGCCGGGCGGGCGGGTTGCACGGCCCGCTGATCACCCCGTCCGATCCATGGCTTCTCCAGCGGGCCGTGACTGCGTCCGATGCCTCTGGACCCGCATCGCGGCGGCAGCGACGGCTAGGGCGATGGTCGCGATCCCCGAGGCGGCCAGTACCTGCCGGGGGCCCAGCGCGGCGGTGAGGGGCCGCCGAGTGCGGTGCCCACGGGCGCGGCGGTGAGGAGGGCGGCGCTTCGGGCAGCGAGGACGGTGGTCAGCCAGGCCGCCGGGGTGCCTGGCTGTGGCGTCACGGTCTGTGACGGAGCTTCCCGGCGTGCCACTCGAACTGGCCGTCGGCGGGGATCGACAACTGGCCGTACCCGGGGAAAAGATCTTGGCCCGCTGACATCCCGGGCTGGGAGCGTGCACCCCGGTTGCGGGGCTCGCCATGGTCGCGGTCATCATGGGGCCATGTCTGCGATTACGACCATCCTGCTCAGCCCCGGTGGTTGGGAGGAGGACGCTGATGTCGTCGCCGAACTCAACGTCCGCCTCCATCCGCTGAGTCCCGAGGTGCCCGGCCGCTGGCAACTGCGGAACATCGCGACCAGGGACCATGCCTGGGGCGGTACGAAGTGGCCTCCTGACGTCTACGGCGGGGCCCTGAACCACCTGCCGTTCGCCGAGTTCGCCCGGATCGTCGGAGAGCTTCCATGGTCGGAGCCGGAACTCTTTCAGCTGTTCGTCATGGCACCAGACGAAGGCAGCTATCGGGTGCTCACACTGGCTGACCTCCGTACATGGCCCACGGACTGAGTACTACCGTCATCAGCTCACCTCGCTGAGACCTCGGCAGGCCGGAACGCGCCCTCCGTCTTCAGGACGCGCGGCAGGTGGAGGGGGTCGACCTCGACCTGGTGGCCACGGCCTCGGAGCCCGCCGGCGAGCATCCCGGGTAAGACCGCTCGCCCTTTCCGGGACCACGGCCAGCCGTTCGTCCCAGCCCGGGTGTCCGGCGGCTCGGACGATGTAGACGCTTGGAGCACGTGATCCCCGTGTGTGAGGATCAGGCCGTGTGTGCCTGTAGACGGTGCGTGCATGCGGAATCGCCCGCAGGGGCAGGGAGAGGTACTGGAGATGTTCGCTGGGGGATCCGCGCGGCTGCTGGTCGGAAACGACGGTGGAGTGCCGCTGGAGCTGGTCGTGGAGCCTTGGGCGGACAGCCACCAGATCCTGCCGGGGCAGACCTGCGTCGTTGTCACTCACTCACCGGCAGACGACGGTTCTTGGTCCGGGACGTTGCGCGGGGACGAGCTCTTCGAGGTCGACCACCAACGGGATTCGGTCACGGTGTGGGCCAACGGCCATTGCTTCCACCTCAGTGACATGGAGGGCAATGCGATCGACGCTGCCGACTGGCAGTGCCCTGCCCAGGGCCCGGATTCCTGAAGGCGGCTTCGAGCGGCAACCGATCACGTGCTGGCCGGTTTCAAGACGCGGGGCAGGTGGACGTGCCAGAACGCGTCGTTCTCCGCGAGGAACTCGGGGCTGCGTCCTTCGATGAGGGCCAGGGCCTTGTCGTGGCGGCCCTGTTCGGCCAGCAGCATCATGGTCGCTTGGAGGAGGTTTCCGTCGTAGAGGTCGTCGAAGGTGTGCTCCACCGCTTGGATGGCGTCGTCGAACCGGCACTGCTGTGGGTCGCGCCGGAACTCCTCGGCGATCGGGGCCAGCAGCTCCAGCACCCGTTCGTCGCAGCCCTGGCCCTCGGTCATCTCCACCAGTTCCCTCAGCACCCACCCGCCGTACCCACCCGCCGTACCCACCCGCCGTGCTCGTACGGCCGGAGTACGCCGAAGTCGTCGTCCACCCGTCCTGCTCGGACCAGCACCTCGGCGTAGTCCCGCCACACGCCGACCGTGTCCTCCTGCGGCCCCTTGGGGTGCGCCAGCTCCAGCGCCCGGTCGACGCGGCCCCACCGCAACAGGACGTCGGCGCCCGTCCGCACCGCCGGATGCCAGCCGGTGGCCGCGAACGGCTCCACCACCGTCCAGGCCCGCCCGAACTCCCCCGCCGCGCACAGCCCCCGTACCGCACCCACGGCGCAGAACCAGTCCGCACGTTCCCGAGCCGCCGCCACCAGGGCCTCCAGGCCGCCGCGTTCGAGGATCTCGTCCACGATCCGCGGCAGGACACCGCCGTGGTTGCTCAACTGCCACTGAAGATCATCCACATTCACCAGGGCACCCTGGGCGCCCCCACCGACACCGCCCGCGTACGGGCCGGGCCGCGGGCGGCGCACCTCGGCCACGGTTCAAGCGAAGTCAGCGGTTGAGGATGCACGGCTCGTCATCGCAGGGGCCGGTCCGCCAGCACGCGGGAAGCCGGTCGGCCGCACCCCCTCGACCACGTTGCGGGCGAGCTCTGTCGGGCTCCATCACCGCGGTCAGTCGTCGCCCAGGGCGAGCAGGATCACGAAGCACTCTGCCGTGGCTCCGGCAACGACGACATCGATGCCGTGCCGAGTGACGGGCGTCCACGCGCGGCCGTTCTCCGTGCTCTCCATGTTCGTGACCCAGCTCGTGTCCCGGCCCAGCAGCTTCGCCACCCGCGCGGCCGCCCGCTTCGCGTGATCGCGGTCCCGGAGGGGCTGCGAGTGGACGAGATCGAAGGCCGACAGGTTCGTCATCAGCTCGATTGCCCCGGCTTCGTCGACGGGCTCAAGCGCTGACTCGACCTCGCGGGCAGACGACGGGCCGACCGCTCCCGCGACGGCCTGATGCGCCCAGTCGTCCTGGGCGATCATGACGAGGTCGAACACCTGCTCCGCGACGGTGGCCCCCGATACCGCGCCCCACCTCGCGTAGACATGGCTCGGTGTGGCCAGTGAACTCAGCAGCGGCTCGATTTCCTCCAAGATCTCCATCCGGGCATCTTGCCAGGTCCCGCTCCACGAGCGGTCCGGGATCTCGCTGGCTGATGGTGATCGGGGACACTCGGTGTCCGGCCTCCGTGTCCGGCTTCGGTGTCCGGCTTCGGTGTCGGCTGGGCTTCGGCGGGGGCTCCCACTGGTCGGGCGACTGGTCGCCTTTGGACCTGTTGCTGGAGGCGGACACGGCGATCAGCTGGGAGTGAACGAGGTCGTTGGCGTAGGCCTCGCGGCGCTGGGGGTCCGGGCGTAGCCGCCGACTGGTGGGGCGTGTCATTCCAAGCTCGCGATATTCGGGCTGTCGGCGGCGGGTGGACTCCACCGCGAACGCGGCGGTGTCGTGATCGGTCCCCACGTTGCCCCAGCCCGTGTTCCCGGCCAGGTCGTAGATTCCGTAGCGGATGGCCTCGCCCGGCTGGGGGTCGGCGAAGTCGTGGACGTGTACCGGCACCGGATCGCCTACGGGCCGCCAGGAGCGGCCCTGGTTCTTGAAGTCGCCGACGAGCTCCTTCTTCTTGGTGTCCACGCTGATCACCGGATCCCCGGACTCGATGTGCTGCTTGGCCTGTTCGTTGATATGGCGGAACTGGGCGTCAAGGCCCGGGTGTTGGGCGCCCCCGATGGTCTTGGCGTTGCCCTGCAGGCTGAAGCCTTCCTCGCGTAGCAGGTCGCCCACTGTGTCGGCGCCGACCTTGTGCCCCTGGCCGGTGAGTTCCTCGGCGAGCCTCCTGGTCGACTTCGTCGTCCAGTGCAGCGGCGACTGCACGTTCTGGCGGACCAACCCCCCGGCAGGGTGGTCGACGCTGGGCACCATATGCGGGCCGAAGGGCATCGATCCTCGGGGCCGGCGCGGGGGCCTGATCGCCAAGGCGGCTCCTGGTAGCAACCTGCTGGCCAGTCCCAGGGGCTACAAGCTCATAGCCCAAGTCCAAGTGGCCCCCCCCGGCAAGGATCCCCGACCGCTATCGTTCTGGCGCCCCATTGCGCCGGAGGGATACGTAGCCCTCGGGGACTACGTCCAGACAGGCCGGGACAAGCCCGCGCTGAGCGCGATGGCGTGTGTGAAGAAGACCCACCAGGGCCGTGACTACGTCCGCAAGGCAGAGATCAGCGGGAAAACGCTGGGCTTCGCCTGGATTGTGATGTTTGGCTCGGGCCTTGCCACAGCCTGGGGCATCGAGCCGCCGCTCTACCCCGACGGCGACACCGGCGAGCACCTCTACGTGCCCGCGGGCCTGTTCACCGCTGTCCCGTCGTGGGGCAGGCCCGCGCCCAACGAGGTCACCTGGGTGCTGGACCTGCCCGCGGTCGTGGAGAAGGGCCCGGACCCGGCGGTCCCTCGGCTGACCTCACACGCCGAACCGCCCGCCCACACCACCAGTGTCATCGACCGCACCATCACCGTGCCCTACTTCATGGTCAAGGACACCGGCCGCGACGAGAAGTGGAAGCTCGAACACTCCCCCTTCTACAAGATCCGGCGAAAGCGCCACTACGAGCTGGCTCTGTTCCGGGACAACCAGCAGGGCAGTGCATCGCAGGCCGACAGCCAGTCGATCACAACCGGCGTTTCCCGCGAGAGCACCGAGACGTACAGCGCGAAGACCGGCATATCGGTGAGCGTCGAAGTGGGCGTCGAATTGGAGGCCGCGCCTTTCGGTATGGGAGCCAAGAGCTCCGTCAGGGCCACGGTCAGCGCCTCGGTGGAATTGGGCTACGAACACCGCTCCGGCGTCACCACCATGGCCAGCAAGACCATCACCCACTCACTCGCCATCCCGCCCAAGTGCAGCGGAGCCCTGTGGATGGAACGCCACGAACTGTTTCCCATCCGCCGCAACGGCGACATGATCAGCGCCGACGCCAAGCTCTCCTTCCGTACCGTCTACTACCACACCGGCCAGTTCCCGCCTGCCAGCGCGGCAGGCGAGCGGGTGGTCTACGCCGAACTCGACGACAACGGGCAGCCGCTGCCCTTCACCTTCGGCATCCCCGTCCAGGGCATCGAACCCCAGGACGGCCCGGCCGAGTAGCAGCATCGTTCAGTGGCCGTCCCGGCGTCAGCTGACGCCGGAAGGAGGCGGTCGAGCGACCGCCTCCTTCCTTCAGCCTTGTGTAGTGAACGGGTCTCCGGTAGCTCCTGTGGCCCCTGTGTCCGGGCGGGTGGCCAGGCAGGACTCGACGGCGGTGTCCACCGTGGCGGCCAGGGCGGGCAGCTCAGGTTCCAGCCCGCCGAGCACCGTGCCGGGCATCGCCGCGGCCAGCGCGCAGACCGCGACCAGCGCGATCCGCTCGCCCATCGCCAGCTCCGGGAACGCCTCGGCGTACGGGCTGCCGGTGACGACGACGGCGCTGAGGTCGTACGCCAGCCGCTCGTCCAGCTGCCCGTCGCCGCCCGGCCTGCGCCCGCTGCGCGGCGAAGTTCTCGGACGAGCGGTGGGCCGAGCGCCGGCGGAACGCCTGGGACGACACGCTGTGCGCCGGCTGCCGCCAGGCCGCCGCGGATCAGCAGGCCCGTCAGGAGGCCGAGCGCGAGCAGGCCGCCGCCGAAGCCGCGGTCGCCGAGGCCGCGGTCGCCGAGGCCAAGCGCGTTCGCTCCTGGTGGTGTCGCCCCTGACCCGCCGCTGCGGCCGGTGCCCGTCCGAGGGTGTGGGGCCCAGGACGGGTGCCGGCCGCGGCGGCGGTGGTTCGGTCAGGCCAGCTCCAGGACCCACAGGTCGGGCGTGGAGCTGAGGACGACCTGGCTGCCGTTGGTGTCGAAGTTCTGGGCGGCGAGCCACTTGCTCGAATTCACCGACTGGATCGCGGTGTAGTTGGTGTTGGGTACGTTCACCAGCGTGAACTTCTGCTCGTCGGGCACGTAGTTGTCGTCGCAGCCGACGGTGATCACCCAGACCCCGCTGGCGGTCCCGGCGCGGTCGACGCCCATGCACCACTGGCGCCAGGCGTCGCGGAAGACCACCTGCTCGGTGCCGTTCGACTGGCGCTTGCGGCAGAGCTTCCACTTCTGGTTGGACTCGCCGCTCCACTGGTACTGGATGACCGAGCCGTGGTTCCCGGGGGACAGGGCGACGGTCAGGGCCAGCTCGTTGAAGACCGGGCGGTTGGCGGCCTTGATGCGGTAGTAGATCGGGTCGCAGGTGTAGTCGCTGCCCCGGTCCGCGGCCGTGGCGGCCGGGGCCGCGGTGAGCGTCAGGGCGCCGACGATCGCGGTGGTGGCGAGCGCGGTCAGTCGGCGGAGTGGTATGGACATCATGAACTCTCTTTCAGCAATGGGGAATCGGGGGAGTTTTCGCGGCCCGGTGGATGCGTCCGGTCCGGTTCAGTCCTGGTCCGGTTCAGTCCCGGTTCGGTTCAGTCCCGGTTCGGGGTGGTCCTGTACCGTCCGGTCAGCAGCCGAGCCGCTGCCGGGCGGCGTTGCGCAGGGTCCCGGCTGGCTCCGGGGAGGCGCACGACACGGTGCCCTCCTCGGGGTACTCGAAGGTGGTGTAGGTGCCCTTGCCGTTCGGGGTGGTGTTCACCCAGAAGCCGGTGCCGCCGGCGCGGGCACAGGTGTACTCCACCCACTCGCCGGAGACCTTCCGGGTGCCGCGGTAGAGGCCGTAGTAGCCGGGCTGGTTGATGTTCCAGGTGGTGGAGGCGGTGGTGGTCGTGGTGGACGAGGTGGTCGTCTGTACGGAGAAGCCGACCGTGGCGGACACCTTGAAGAACAGGAAGCGGGCGGAGGTCGAGATCTCGGTGTTCCGGTTGACCGTGGTGGTGACGGTGTCGACCCGTGTCAGGGTCTCGTGGCGCTGGCCGGTGGTGCCGGGGGTGACGCTGACCGCTGTGAAGTCGGTGACGACGGGATCGACCTGCGTGTTGAGGACGTCGTGCCAGACCGTGTCCACGGCCGGGTTGCAGAGGCCGCTCGGCGGTCCCGACGGGGTCGCGGCCGCGGCGCCGGTGGTGTTGACCAGGCCGAGCGAACCGACGGCGGCGAGGACGACGGCGGCCGACGCCATCGCCCGGCGGAGCGTGCGCGGACGGGGGGTCGGGTTCGGGTTCATGGGGGGGCTCCCTCTCTGGAACGGAGTCGGCCGGGTGTGGTGCCCGTCGGGGTGCGGGGCGGGTGTTGTCCGGCTCGGAGAGAACCCTGCTTCAGTCCGTCACGATTTCATCATGACCGGATCGCGGCGAACACATCACGGGCACGTGGGGCGCCATGGACACGGCCCGGCGTCCGGGTGAGGATGGCCCTGCCGGGCCGCCGGGTGTACGAACCTGACGGTCGGAGTGCGACCCGTGGCTGCGTACGCGGGCCGAGCGAAGGGCCGAGCGGGGGCGGACGGACGATCCGGCGGAGGGGCGGGAGTGGAGTTCAGGATCCTGGGGGCACTGGAGGTCCGGGCCCCGGACTCCACCGTGCTCGCCGTCGGCGGCCGGCGCCAACAGGCCTTACTGGCCTACCTGGTGGCTCATCCCGGCCGGATCGTCTCGGTGCCCCGGCTGGTCGACGCGATCTGGGACGAGTCCCCGCCGGCCACCGCCGACCGTCAGGTCCGGAACATGGTCGGCCTGTTGCGCCGCATCCTCGGCGGTGGCCCCGGACGGGTGTCGCCGATCCGCACCGACGGACCGGGCTACCTCTTCGCCGGACCCGAAGTCATCGTCGACGTCCAACAGTTCACCGCCCTGGTGGACGCGGCGGCGCAGCCGGGCGCCGACCGGGTCGCGCGCCTGCGCGAGGCCCTGGCCCTCTGGCGCGGACCCGCCCTGGACGGACTGCCGGGTCGGGCCCTCTCGGCTGTCGCGGCCGGCCTGGAGGAGCGCCGGATGGTCGTCCTGGAGCGGCTCTACGAGGCCGAGTTGACGGCCGGCCGGGACGAGCTCGCCATCACGGAACTCACCGAGCTGGTGGTCGCGTTCCCGCTGCGCGACGGCCTGGTGCGGCACCTGCTGACCGCTCTTGCGGGGTGCGGCCGGCACGTGGAGGGACTGGCCGCCTACCGCCGGTACGCCGACCGCCTCGCGGAGGAGCTCGGCCTCGACCCTTCTCCCCGGCTGCGCGCCCTCCAGGGGGAGTTGCTGGGAGCGGCCGGCGGGCCCCGGGCCGAACCCCGCCCCGCGGACCCGCCCGCCCGGGTGGCGCCCGTGCCGCCGCGGCCGTATCCGCGTCCGGCCCAACTGCCTTGGGACCTCCCCTTCTTCATCGGTCGTACCGCCCAACTCCTGGCCATGGACCGCCACCTGGCCGGGGCCGGCACCTCGGGCACCGGCACCCCAGGCACCGGCGGCCCGCACCCGGCGTCCGTCGTCGTGATCACCGGCATCCCCGGCGGCGGCAAGTCGACCCTGGCGGTGCGCTGGTCGCACCGCGCCCGGGAGCACTTCCCCGACGGCCAGCTCTTCGCCGACCTGCACGGATGGTCGCCCGCCGGCCCGCAGGACCCGCACGCCGTCCTCGGCGCGTTCCTGCGGGCACTGGGCGTGCCGGCCGAGGACGTACCCGGTCGGCTCGACGAGGCGGCCGCGCTCTACCGCACCACCCTGGCCGGCCGACGGGTCCTGATCGTGCTCGACAACGCGCTCGACGCTGAACAGGTCCGCCCGCTGCTGCCCGGCACGGGGGGCTGCGCGGTGGTCGTGACCAGCCGCGACCGGCTCGCCGGCCTCGTCGTCCGCGAAGGGGCCGAGCGGATCGAACTCGTCGACTTCAGCCCGGCCGAGGGGCGGGAACTGGTGCACCGGGTCCTCGGCGCCGAACGGGTCGCGGCCCACGAGCACGCCGTCACCAGGCTGCTCGACGCCTGCGGCCACCTCCCGCTGGCCGTGGGCCTCGCGGTCGCCCAGCTGCGCGACCGTCCGTACCACGATCTCACCGGCCTCGCGGCCGAATTGGCGGCCGAGGGCACCCGCCTGGACGTCCTCGACGGCGATGGTGACGGCCCCTCCGTCCGGCTGCGCACGGTCTTCGCGCTCTCCTACCGGGCGCTCGACGAACCCGCCGGGCGGCTGTTCCGGCTGCTCGCGGTGAGCCCCGCGGTCGACCTCTCGGCGCCCGTCGCCGAGGTGGTCGGCGCTCAGAACGCCGCCGAGTGCGCACGCATCCTGCGCCGGCTGGCGAACTCCCACCTCCTCACCGAACACGCCGCCGGCCGCTACCGCTTCCACGGCCTGGTCCGGCTGTTCGCCGCCGAGCGGGGCACGGACCAGGAGAGCGAGCGCTCCCGCGACCGGGCCCGGGACCGCTGGTACGCCTGGTGCCTGCACCAGAGCGCGGCCGCCACCGGTCGGCTGCTCGCCCCGCGACGCCCGCGGGTGCCCCTGCCGCCGCCGCCCGAGGGCCTGCGCACCACGGCCTTCGCCGGAGCGGAGGAGGCGCTGTGCTGGTACGACGAGCAGCACGCCAACCTGCTCGCCACCGTCGGCCACGCCTTCGAACACCGGTGCGACGAAGTCGCCTGGCAGCTCCCCGCACTGGTGTGGCCCTACCTGCACCGCTCCGGCCGGCACGCCGAACGTCTGGCACTCGGCCGCACCGCGCTCGCCGCCGCCCGCCGCCTCGACGACCCCCTCGCCGTGGGCCGCAGCCTCAACGACCAGGGCCACGCCTGGAGCGCCGTCGGCGACCTGCCCCGGGCGCTCCGGCGCTACGAACAGGCGCTCGACCAGGTCCGCACGGCCGGAGCTCCGGCCGTCGAGGGCCAGGTGCTGGCCAACCTCGGCGCGTTCCGCTTCTTCTCCGGCGACCACGCCGAGGCCGCCGACCACTTCGAGGACGCCTTGCGACTGCTCCCCGCCGACGGACCCGACGCCGACGACTGGACCGTCCGCCTGTGCGAGGTCAGCCTCGCCGCGGTCCACGCCTTCCTCGGCCGCTTCGAAGCCGCCCGGACCCGCGCCGAGCGGCTGCTCGCCCCCGAACTCGGCCTCCAGGACGGCATCCTGGGCTGCTCCCTGCGCAACGTCCTCGGCCTCGCCCACTACGCCGCCGACCGCCCCGACGAGGCCCTGCGCCACTTCGCCCGCTCCCTGGCCGTCAGCCGACGCATCACCGGTTTCCCGGACCAACAGGCCAATTCCCTCGCCGGCCTCGCCGCCGCCCAACAGACCCTCGGCCGCCCCGCCGCCGCCCGCCGCTCCTGGACCGCCGCCCTCGACCTCTACCAGCAACTCCCCGCCCACTACCGGGCCCCGGTCACCCTCCTGACCTCCCTCGGCTTCACCCCACCCGACACCGACACCGCGACCACCGCCCTCCCGCCCTGGTGAGCCCGATGGTTGAAAGGCAGGCTGAGCGTGGGACGGGAGTCGCAGCAGGACAGGTTCCGGCCCCGGCCGGACCGATGGGCTGGTCCATGTCATCCGGCCTGCCGGCGTCCTCCGGTGGTGGCCGCACTGCGCCGCCTGGGGTTTCCCGCCACTGGCTGGCCCGTGAAGGTGGCACAGATGAGCTGCGACAGGTGCACGGTGCCCTTCCTTCTGTGACGGTGTGGTGGGTGAAACCGTCGCGTGCCCATGGTGGCTTCGTTCCCTTCTAGGGGCAGCGTTTGTCTGCTGGGTTGGGCAGCAGTTGCGGATCTTGAGGCCCGTGAATGTTCACGAGAAATAGCAGCGCGCGCAGCGCGCGGGGCGCCGCTCGTCGCGCCTGCGGTGCGTCACTGCCCGGCGTGTGGCCGGGTGAGTCCGGCTCTGACCTTGGCCAGCATCTGGCCGAGGAGGTGGAGGGCTCGTGCCTGTGTCGGCACTTCGCGCGCTGTTCCCGTCCGGTAGGCGTCGGTGAGTTTCTCGGTCACCGTGAGGATCCGGTCGTCGTCCTGGACGGCCAGCACGAGGACGAACCGCACGTAGTCGCTGATGTCGGTGCCCTGGGGGTGCTGGTCCGTGAAGCCTTGCAGGCGCGGGGTCGGGGCGGGCAGGGTGCGGTCCGTCGGGAAGACGACGGCGAGGCCGGCGAGGGCCAGCCGAACAGCAGGGCATTCGGCCGACCAGCGGAACCACGCGAGCAACCGGGGGATCGGACATGGGCGACCACGACGACCAGGGCGAGCAGCACGACGACCGGCAGCAGCCGGCGGCCCGGACCGGCCGGGTGCACTTCCGCCGTTCCACCCGCAACCCCAACGGATCGACCCACTCGCTGCGCGCCGACGCCCTCGCCGTCCTCAGCGTGCTCAAGGTGGCCACCTACAAGCAGCTGCACGTTTGTTCGGTCGGTAGCTGGGCCCGTTCATGATGACCTGGTGGCTGGTGAACAGGTGCTGCAATCGAACGGCGTCTGGGGTTCGTCGGCCTACGGCGATCGGGTGAACAAGATCCTGACGGAGGCCGGGATCGGGCTCGAGATGGTCGACGGCGGCTTCGAGGAGAACGACGAGGGGGCCGAGGAACTCGAAGTCCAGGACGCCACCACCCGCCCGCTGAGCCTGTTCACCGGGAAGTACGCGACGGCGCACGCGAACTGGGCCAAAGCCCTGGTCGCGCAGAAGACCGGTGACGAGCGCCAGGCCGTCGCTCTGGCCGTCAACACGCTGGAAGGCGTCGTCAAGATCGCCTCCGGGAAGAAGAGCACGACGCGGGGCTGCGCCACTTGTTCCCGGAAGGCGAGCGTACTTCGCTGTGCCAGGCGATCAACCACCTCCACACCTACGGCTCCGCGATGCCGTGGGTGCGCCACGGCGGCGGCGCGAAGGATCTGGAGCTGCACCGGATCGAGGCCCTCGGCGTGGTACGGGCCGCCGTCGTGTGGATCGTCATGTTGGTCGACCTGGACACAAGGAAGGCCGCCTCCAGGCCACCGCGCCGAGCAGCCCGAAGGCGGCCCGTCGCCCGCGCACTACCGGAGCGGCACCGTCAACCTCGCCCGTCAGCGACAACGGCAAGGCGGCCGAGCATCGCGATCACGGTGATCCGCGCCTTCTTGTCGTTCGTCACCGCACAGTGGGCTTCGATGCCTCGTTCGTCCGGTGCCTGATCCGGCTCGGTCAGGCCCACCCGGATCAGGTCGACGGTGTACTCGTGGCACCGGGAGTAGTCCGCCGCTGAGCTCACCGCTTCGACGTGGTCGATGCGGTCAGGATCCGCAGCGCGCAGCAGCGCCGGGGTGGGCAGCGGGCCCAGCACCTCCCCGATCCATCCCGAGACGGCCTCCCGGGGGCAGCCCCGCTCCAGCCTCGAAGCGGTCGCCGCGGTGAGCGCGAGGTGAATGAGGAGTGACCCGAACCAGGTCGTGACCTCGGCCGGAGGCGTATCCGTGCCTGCCGGCGGCATCACGGCGCGGTACAGCGCAGCCGGGTCGTCGGCGTGCGCGGCGGCGACGACCGCCTTCACCGCGCTGCCGAGGGCAGCCTGGTCGATGGTCATGTCGATGCCTCTCCCTATAGTTGGCAGCCGTCAACTTACCGCTCCGACGCGGTGAACGGCTGGTGAAGGGCAGATTCGCCCCGATACGCGCGGCAGCAGGTTGACCGGGCCCGACGGTCAGGCCCTGTGCGCATCCGCCTCCGCCTCCCCGGTCACCCCGAAAACGCCCGGGCCCGGCCGTCCTCCTTCACTGCCATCGGGCGGCCGAGTGCGGCTGACTCCAGTGCTGTCGAGGTTGTCTCTACATTCAGCGACCCATGGCGACACCTCCCAGGAGGTCCACCACCTCCACGGCCGACGACGCGATCCCAACTCACTGGATCCTTCGGGCGTAGCCGACATCCTGTCAAATCGGACTGAGTTGCCACCCCGAGTCGCCATCAGGGCCGTGCTTCCAGGTTGGGAAGCGCCTGATGAGCGGCCTCCTGGCCCACGTGGGGAGCTCCGCGATGAGGTGCCGATCCTGCTGCTGCTTGCTGCCTCTGGAAAGGAAGTACAGGATGCACATCCTGGACGATCCTTCCGAACTGCCGGAGCGGGCACAGGATCTCCTCCGCCGTACAGGCCGGCGCGAGAGCCCGGCCAGGTTCGAAGTCCCGATCGAGAGGTGGCAAGTACGCGACCGCGCAGGCGGTTCCGCTGCTGCTTCGGCCGCCGAGGATCTCGACGGACTCGTCGTGGTGCCGGAAAGCCTTGTGGGGTCCTCGCGATGGCGGCTGTCGGACTCCGTCGCAAGTCTTGGACAGTGAAAGCTGGGACCGGGAGAATCCGAGTCGTCGCGTGCGCATCCGGTCGCGGGACGAGGTCGGCCACCGTCAGGTCCAGAATGCGTTGAGGTCCGGGTGAGCGAGATCTCCGCATCCCGGGATGCGGATACCCAACGGCTCAATCGGTCTCGAAATCGAGCCAGGCGTCTGCGCAGGAGGAGGTTCTCGCCCTGGGCAACCTCCAGGGCCTCCGTTCGGCTGTACCCGGCCATGGAGTGTGGGGCCTCGACGGCCGGCTCGTCCAGCTCGGCCCGGACGACGTCGAGCGGCGGCGGCTCTGGAAGGGTGCGGTGCGCGGCGTCGGCGACCGCGGCTGCCGGGTCGGGGGAGTTGGCGTAGACGGGGGCCGCGGCCGGCAGGAACATCAGGGCGAGCGTGGCGAGGAACGTGGCGATGTGACGCCACCTGAGACTGATCGTGGTCCACGGCTACCGGCCGCAACCCGCCCCCGGCGGCAACGTCACCCGAGGCGGCGCGTCTGCGGGTACGCCGTTGACCACCGCGCCCTGCGACGGCCCCCGTGGCGGCGGATCATACGACCGCCGGGCCAGCCGATGGTGGGCCCCTTCGGCTCCACCGAGCTCGGCTCGGTGGCCCCCAGTCCGCCCAGCGGAGAGGCGTGATTCTGTTGGTGCGTGGACGGCGTCTGGCCGACGTCGGGCGGGTGTTCGCGCCCCGTACCGCCCCGTGGTGGTTTCGTCACGGCGTTGGTTGTGATGGAGTTCCGCCGGTCCCGTCGCGCCGCCCGGCGTCTGCGGCGACGCTCCGGGCGCCGCGATGCCGAGGTTTCCGCGGTCCTGGACGCCGAGGAGTGGAGCGGCCGCCCTTCGCCTGTGTGCGCTCGGCGACGGCGAGCCGTCCTGCGGCGCGACGTTCGGTGGGGTCAGCGGATGAGGCTGCGCAGGACCGGGATGCTGGTGCCGACGGCGGTCATCCCGGCGATGACCGCCGCGGCGGGCGGGGCGCCGGTCATGGCCGTGAGGACACCGACGACCAGGCCGATGACGACCGCGGCGAGCAGGACGACGGTGGTGTGCAGAGACAGGAACGGCGGGGGCTGCGAGCCCGGGTTCGTGGTCATGCCCCGACTGTGCGGGACGGGCGCCCCGCGGTCCCAGGCCGCGGAACGAAATCGTCGAGGGGCGATCGGCACGGTAGCGGCGGCGAACGGCGGCCGGTCCTGACCGAACACCACGCGTGGTGGGGCCGGTGTTCGGTGAAGTTCAGCGGTGTTCGGTCTGCAGGTCCTAGCCTGCTTGCACAGGGGTGGGTCGAACCGAGGGGGCCGGGTGTCTCAGCAGAACGGACCGGTGGAGGACGAGTACCGGAGGGAGCTGGAGGCCCAGGGCCGGGACCTGACACAGCTTCGGACCGACCGGGGCAATCCGCCGCTGCGGGCGATCGAGAACCGGGCGCGCACACTGTTCGTGCAGGAGAAGGCCGCGCTGCCGATCGCCACGCAGAGCGCGGCCTTCGCCGGCCGGTACGTGGGCCTGGACAAGCTGATGTGGCTGGTACGCACGCTGATGTCCTGGGACGTGTACGGGGATCCGTGCCAGGCCCCGGGACGCCGCGATCCGGTGCTCGACCCGTGGCGCACACGGTGGAAGACCATCACGGCCCTGCGCGCGACGCTGTCCGCGTCCGGCAACCCGGCACCGGGTGTGGGCGACGAGAGGTCCAGGCCGGAGGACTCCCGGTCGGGCGGGGAGGTCGCGCCCGTCCTCCGGAACCCGCGGTTCGACCCGGCGCTGACCATTGTCCATCCTGGTCCGGTGTACAAGGTGGTGTTCTCCCTCGACGGGCGCCGGGCGGCCACCGCGTGCGGTGACGGGGCAGTGAGGGTTTGGGACGCCCGGACCTGGGCCCTGCTCGGGACCTTCACGGACGATCGCCTCCAGCGGGCCCGTACTGTCGCGCTCTCCCCCGACGGCGTGCTCGTCGCTGCCGGCGGCGAGGACCTCGTCGAGCGGTCCCCGGTGTTCGTCTGGGACATCACGACCGGCAGGCTCGTCAACACCCCCGGTCCCCACCACCAACGTGAGGTGCTCTGCCTGGCCTTCTCCTCTGCCGGTGACTCTCTCGTCTCGGCGGGGCGGTTCGGAGAAGTGACAACGTGGAGCACCGACACGTGGGAGCCCACCCCCCACCCCTTCGTGGAGGGTCTGCTGGACAACGTCCTCCCGTTCTCCGGTGGAAGACACCTCGCCCTCCACAGCCGGAACGATGACAAGATCCTCCTCTACGACCTCGGCACCCGTCAGCTCACCCAGGTGTTCGTCCCTCGTTTTGACCGCGAAGCCGGCTCCATGACTGTTCTCGACGGGCTACGGCTCGCCGTGGCAGTACCGGAGGGGATCCGGATCTGGAACCCCTCCACCCGTGTATGCGACCGGCAGTTGCCCAGGCTCGATGATGTCGTGAGCATCATGTCGTTCTGTCCCGATCTCCAGCTTCTGGCCTGCGGGACCCTTGAGAGGAACCTGGTAATCGTGGACATGGCCACCGGGCGGCGTGTCGGCGAACCACTGGAACTCCACACGAAACAGATCAACAGCGTGGCCTTCTCACCGGACGGTCGCCTGCTCGCCTCCGCCAGCTCGGACCACACCCTGCGGGTGGCCACCGGCCGGTGAGTTTCGGGTATCTGAGCAGGTCACGGGCAGGTGAGAACGGGACAGCCCCGTTCTCACCGGTTCCGTCCCGGCGGCTGCGCGGTTGGACGGCCGGGCCGGGCGGGCAGAGCCTTCGGCATGACGACACCTTCGACCAGGCGCCGACGCCGCCGTCCGGCCCAGCCCGCCGTGCCCGCCCCCCCGCTGCTCCGGTCCGTGCCGCGAGACCGCCGGCCCCGGCCCGCCCACGACCGACGGGTGGGTGCTGCCGGACCTGGACCAGCGAGCACATCTCCCCGGGCGGGGTGGTGGGCCGGACGGCCTGACACGAGCGGGCCTGCCCGGCCTGGACCCGGCGGTGCCACCAGAGCCGTGACGGCGGGCACCGGGCCGGCCCAGGTCGGCGAACCGGCGTCGCCACGTGCGCGCCGTGTCGACGTGCACTCCCGCCTCGACGGCGATACGCGCGTCGGACCTGCTCCGTGTCAACGGACAGCGGGCCGTCCGGGTGAGCGGACATCTCAGATCCTTGTGCGCGGACAGTTGACCTCCCTGCCCGGTACGACTATTCGTCCCTCGGATGGGGGTGTGTGAGCGTTGGGGGATAGAGCGTCGCGGTCATGGGACCGCTGACTGACATCACCACCGACCAGGCGCCGGCTGATCCGGCCGCCACCGACGACATGCTGGCCACCCGGCCCATTGGTTACTGGAGTGGCCTCGCCCACGTAGCCGTCACCCGGCATCTGCGTGACGCTATGGCCAGGATCGACGTCACGCAGCCGCAGTACTGGGTGCTCAACCGGGTGAACGGCGGCCCCGCGGCGTCGAGTCGCGAGGAGGCCGTCATCCAGCTGACGCCCCTCGCGGACGGGCCGCATGAGATCGCTCGTGTCATCGACCAGGGACAGGGGATGCCGGGCGACTTCCGTCAGCCCGGCCGGGCCCTGCATCCGTTCCGGTCGGTGCGCGAGCCGGGACAGGTCCACCACGATGACGAGTTCCTCGCCATCGGCGCGGACCCAGGCTTCCTGGCCGACCAGGCCCGGCGGGGTCGAGTAGCGGACCGAGCCGAAGCGGACGGTCTGGTCCCGCAGCACCTGGCGGGACCCGCCGAGCGCGCGGGTGTGAGGTGCTGCGGGTAGTGGGTGCGGGCGGGTGCGTTCGACCTCCAGTGCGGAGGCCGGGGTCTTGCCGGTCTCGCGGTGGACGCGGGTGTTGACCGGCCGGGTTGCTACAAGGGGGTGTAGGCCTGGTACGTGCCCTGTAGGGATGAGTCGGCTGCACTGGCCACATCGGACCGGGGACCGGCTGCGCGTTCGTGGAGAAACCTCGTGACCTGAGGGCGGGGCCAACCCGCAGCGGCAGCCGCGGCCCAGAACCGGAGACCGTCGTGGGGGTCCAGAGGCGCAAGGAAGTCCAGGACGTGGTCGATCGTGGCCGTGTCCAGGCACAGTCGCTGCATCGCCACGGCACGCAACGCGCCGTCGGCGAGCATCGGGGTGGCGCTGTCCAGGCACCAGCGCAGGGAATCGGCTGTGGCCTCGGGAGCGCTCAGCCGGCCGATCGCGTCGCCGAGCGCGGTGTACACCATCGTCGCCTCGAAGGGGCGCTGGGCAAGGCCGCGGAGCAGGCCCAGCGCGGGACGGTGACCTACCGTCCAGCCCTCGGGGGGTCGGCCCCACGTCGACACCACATCTATGAGCGGAGTCGGGAGTCACCCCGCCGCATTCTCCAGCGCTCCGAGGACCCTCAGCAGCGCCCCGACCTGGCCGTTGACCATGTTCGTGGGCTCACTCCAGAAGCCGCTTCGACCAATCACCCCCGAAGCGATAGGCACGGCCATCACCGACCTGTTTCGTCCCGCCAGGAACAACGTCCCCATGGTTCGGATACTGCTCCGTCACCGCCGCCAGCAGGAACTCCAGGAAGC
The DNA here is from genome assembly GCF_044745805.1 of Kitasatospora sp. NPDC086801. Taxonomy (NCBI): domain Bacteria; kingdom Bacillati; phylum Actinomycetota; class Actinomycetes; order Kitasatosporales; family Streptomycetaceae; genus Kitasatospora; species Kitasatospora sp. NPDC086801. The sequence goes on from NZ_JBIVAX010000030.1 coordinate 88,090, forward strand.
CGCCCTCGTACAGGTCCCACTCCAGCACCGAGTCGAACTTGGCAGCGACCGGCCACCGGTCCGGGTCCGGGCCCCGCATCAGCCAGCAGAACTGGTCGGAGTTGTCGTTGTTGCCCCACTTCAGCAGCCCGCCCTCGGCCGGGAACAGCGGATACGGGCACTCGTCGTAGTCCCCATCCTGGTAGGCCTGGGCCAGCATGGCACAGTATCCATAGGGATCCGTCGTGTAGTACAGGAATCCCTCGAAGCCGAGCGGCTGCTCGGTCTTGGGGCTGGGCGCCGCCGATGGTGTGTAGATGTGCAGCTCGTCGCTGATGCTGACCATCCCGTACCGGTCGGCGAACGCCCGCTAGTCCGCTGGCAGTTGGAAACCGAGTGCCTCGGGCCCGAGCTCCCACGGGACCGGGACCACTCCGCCCGGGGGCGGCGGCCCGATCACCGCGGCAAGCCGGTCCCGGACCATGCCGGCCAACCGCACGACATCGCAGCCCGAAGGAGCCGTTCTTGAGCCCCGCTCACCCCCTGACGCGCCTGGCCGCGGCCGCAGCGATCCTCGCTGTCCTGGTCGGCTGCTCGTCCTCGCACGGCAAGGGGCCGAACCGGCCCGGAGCCGAAGCCGTCACTCGGCTCGGCCCGGGCGAAGGCCCGGACCTGCCGGCCCCGACGGGCACGGCGGGCTCGGCCCCCCAGCCCGGCGCGGTACCGGCGTCGCCGCCCCCGGTCGGCACGGCAGCACCCTCCAGCGCCGCCCCGGGCGTGGGGAGTCCGGCGGACTGGCCCACCGAGCCGGTGGCCGCCGCCAAGGCTCCGACGGTCAGGAGCCAGGTGATCGAGCCCGGGTACACCGGCGAGTCGTACCTGAACCACCTGGCCACCACCTGGGGCATCACCATGAAGGCCCGGGAGAAGGTCGACTTCCCCGGCCGGCCGACGGTCTGGCACGCCTCGGGCGTCAAGCAGGGCGGGAACACCGCGATGTGGATCGCCGCGGCGTGGACCATCGACGGCGACTTGACGACCTGGTCCTGCCACGTGACGGCCACCGCCGCGAAGCAAGCCGATTTCCTCCATGATTGCGCCGGCCTGGACCACCCGGGAGCGGAACCGGCGTCCACCAAGGCCTGGTTGGACGCCATGAAGCCCCGAGTGGACAGTACCTTCGCCGCCGGCCGGGCCCCCGTCGACAGCCCGCTCCACCGCTCCGGCCCGGTGGCCTTCATGCTCCAGAAGGGACCTGACGGCACGTACGGCGGCGACTACTACGAACTACGGACCTTCGGCGTCGGTTCGAGCTGATCGGAGCCACTCCTGATCCCACGATCCGCCGCTATACGGGTTCGGCTCGAAGAGCAGGACCTGACCGTCCTCACTGAGACAATCAACGCCTGCGTACATGGCACAGCCCCAGGTCAGGATCGGTACGACGGCTTCGGGCCATTCCGGGTGCTCCACTCCAACGGACGCCTCACGTCGCGTCAGGTATGCGCCAACGACGCTGGAGCCCGAACCAAGCAGTGGCAACAGTCGATAGTCAGGGCCGAAGCCGCCGTCAGCGACCGCGCGATACGGGCACCCAAGTAAAGGATGCAGCACGATGCCCAGTTGCCTCTCGGCCTCCGCAGTCTGGGCGTCGTCGACGGGCTCGGGAAGATCCTTGCTGTCCGATGCGGCCCGGGTGGCAACGCGTTGCACCCCTCCCTGCCGATCCCTGCCGACTGGGGGGCATGGACCGGCTGATCGGCAAGACGGTCTGGGCCGAGCTGGCCCATCGGAACGAGTGCGCGGACGTAGGCGCCGACACCCCCTGTCGGTGGCAGCCGTTATCTTACGCTCGGCAGGATCGGGCACGAGCTGGCGGTGGCAGATGGAGCGGGGATCGGGGATGGTCGTCGAGGGGGGGGTACGCGGAGGGCTGGGATCCGGCGTCCCGTACCCCCGGACGGGCGCTGTCCGCCGGGGAGGCGCGGGCGCGGGACGCCGAGGGGCTGCCGTACGCGGTGATGCACCGGGTGCCGGGGAGCGAGGTGCCGGCCGAGGTGCGGCTGGTGTCGTGGGGCGCGGGCTTCGTCGAGGTGTGGGCGTACGACGAACAGGGCCGCCGGACACTCGAGGCGGAACTGAGGCTGCTGGTCGACGAGGAGCGGCTGCTGAACCGGCGCGCGATCAGCTGGCGCTACCCGGATCCGGTGATGGCGGAATCCGCCCAGGACTGCCCTCGTACCGTGGTGGAGGTCTTCCCTGACGGTACGGGACGGATCTCGCACCAGCCCGAGGGCATGCGAGGCTCCTCGCTGGAGGCCGTGCTTACGGTGCCGGAAGAGCGGCTGTGGTCGGCCCGGCCAGAGTTCGGGAAGTGGCGGCCGCTTCCGGGCGGCGAGCACCTGCCGGACTGGGTGCGGGTGCACTTGGACACTGCCGGGACGCCCGAGGCTTCCGTGCCGTGGCGTCGGGAATCATCCCGCATGTTCTCGTCCATCGACTTCGACGCGCTCTTTCGTCCCGGTAGGCGCATGTCCGGTCCCTACGGCGACGAGATGACCGCCGTGGAGCCGAGGCGGACCGGCACCCTGCGCGTGCCGAGCGGCCTGCTGGCCGTCGACTGCCCCCTGGACCATGACGGGCCGCACTTCAGCATCGCCGTCCCGCCGGGGGAGCACGTGCTCGATGAGGCGCAGGCCGCCTTCCTCGACGGCTGTGAGTCGTCCACGGCGGTCCGGCTGCTCGTCGGGGAAGCCCCGGCCGTGTCCTGGGAGATGGCCCCTCAGGCCGTGCGACGACACCAGGCTGCTCGGGGAGGGCGAGGCGTACGGGTTCGGTACGGACGGCGCGATGGGCGCCTTCGCCGATGCCGGGGCGTGGGGCCCGCTCCAGCGGCTCTCCCAGCAGGTGATGGAGGACAACGACCCGGAGGCGTGGAAGTACAGCACCGGCTCCGCCTACTTCCTCCGCACCCGCGAGCCTGGCTCCGGCGCCGAGCTGGTGGCGTTCGCAGTGGGCTCGGACGGGGTCCATCCCGTCTGGGTGGGGCGGTCGGCAGACGGGGACGTGGTCGGTGTGGTGGTGCTGGTCGAAGGAATGCCCGACCTCATGGCGCCCTGAGCCCCCGGTCCCGCTGGGACCGGGGATGCGCCTATGGATGTCAAGCGGGCCCGTCCGATCCCGCGATCGGACGGGCCCCTCGCCATTGCCTCGGAGACCTGCAGCCCTGCGGTGAGGAGGTCGATCAGGTCGTCGCCAGGTTGCTCGCTGCCGGGCCAGCAGGAGAGGTTGGTGCGAGCGGGGTCCTGAGACGGCCCGAGCTCGACCGCATCGACGACCAGTATCGGCCAGGCCACAGTTCCCTGGCCTGGCCTGGCCTGGCCGACCCGGGCGACCACCGAGAGGATGGCGGCGAACCGCTCCTGCTCGTCCTCGATTCGCGCCAGGATCCGGTGGACCGTGCACGACACGCCCGCCTGCCGGCGCTCCTTCGGCCACTTCGATGCCACCCACCGCATGCCCGACACGGTCTTGTTGGACAGGCCGATGTCCTCCGCCAGGCGTGTTCTCGGGCTTCACGCTGGCCCCTCTCCGGCTTCGGCCTGGGCGAGTTCCTGTGCGCGGATGGCGGTCGCCCGGACACGCCCGAAGTAGTCCTGGGGCCGACGGAGGCCGACCGCCAGAGCCTCGTCGAGGAGGTCAACGGCGGCGAGGGCCTTCTCCAGGCCGTCGATCGCGCGGGCGGTCGGTTCGAACACCTCGTGGAGAAAGTCGGCGGTGGCGGGGTCCGGGGGCTGTTCGGCAAGCGTCCGCCACTGCTCGCGCTTGCGGTGCCAGTAGACGAGGTCGGCGCCGGGCAGGACGAACTTGTCGCAGTTGTGGCAGTTCAGGTTCCAGGGGCAGGCGTCGCCGTCGACGACCGGTTGAAAGGTGCAGAACCCGCCCTCGGCGGGGGTGGACCTGCGGGTGAGGTCGATGGCCGGGCCTCAGCCTGCTCGCGACTCATGGACTCCGTGCCCGAGAGGACCAGTCCGGGTTCCGCCGACCCGGGGCCGGCGACCCGGACTGCGTTGAGGGCCTCCTCCAGCCTCGGGTCGGTGTTGGCGAGGTGTCATGGTGGAGTCGGCTATTGGAACTGTCCGGATGCCCTCCTGTTCCTGGGCGTTGAGCGGTGTTCAGAGTGGCGGTGCTCGCAGCCGGGGTGGCGACATCCACCGTGCGGTCAAGCAGCAAACAGGTGCAGCTTGAACGGCGAACCGTTGGAGCTGGGCATCCAGCCCTTCGACCGCGCGGCCCGAATGCCTGCGGCGACTTCCCGCGGCAGGACGACCTCAGCCGGCACCAGGTCCGGGTTGAGGACGGCCGGCCGTCCGGTTTCCACGACGAGCGTCGTTCCGGGGCAGGTCGCGTCCTCTGCCACGTAGCCCAAGGTGCTGCCTTCGTAGTCGCAGCACATGTGGTTCCTGCTCACCCGCCAGCGGTACTCGACGCCGTCGACGACGATGCGGCGGGAACCCTTCTTGGCCAATGCCACTGTGTTGCCTTTCAGTCTTTGCGGCTTCTCCCGCATCTGTACGGGCCGCTGTCGGTGGGGGCTGTCGTCGCAGCCTCGTCCGTTCGGGAAGGACGAGGCCACGGGGCGGTTCGTGCTGTCGGCCGGGGCCTGCTGACCTCGGGTACCTCTCGCTACAAGCCAAGGCGGCTGCCGTCAGTCCTCGTCGCCCTCCTCGTCATCGCCCTCCTCGTCATCCTCGTCATCGTCATCCTTGTCGAGGCAGAGCGCCGCGAGCCGGGGCAGCCGCCGCCGCATCTCGCCGTCGTCTTCGAAATCCCACTTCTCGCCCATGTCGGGCTCGACGTCCTCGCGCTTCGGCCGCGAGGCCGCCCGGGCCTCCTGCGCGTCGTAGTAGCTGTCCTGGACTCCGGTGACCCGGTCATAGGCTCCCAGCACCGCGTAGGTGGCATCCTCCTGGAGGAGCGCCTCCTCCAGGTCGTCGACGGAGCCGGAGCTGTCGACCAGCGGGTGGTCGGCGAGGGAGTCCGGCGCGGCCGCCACCCGCTCGAACCACTCCCGGCCGAGGCTGATGAGGCCCGCGCGGAAGTCGATGAAGCCGTCGTCGGAGAACCAGCCGCCGATCAGGTAGGAGGCTGCCCACACGTCCCAGCGGTAGACGGATTCGTGGACCGCGTGGAAGCGCTCGTCATAGTCGAGGATGCGCTCCAACGGCAGTCCGGCCAGGACGTCGGTCAACGCCTCGTCGAAGGGCTTGTCCGTCGCCGCGCGCGCCGTCTCGATGATGGTCCAGAACTCGTCGGTCTCCATCTCCATGGCCGGAACCATGCCAGACCCCGCTGACAGGTCACCAACGAGCGGGCGGCAGCGACTTGGTGGAGGGTGATGGGGAGCTTCATCGGTTCCCCGGAATACGGCGGCTGACGTCGGCGGTGTAGGCGGCCCAGTCTCCGGCGGACGCTTTCTGCCACTGGACGGCGACTTGGATGTGGATGCCGAGCATGCGAGCCAGGATCGCGGCCGGGACCTCTTCGGCGAGGGCGAACAGGGCCGTGGACCGGGCCTGGCCTGGTTGAATTCCGATGTGCCACGACCCGTTTGACGAGCACAAGGAATATCGACCCTCCAGGCACTCCCTAGAGGGATTCACCTGCTTTGAGGAATCCCCGGTAGACGATCGCCAGCAACGTCGCGTAGGCGTGTATCTCTCGCGCGACCGCCAGGTCTTCTCCCGAGTATTCCCCGCACAGGACGTCGGCTTGAGCGATGACCTCGTCGAGTTCCGCCAGAACATCCGCACCTGACGGCCTGAACGCACCGGTCCTCATGAAGACGACGGCCCCCGTGGTGTGCTCATGAGCGATGGCGAGATCGCCGCGGAGCGCCCTCAACTCCCGCGTCGTGCCGTGTGGCGGATACGGAACGTGACTCCAGATGGTATAGGCATCGACGAAGCTCAGTTCCACAGGTCCTCGCATCTTTCAGCTACCTCCTTGCCGGGGGATGGTACGTCACGATCTTACTGCCATCCACCGACGTGAACAGCACCTCGCCCGTTGTTGAATTGGTATATGACTTCCCCTGCAGCTTTTCCTCGTGGGATCCGATGTCCTTGAGATTGATATTCCATTCCCGACCCGCCCCAACGCCGGGCTGCTTCAGGCGCTCAGCTAGCTCCTTGGCCGCGTCGATATATTCCCGCTGCGCCATGCCATTCGGAATCCCCTGCTCCTTGATCCGCCGCCCCGACACGGCGGACCTATGGACCTGGCTGGTCATCGTCGCGCACACCCAGCTCCGCCTCGCCCGGCCCCTCGCCGAGGATCTGCGTCGCCCGTGGGAGAAGCCCACGCCGCCGAACAGGCTCACGCCCGCCCGGATCCGACGCGGGCTCCGCAACATCCGCGCGAAGACGCCCTGCCCGGCAACCGTGCCGCAACCGACACGCCCCGGCCCAGGACGCCCACCCGGTACGAAGAACCGCAGGCCGGCGCTCCGTTACGACGTCGGGAAGACCGTCGAACGCGAACCCACGCTCGAAGCCCACCTCACCGAGATCGCAGCGGCAGCTTAAAAATCAAGCTTAGGTATTGCGGTCCATCCGCCCCGAACAGGGACTGAAGGGACTGATTCTTCGAATTGCCGGTAGCCCAGGGCCTAGCGGATCGCCGGTGCCGCCTCGGGCGCTTGGCTTGAGCAGCGGAGGGCGTGTCGCCCGGGCATGAGGGAGGCTTTTCAATGCGCATCTGTCCGAGTTTGGGAGAGACTGAAGTGACTGAAGTTCGACACTGGCCTCTCGCCGCCGAGGTCCAGGAGGAAGGGTCTCCTTCGGTCCCTGCGGGGGACTGAGAGGGCGTTTGAGGTAGACGGATTGCCCTTTATGTCCTAATAGGTTCCTCGCCAGCTTGGTGTGGTTTCGTCCGTTATGCGCTTGGTGAGGTTG
>NZ_JBIVAX010000031.1:0-1715 GCF_044745805.1 Kitasatospora sp. NPDC086801
GCCGCACTCACCCCCTCCAACGCCGCCTCCCACGTCCCCTCGTCATGCCAGTCGAACGCCACCGCCCCCGACCGCGACCCCACCCGCACCCCGTACCCCAACACCGACAACCGATCCGCCACCCGCCGACCGGTCTTACCCGTCCCACCCACCACCAGCACCACACCAGCACCGACCGGAAGATCCACAACACCCTTGGCAACCACAGCAGCCACCCCATTCGGAGAAGAAGTCGACGAAACCAGCGGACCCGGGCGGTTCTGCGAACCCTGCGAGCCCGTCCTCATGTCCACCAGTCAAATCCACTCCGAGCCGGCGAACCATAGCCTCCACACTCACATCCATGCGCGAGCGTCTACCGTCCTCCGGCGTGCCCCGACACCAGGTCCTGTCCGGCCGGACAGGACCTGGGCGGGTCTGCTTCGCCATCCACCAGAACACACCCAACCCGCCACGAACCACCCGCCTTGAGGCGGCCTCCAGTGGATCTCCAGCGCCCGCACACCGCCCCCACACCCCGGCCCGGGCCACCGCAAACGGAAGGGTGCGCGTCGGGTGGGGCGGGAGGCGGACCCGGAGTCCAGGCCGGACGCGCACCCGGGCGGGCAGGTGGCCGGCATCGGTGAGCCGTCGGCGGCTCAGGGCAGCAGCAGGCCCGGGACGAGGACCAGGCCGACCAGGCCCGCGACCAGGGTCGGCAGGCCGGTGACGCCCATCCACACCAGGTGGCCGGCGAGCCCGCCCGGCGTGTCCGCCGAGAGGCGGCCGGGGACGACGAGGACCGTGCGGGGCCGCGCCACGTCCTGGACGTCGGCGGCGCTGCACTCGTGCCGCTGCGCCGTGCCGAGCTGGTCGGTCACCCGGTAGGTGTACCGGAGCGTGCGCCGGGTGCTGCGGGAGTGGCCGTGGACGTCGTGCACCCTGTACTCCCCGAGGTAGGAGCCGGTGAACTCCGCCGGGCGGAGCTCGCCGAGTGCCTGCTGCTGGCGCCAGTACCGCAGCTGCCAGGGCAGGTTCGCCGCCCAGGCGGCGCTCACCCACCAGGCGGCGAAGCCGGCCCAGACGAACCCGGCCCGCACGGGGTGGCCGAGCAGGGCCAGGGCGACGGACTCGGTGAGGCAGCCGGCGAACAGCGCGAGGAGGCCGAGCTGCCAGCCGGCGGGCCGCAGCGGCCTGGGCCGCCGGAACGGTTCGACGCGGATCCGCGTCGGGTCGGCCGGAGCCTCGGCGAGCCGTTTCAGCCGTTGCGCGTTGATGGCGTCGGCGAACGCCTGGGCCTTGGCATCGGTCGTGCCCAGGCGGAACTCGGAGCGCTCGCCGCGCCCCGGCGGGTCGACCTCGACGCACAGGTCCCAGAGCACGCCCCGGCCGGGAACGGCGTGCACCCGGCGGATCCGGCCGTAGGGGATGTGGAAGGCCTCCGGTTCCTCCTGCCACACCAGCGCGGATCCGGTCATCCGCACCGAGCGCCGGCCGAACCAGGTGCGGAGTTCCCTCGGCGGTGCGAGTACTGCCTGCCCGGCCATCGCTGTTCTCGTGCTCCCCCGTGACGTGATCTCGGCCGCGTGATCATATAGCCGCGGCGGCCCCCCGACGGCCGTGGCGGCGGGGCCCCCCCGCCGCCCCCCCCCCCCGCGGCGGGGGGGGGCACCCCCCCCCCGCCGCCCCGGCCGGGGGCCGCGGACGCCCCCGGGCGCGGGGGAGCGGGGGGGGCG
>NZ_JBIVAX010000031.1:1725-94511 GCF_044745805.1 Kitasatospora sp. NPDC086801
CCCGGCCGGGCCAGGGGTGGTCGGGTGCGCCCCCGGGCCGTGTGCGGGGCCGCGTCATCATTTCGCCGGGGCGCCCCCCCGCGGGCGGGGGGGGCGGGCCGGGGGCCGCCCCCCACGACGCGGAGCGGTGCAGGTCAGCCGACCATCGCCGCCAGGACGGTGCGCCAGTCCTCGCCCGGCTCGGGGTTCAGCGGGGCGGCGAGGGTCTCGGCGCGGTAGTGCCAGGGGCGGCGGAGTTCGGGATCGGCGTCGGGGCGCAGGTCCAGCGGGCTGCCGGAGTCGAGCAGGCGTACGAGCTCGCCGGTGAAGTCCGCCCAGGAAACGTGCCCGTTGACGGCGTTGACGATCCGGCCGGCCGCCGGGTTGCCGTCGGCGACGCAGGCGGCGAGCGCGCGGGCCAGAGCGGCGGAGTGCACCCAGGCGGCGCCGTACCAGGTGGGGCGGTCGCCCGGGGCAGGGGCGGGCAGGGCGATCGGGTCGCCCGCCAGGGCGGCCTGGTAGAGGGCGCCGGTGGAGCCCCAGCGGAGCTGGTCGCGCAGGCGCTGGTGCGGGCCCCAGACGATCGGGGCGCGGACCACGGTGGCCGGGCCCCGGCCGGTGGCGGCGGCGTCGAACAGGATGCGCTCGCAGTCCAGCTTGGACTGTCCGTAGGGGCTGACCGGTGCGCCGGTCGGGCCGCCTTCGGGGATGTCGGTGCCGGACGGGCGGCCGTAGGCGTCGATGCTGCTGACGAAGACGAACGGGCCGCCGCGCCAGCCCTCGACCAGGGCGCGCATCGCGGCGAGGTCGACGGCGTGCTCGGTGAAGGTGCAGGCGGCGTGGATGACGGCGTCGACACCCTCGACCGCGCGGCGCAGGCTGTCGAGGTCGGCGAGGTCGCCCTCGGCCAGCTCGGCGCCGTGCAGGGCGGGCAGGTGGGCGGACTCGGGCCGGACCAGGGCCCGGACCGGGCGGCCCTGCGCCATCAGTTCCTGCAGGACGGCCGCGCCGACACCGCCGGTGGCACCGGTGAGCAGCACGGTGCCCGCGCGGGTGCGGCTGCTCGGGCGGGAGCCGGTGCGGGCGGGGGCCGCGCGGCGCTCGTCCTCGCGGGTGGCGAGCAGGGCGGCGAGGGCGCGCGGGGTGCGCTGTTCCAGCACGTCCAGGCCGGTGAGCGGCAGGCCGGTACTGGTGCGCAGGCGTTCGGCGAGTTGGACGGCGACCAGGGAGTGGCCGCCGAGGGCGAAGAAGTCGCCGTCGGCGGGCGGAGTGGTGCCGAGCAGCTCGCCGAACACCGTCCGGACGGTGTCGAGCGGGCCGGACCGCTCGGGGGCGGTCGGGGTGGCGCCGGGCAGCCGGCCGCGGTCCGGGGTGCCGTCGGCGTGGCGGGGCAGCCGGTCCAGCAGGGTGACGGCGGCGGGCAGGTGGGCGGGGGCGAGGTGGCGGCGCAGTGCTGCGCGCAGTTCGACGCCGGTCGGGGCGACCGGGCCGCGCACCACGGCGTAGGCGAGCGGCGGGCCGTCAGCGGTCTCGACGACGGCCGCCTCGACCACCCGGGGGTCGGCCGACAGCGCGGCGAGGGCCGGGTGCCGGGCGGTGGCCAGGTGGGTGCCGGGGAGTGCGGAGAGGGGCCGGTCAGGGTCGGTGGCGACGGCGGCGAGCAGGTCCGCGAAGGCGGTGAGCAGTTGCTCGGCGGTGGTCTCGTCGAGGGCGTCCCGGTCGTGCTGGACCAGGCAGCGCGGCTGCGGGCCGTCCTCGACCAGCAGGGCGAGGCCGAACTTGGCCAGTCCCAGGTCGAGTTCGACGTTCTCGGCGGTGAGGCCGGGCAGCGTGAGCGGCTCGGCGGGGTGGACGAGGTCGCAGCTGACGGACAGCAGCGGGGTGCCGTCGGCGCCGCGGGCCGCCGCGCCGAGCTGTTCGACGATCAGGTCGAAGGGGATCTCGTGGTGCTGCTGCGCGTCGAGCAGCGCGGCCCGGACGTGTCCGAGCACCTCGGTGAAGGACGGGTCGCCGGCCAGGTCGGCGCGCACCGCGAGGGTGTTGACGCCGAGGCCGACGGTGCGGCGCAGTTCGGGCCGCAGGCGCTGGCCGCTGGCGCAGCCGAGGGTGAGGTCGGCCTGGTCGGCGGCGGTGCGCAGGGTGGCGAAGGCGGCGGCCAGGACGACGGCGAACAGGGTGGCGCCGTGCCGGGCGCCGAGTCGGCGCAGGCCCTCCACGGTGGCGGGGGCGAGCGGGGCGGTGTTCAGGGCGGCCCGGCGCTCGCGCGCCCCGGGCGGGGTGGGCCGCAGCAGCGGCAGCGGGCGGGCGCCGGCCAGGTGCCGGGCGCGGGTGTCGGCGGCGCTGGTGAGTTCGGCGTCGCGGGCGCGCTCCTGGCGGGCGTACTCGGCGTACGACGGTCCGGGCGGCGGGAGTTGGGGCGCCACGCCGTCACGGGCGGCGGCGTAGAGGGCGGCCAGGTCGGCGGCGAGGACGGGCAGGGAGCCGCCGTCGACGGCGATGTGGTGGATGTTCAGGAGCAGGGTGTGGTCCTGCGGGCCGTGCCGGAGCAGCAGGGCGCGCAGGACCGGACCGGTGGCGAGGTCGAAGGGGCGGGCGGCCTCGGCGGCGAGCAGGGCGGGGGCGTTGTTCCCGGCGCCGTTCTCCCAGGTGGCGTCCACCGTGCGCAGCGACACCGGGGTGACCGGGTCGATCTGCTGGTGGGGCTGGTCGCCCTGGCGGCCGTAGCGGGTGCGCAGGACGGCGTGGCGCTCGGTGAGGCCGGTGAGGGCGGTGGCGAGGGCGGCGGGGTCGAGCGGTCCGCGCAGGCGGGTGGCGAGCGGGACGTTGTAGAGCGCGCCGCCCTGGCCGAGGTGGTCCATCAGCCACATCCGCTGCTGGGCGTGCGAGAGCGGGGCGGGGCCGACCGGGCCGTCGCCCTGGCCGGCTGGCGCGCTCTGCGGGCCCGCCGGGCGCCCGCCCGCGGCGGGGCGGTTGCGGCGGGCGCGGCGCAGCAGGTCGGCCTGGTCGGCGGTCTGGTCGACGGCCGGGTGCTCGGCGGTCATCGGGTGGCTCCTTGCGGGGTGTCGTCGTGTGCGGCGCGCAGGGCTCGTTCGAGCAGGTCGGCCTGGCCGGCGACGGTGGGGTGGCCGAGGAAGTCGGCGAGCGAGAGTTCGACGCCGAGGTCCTCGCGGAGGTCGTCGACGACCCACATGGCGAGCAGCGAGTGGCCGCCCTCGGCGAGGAAGTCGGCGGCCGGGTCGGTGATCGGGCGTTCCAGGGCGCGGGTCCAGGCCCCGGCGACGGCTTGCTGGATCGGGGTGAGGGCGGCGGCGGTGCCGGGCCCGTCGGCGGCCGGGTCGCTGGTGGCGGCGAGGGCGCGGCGGTCGATCTTGCCGGTGCCGGTCAGCGGCAGGGCGTCGAGTACGGTCCAGGCGGTGGGCACCAGGTGGGCGGGCAGCCGGTCGGCGAGCCGGGTGCGGAGGGTCTCGACGGCCGGTCGGCTGCCGTCGGCGAGGACCAGGCAGGCGGTCAGCGCGGCGTCGGTGTGGCCGGGCCGGCGGACCACGACGGCCGCCTCCGCGACCTCGGGGAACTGCAGCAGCGCGTGCTCGACCTCGCCGGGTTCGATCCGGAAGCCGCGGACCTTCACCTGGTCGTCGGTGCGGCCGTGGAACTCCAGTGCGCCGTCGGGGCGTTGGCGGACGAGGTCGCCGCTGCGGTAGGCGCGCCCGGCGCCGGGCAGGTCGCGGAAGCGCTCGGTGGTCAGCTCCGGCCGGTTCAGGTAGCCCTGGGCGAGCCGGCCGCCGGAGATCCACAGTTCGCCGACGGTGCCGGGCGGCACCGGCATGAGCTCCTGGTCGAGGACGAGGGTGCGGGCGCCGCCGAAGGGCCGGCCGATCGGGACCGGGCCGGTGGTGCAGTCGGCCGGGGTGATCCGGTGCAGGGTGGTGAAGGTGGTGGCCTCGGTCGGCCCGTAGACGTTGAAGAGTTCGAGCCAGGGGAAGGCGCGCAGCACCGCCCCGGCGTACTCGGGCGACAGGGCCTCGCCGCCGACGGCCAGGGTGCGCAGCACGCCGAAGATCCGGGACTGCCGGGCGGCCAGGTGGTGGAAGAGGGCGGTGGTGATGAACACGGTGGTGACGCCGAACCGCTCGACGTCGCGGACGAGCTCCTCGGCGGTGGGCCGGTCGGACGGCGAGACGGCGACGGCGGCGCCGCGGGCCAGCGGGCCCCACAGCTCGAAGGTGGAGGCGTCGAAGCTGACCGTGGAGTGGAAGAGCACTCGGTCGCGGGGGCCGAGCGTGAACGCGTCGGGGGCGGTGACCAGGTCCGCGACGGCGCTGTGCGGGACGATGACGCCCTTGGGCCGGCCGGTGGAGCCCGAGGTGTAGAAGAGCAGGGCGGGCGCGGCCGGTTCGGCGGCGTGGGCGCCGTGCTCGCCCGGGGCAAGGGGCTCGGCCAGGACGAGGGTCGAGGTCAGCGCGAGGATCTGCTCCTCGGCGAGTCCGGCGTCGGCGAGCAGCGTCTTGTCGCCGAGGACGAGCCGGACTCCGGCGTCCCCGGTCATCTCGACGATGCGCTGGCGCGGGTAGGCCGGGTCGAGCGGGACGACGTGGGCGCCGGTCCGCCAGATCGCGAGCTGGGCGACGACCAGGCGGGTGGAGCGGACGCAGAGCAGGCCGACGGCGCTGCCGGGGCCGATCCCCCGATCGGTCAGGATGGCGGCCAGTCGGGCCGAGGCGTCGAGGAGTTGACGGTACGTCAGGACGGTGGAGCCGTCGGTCACGGCGAGGGCGTCGGGGCGCTCCTGGGCGTGCCGGGCGATCAGGTCCGGGAGGGTCGCGGTGGGCATGGTGGTTCCCTTCCGGGCGCCCCGGCCACGAACGGCCGGGGCGCCCTGCGCAGGTCGTACGGGCGGGCGGGCGGTCAGACGGCGGCGGCGGCGGTCGGCTGCCGCTCCGCCACCAGCCGGGCGACGGCCCGCAGGTCGGGCTGGCGCAGCACCAGGGGCGCGCGCAGCCGCACCCCGCACTCCTCCTCCAGGGCCTCCAGCAGCCGTGCGGCGGCGAGCGAGTTGCCGCCCGCGGCGAGGAAGTTGTCGGCGGGCCCGATGTCGGCGCGGCCGAGCAGGTCGCGGCACAGGCGCAGCACGGTGCGCTCGGTGGGCGTGGCGCCCTCCTCCGCCGCGACCGGCTCGTCCGCCGTCGGGGCGAGGAGCAGGGCGGCGCGGTCGACCTTGCCGTTGGCGTCCAGCGGGAAGGTGTCGACCAGCCGGACGGCCGACGGGACGGCCTGCTCGGGCAGCCACGGCCGGACCGCCGCCAGCAGGTCGTCGGCGCCACCCGCCGAGGGCCCCGCGACGGTCTGGACGAAGGCGAGCAGCCGGACGCCGCCGGTCGGCGCCGGGGCGGCGGCCACCACGGCCCGGCGCACCCGCGGGTCGCGCTCGAACGCGGCCTCGACCTCGGCGGGTTCGACCCGGACGCCGCTGACCTTGACCTGGTCGTCGAGCCGGCCGTGGAACTCCAGCACGCCGTCGGCGCGCATCACGACCCGGTCGCCGCTGCGGTAGACCCGGTCGATGCCGTCCACGCCGGGCGGCACGCCGACGAAGCGGCGGGCGGTCAGCTCGGGGTCGAGGTAGCCGGCGGCCAGTCCCCGGCCACCGATGCGCAGTTCGCCGGCCTGGCCGCGCGGCACCGGCCGGCCGTCCTCGTCGGTGACCAGGACGACCGCGCCCGGGACGGGCAGCCCGATCGGCGGTGCGCCGGCGCCGTGGTCGAGGCCGGGCGCCATGGTGTGCACGGTGGTGGTGACGGTGGCCTCGGCGGGACCGTAGGCGTTGTGGACGGCCGCGGTGACGTCCGGGCCGGGGGCGCGGCGCAGCCGGTCGCCGCCGATGGTGAGGTGGCGCAGCCCCAGCCCGGCCGGCCAGGGGCGCGCCAGGATCGGTTCGGCGAGCGGGGTGGGCAGGATGCTGACGGTGACGCCGGCCTCGCGCCACCAGTCGGTGAGCGCGCCCGGGTCCCAGCGGACGGCCTCGGGGGCGATGGCGAGCGCGGCGCCGGAGGTGAGGGTGGCCCACAGTTCCATGACGTGCGGGTCGAAGGACACGCCGATCAGCAGGCTGTGCCGCTCGCCGGGACCGAGGCCGGTCAGCTCGCGGTACCACTGGAGCAGCGCGCCGAGGGCGGGTTCGCCGACGGCGACGGCCTTGGGGGTGCCGGTCGAGCCGGAGGTGAGCACCGCGTAGTGGGTGCCGGCGGGCACCCGGACCTGCTCGCCGGGGACGAACGCGGCGACCACGTCGGCGGTCGGGTCCAGGTCGAGCGCCAGCTGCTCGCCGCCGAAAGGCAGCCCGGCCGGGTCGCCGACCAGGCAGGCGGGCCGCAGCTGCTCGGCGACGGCCTGGAGCCGGCGCTCGCCGGGGCGCGGGCCGAGCGGCAGGTGGACGGCCCCGAGCTTGGCGGTGGCGAGGGTGACGGCGGCCAGGGCGGCGGAGTGGCCGAGGCAGACGCCGACCAGGTCGCCGGGGCGGACCCGGTCGCGCAGCGCCGCGGCCACCGTGTCGGCGAGGCGGTCGAGTTGGGCGTAGCTGTAGGTGCGGGCGCCGTCGATCAGGGCGGGCGCGTCCGGGGTCCGGTGCACCCAGGTGGCGAACAGGTCGAGGACCGCGCCGTCCTGGTGCGGGCGACCGTATTCGATGCTTAGGGTTTCCATCATCGTCTCCAGGTGGTTCAGGCCGTTGACAGGCCGTTGACGGACCGTCAGTTCAGGCCCATGGAGCGGGCGATGATCACCTTCTGGACCTCGGAGGTCCCCTCGATGATCGTGGTCATCCGCACGTAGCGGTACAGGAACTCCAGCGGGTGGCCGCGCACCCAGCCGGTGGCGCCGTGCACCTGGAGCGAGCGGTCCACCGCGCGCACGGCGGTCTCGGAGGCGGTGAGCTTGGCGAGCGCCGCGTTCTCCGGCGCCTCGGTGCCGTCGTCGACCAGCCGGGCGCAGGCGAGGGTGAGCAGCTTGGAGGACTCCACCTCGGCCCGGGTGGCCACCAGGTGCTCCTGGACGTGCTGGTACTCGCCGATCACCTTGCCGAAGGCGCGCCGCTCGCGGGCGTACTCGACGCCGATGCGCAGCGCGTACTCGGCGATGCCGTTGCACATCGCGGCGACGACCAGGCGCCCCCGGGAGAGGCTGTCCATGGCGAGGGCGGTGGCCGCGCCGACGCCCTCCTCGCCGCCGATCACGGCATCGTCGGAGACGGTGACCTCGTCGAGCAGCAGCTCGAACAGCGGCTCGCCGGACATGCCCTCGTAGCGCTGGCCGATCCGCAGGCCCGGCTGGTCGATCGGGAGGACGAAGGCGGTGGCGCCGGCGGTGGGCCCGGCGCCCTCGCCGAGGTCGGTGGCGGTGACGACGAGCACCAGGCCGGCCCGGTCGGCGTTGCTGACGAAGGTCTTGCGGCCGTTCAGCACCCAGCCGTCGGCGGTGCGCACGGCGGTGGTGGTGAGGCGGAACGCGTCGGAGCCGGCGTGCGGCTCGGTGAGGGCGAGGCAGCGGGTCTGCTCGCCGCGCACCAGCGGCACGAGGTGGCGCTCGATCTGCTCGGGGGTGCCGTGCCGCAGCAGCGGGCTGGGGCCGTCGGAGCCGGCCAGGGCGTACGGCGCGAGCGTGCAGCCGCTGCGCCCGGCGGCGTGGTGCAGCAGGACGACGGCGGTGAACGGCATGTCGGCGCCGCCGAGTTCCTCGGGGTAGTCACCGGCGTAGAAGCCGAGCGCGGCGGAGCGCTTGCGGACGTAGGCGCGCAGTTCGGCCGGCACCTCGTCGGCGGTCTCGGGCAGTTCGGCGGCCAGCGGGACGAGCTCGCGGCGGACGAAACTCTCGAAGGCCTCGACGAGTTCGCGGTGGCCGTCTTCGAGGACGGCGGAGGGGGCGGTCATGCGCGGTCTGCCTTTCCGGGGTGCTGGCCGGTGAGAGCGCTGGCCTGGTCGGCCAGGACGGCGTGGCGGAACAGGGTGCGCAGCGGCGGGCGGCTGCCGAGGTGCGGCTCCAGCCAGGCGGCGAGCTGGGCGGCGAGCAGCGAGTGGCCGCCGACCTCGAAGAAGTGGGACTCGGCGGTGAAGCGGTCGTGGCCGAGCACCTCGCGCCAGGCGGCGGCGATCAGTTCCTGGCCGGGGTCGGCGAAGGTGCTCTCCGCGGCCGGGGCGGCCTCCTCGGCGGGGGCCTGGTCGGCGAGCCGGGCGAGGGCGACGCGGTCGGGCTTGCCGCCGGGCAGGGTGGGCATCGTCTCGACGGCCGTCCAGGTGGCGGGGACGAGCCCGCCGGGCAGCCGCTGGGCGAGGGCCGCGTGCAGGGCGGCCTGGTCGGGGCGGTCGGCGCCTTCCAGGAAGCCGACCAGGCGCGGGCCGGCCTGCGGGTCGGCGTGCAGGACCACCGCGCAGGAGCGGCCGCCGAGTTCGGCGGAGGCGGCGGCCTCGATCTCCTCCAGTTCGATCCGGTGGCCGCGCAGCTTGACCTGGTTGTCGGCGCGGCCGAGGAAGCGCAGCCGGCCGCGCAGGTCGCGGTAGCCGCGGTCGCCGGTGCGGTAGACGCGCTCGCCGCCGAGGGCGGGCACGGTGACGAAGCGGGCCGCGGTCGGCTCCGGCAGGCCGAGGTAGCCGTCGGCCAACAGGGCTCCGCTGACGGCGAGTTCGCCGACGCAGCCGGCCGGGAGCGGGCGCAGCGCCTCGTCCAGGACGTGCAGGCGCACGCCGTCCAGTTCGGCGCCGAGCGGGATCTCGCCGTCCTCGGCCACGTCGTCGGCGGTGACCTCGTACACGGTGGAGGTGACGGTGGCCTCCGTGACGCCGTAGGCGTTCAGCACGGTGGTGGCCTCGGTCAGGTCGGCCAGCGCGCGGGCGGGCAGGCGCTCGCCGCCGAGGACGAGCAGCCGGGGCGCCCAGCGGCCGTCGCGCAGCGCCTCGTGCAGGTCCTCGCGGACGGCGAGGAGGTAGCTGGTCGGCAGGTTCGCGACGGTGACGCCGCGGGCGGCGAGCACGGCGACGAGTTCGGGCCCGGTGGGCACTTCGCGCTGCGGCACGACCAGGGCGGCGCCGGCGGCCAGCGCGGGCAGCACCTCCTCCAGCGCCACGTCGAAGGACGGGCGGGCGAACAGCAGCACCCGGTCGGCGGGGGTCAGTTCGTAGCGGGCGGCGATCGCGGCGACGTACCCGGCGAGCGCGTCGCGGCCGACCAGGACGGGCTTGGGGACGCCGGTGGAACCGGAGGTGTGGATCAGGTAGGCGGCGCCGTCCAGCACGGCGGCGGGCTCGGCCTTGGGGAAGGCCGGGCCGTCCAGCAGCGCCGGGGTGACGCCCTCGGCGGGCAGGGCGAGCGCGCTCTGCCGGGTGGCCAGCACCAGGGCCGGGGCCAGCCGGTCCAGCAGCAGGCCGAGCCGGGCGGCCGGGTCCTCGGCGGACAGCGGCGCGTACACGGCGCCGTACCGCAGGCAGGCGAGCAGGGCGACGACGCTGTCCACGCCGCGCGGCAGCACGGCGGCGACCGGCTGGCCGGGGGTGACGCCGGCGGCGCGCAGGCGTTCGGCCAGCTGGGTGACGCGGCGGTCGAGCTCGCCGTAGCTGATGCGCTCGGTGCCGGCGATCATCGCGATGGCCGTGGGGTCGTGGGCGGCGGCCGGGTCGAGGCCGGCCCGGGTGACGGCGGTGGCGGGTTCGGCGGCCGGGGCGGGGTCGAGCGCGGCGAGCGCGGCCTCGGGCCGGTCGAGGTAGCAGCGCAGCAGCTGGAGCAGGCGCTCGGCCAGCAGGGTGGCCTCGGCCTCGCCGAAGAGGTCGGCGTCGTAGTCCCAGACCAGGGTCATCCCGGCGGTGCCGTGCTTCTCGCCGACCACCCGGCGGTCGTCGGGCAGCAGCACCAGGTCGAGGTCGAAGCGGGTGGTGCCGGTGTTGAAGCCCTCGTACAGCGAGACTTCGAGACCGGGCGCCTGGACGTCCGGCAGCGCCGCGTCGTGCGCGCTGAACATCACGTTGAACAGCGGGTTGTCGGCGCCGCCGGTGTGCAGGCCGAGCCGGCGGGTCAGCTCCTGGACCGGCAGGTCCTGGTACGGCAGGGCGCGCAGCAGGACGTCGGTCACCTCGTCGACGGCCTCGGTGCCGGGGGCGGCCGGGTCCAGCCGCAGGTGCAGCGGCACGGTGTTCACGAACATGCCGACGGTGCCCTCGAAGCCCGCCGGGCGGTTGCCGACGGCGGTGCCGACGACGAGTTCGCGGTGGCCGGAGTGCCGGCGCAGCAGTTCGGCGAAGAGCGCGAGCAGGGTGCTGAACGGGGTGTGCCCGTCCTCCTTGCTGCGGGCGCGCAGCCGCTCGGCCAGGTCGGCGCCGATCGCCTGGCGCATCTGGCCGCCGCGGTGGCGGCGCACCGCGCCGGGGTTGGCCAGCCCGGGCAGGGTGACCTCGCGCGGGGCGTCGGTCAGCTCCCGCAGCCAGAAGGCGAGCGCGCGCTCGCGGGCGTCCGGGTCGACGGCCGTGCGGGCGTGCTGCTCGTACGAGGGGGCCTCGGGCAGCTGGTAGGGCTCGCCGAGGACGTGGGCGCGGTAGACGGTGAACAGGTCGCGCAGCAGGATCGCGAAGGAGTGGCCGTCGTGGACGAGGTGGTGCTCGACGTGGATCAGCCGGTGGTGGTCCGTGCCGAGGCGCACCAGGTGCCAGCGCAGCACCGGCGCCTTCTCGGTGTCCACCGGCTCCTCGGCCTCGGCGGCCAGCAGCTCGCGGAAGGCGGCCTCCGGGTCGGCCTCGGCGGCGAAGTCGCTGCGGCGCAGCGTCGGTTCGCAGTGCTCGGCGACCCGCTGGCCGGGCAGGCCCTCCGGGCGGGCGACCAGCTCCAGGCGCAGGCCCGGGTGGTGCGCGAGGACGGCGGCCAGTCCGGCGTGCAGCGCGTCCTCGTCGAGGGTGCCCCAGAGGTCGAGCACGGCGGTGAAGTTGTACGCACGACTGCCGGGCAGCATCTGCTCGTGCAGCCAGACGATCTCCTGCGAGGAGGAGAGCGCAAACATCGGTGACTCCCTTGTGTGGTGGGCGTGTTGGCACTGCGGTGGCGGGGCGGGCATGGATGGCCCGGCCCCTGGTTCCGGGCGCGCCGGGATGGTGGCGCGACCCGGCGGTCGGGTATGGGGGCTCGGTGGCGGCTTCGCTCCGGGGCGGGTCAGGCGTCCGGATCGGACGTCCGGTGCAGGTCCGGGACGGCTTCGGGTCGGATCGGGTCCGGATCCGACGTTCGAATCAGGCGTCCGGATCAGGCGTCCGAATCTGGCGTCCGGAGCGGGTCAGGCCGGCCGCAGGTGGCGGCGCAACGTGGCGAGCAGGTCGTCGAAGGCGGCATGGGCGGCGTCCTCGGGGAACCGTTCGCGGTCCCAGGCGAGGCGCACCAGCAGGTCGTCGCCGTGCGAGGCGGCGACCGCGAGCGGCGCGGCGAGTGGCCGCCCGGCCAGGTGGGTCTCCCGGCCGGGCACGCCGCCGAACACCAGCGGCGGGCGGCGGTGCAGGTCCTCCAGGGTGAGCATGCCGTCCAGGGCGCCCGTCCACGGGGCGCCCGCCGTCCGGGCGGCCCGGACCACCTCGTCGAACGGGGTGTCGGCGTGGTCGAGGTCGTCCCACCAGGCGTCGGCGAGGTCGTCCAGGGCGGTGTCCGCGCCTGGTGCGGCGGGGTGCACCAGGGTGTTGAGGAAGCAGCCGAGCGCGGCGGGCGTACCGGTCGGGCGGCCGCCCCACGGGTAGCCGAGGGCGAGCTGCCCGTCGGTCGGGTGCAGCCGGTGCGCGGCGGCCGCGGTGGCGTCCAGCAGGGCGGGGAAGAAGGCGGTGCGGGCGGCCCCTTCGGCGGCGGGCAGGCGGTGGCTGAGCATGCCGGTGGACCCGGCCGCTCCCCCGCCCGTCCCGGTGACGCCGCCGAGCCGGCGGCCCCAGTAGGCGTCAGCGACGGGGCCTGCGGCGGCGTCCTCGGCGGCCAGTTGCCGTTCGACGGCCTCCCGGTAGACCGTCAGGGCGGCCTGGTCGGGGGCGACGGCTTCCTGGGCACGGTCGTCCCGGGCGTAGGCGTCGGTGAGGTCGGTGGTCAGGATGCCGAGCGACTGCTCGTCGCAGGCGGCGTGGTCCACCGCGACGGCGAGCAGTTCCTCCTCGCCGTCCGGCTCCCGGGCCACCAGCAGGCGCAGCGCGGGCCCGTCGGCGGGCCAGTCCAGCAGCGCCTCGCGCAGGGCGGAGCGGGCGGTGCTGTCGGGGGCGACGGCGATCCGCGCGGCTTCGGCCGAGGGGGCGCCGACCCGCAGGACGGGCGTGCCGCGCACGGTCCCGAAGCCGCCGCACAGCGCAGGGTGCCGGGCGGCCGTCGCGGCGGCGGCGCGGACCAGCCGGGGCAGGTCGAGGGTGCCGCGCGGGTAGGCGAAGAACAGCGGGACGACGTCGGGGCGGCCCTGCGGCGCGAGCCTGCGGGTGATCAGGAAGCGCCGTTGGGCGCCGGTGAGCGGGAGCAGGTCCACCGGGGAGTCGGCGGCGGCGGAACGGTACCGGGCGAGGTAGGCGGCGGTGATGCTGGCGTGCACGGAACGGTCTCCGGTTTCCGGTCTCGGTTCGGTTCTGTTCGGACGTCAGGCGACGGGGCTCGTCGGGCGGCAGGGCTCGTTGGGTGGCCGGGATCGTTGGGTGGCCGGGCTCGTTGGGTGGCCGGATTCGTCAGGCGGCGGGGCTCGTCGGGCGACGGGGTTCGTCAGACAGCGTGGCTCGTCGGGTGGCCGGATTCGTCAGGCGGCGGGGCTCGCGGCGGGCTCCTCCCCGGCCATGGCGGCGGTGCCGGCCGGGAGGTCCCGCAGCCGGCGCAGCGGCGACAGCAGCAGCGGCACCGGGACGAGCAGGAAGCCCGCCGCGCACAGCCACAGCGCGGCGCGCGGCCCGGCCGCGTCGGCGACGGTGCCGCCGACCAGCGCACCGATCGGCAGCGTGCCCCAGACCAGGAAGCGCATGGTGGCGTTCATCCGGCCGAGCAGCTCCGGCGGGCACAGGCTCTGCCGGAAGCTCACCTGGGCGACGTTGTAGGCCACCGCGCCGAACAGCACCACCGCCGAGGCGATCCCGAACAGCACCACGCCCGCGCCCCGGCCCGACAGCGGCCAGAGCAGCGCGAACGGCGCCGTCACCACGGTGGCGAGCCAGATCAGCCGGGCCTGGCCGAGCCACGCCGCCAGCTTCCCCGCGCACAGCGCCCCGGCCAGGCCGCCGACGGCGGAGGCCGACAGCAGCAGGCCGATGGCACCCGGCGCGAGGTCGAGCACCCGCACCCAGAACACCGTCTGCACGGCCGCCAACACGGCGGCGAACAGGTTGGACACGGCGGTGGCGGCGGCGATCGCCCGCAGCAGCCGGTGCCCGAGCACGAAGCGCACGCCCTCGGCGACCTCGGCGCGCAGCGAGCGCCCGGGCGCGGGCTCCGGTTGGGGCTCCTCGACCCGGATCCGGGCGAGCAGCAGCGCGGAGGCCAGGTAGCCGCAGGCGTCCGCCACGATGGCGAGTGACGCGCCGAGCAACTGGACCAGGCCGCCGCCGAGCCCGGGCCCGACGATCTGCGCCGAGGAGCGGACCGTCTCGATCGCGCCGTTGCCCCCGACCAGTTGCTCGCGCGGCAGGACGGACGGCAGGAAGGACTGGTGGGCGACGTCGAAGAAGACCGTCGCCACCCCGGTGACCAGCGCCACCAGGTAGAGCTGGGCCATGGTCAGCACGCCGAGCGCGGCGGCCGGCGGGATCGACCCGACGGCGAGGCAGCGCACCACGTCGGCGCGGATCAGCACCGGGAGCTTGCGCATCCGGTCCAGCCAGGCGCCGGCCGGCAGGCCGACCAGCAGGAACGCGGCGGTCTCGGCGGCGGTCAGCAGACCGACCTCGAAGGGCGTGGCATCGAGCACCACCACCGCCACCAACGGCAGTGCGACCAGGGTCACCTGACTGCCCGTCTGGGCCGTCGCGGCTCCGGTGAGCAGGAGTCGGAAGTCGCGGTGGCCGAGCAGGCGGTTGCGGCGGGGGCTTGGCGTCTCGTTCATCAGTGCGACTTTCGGTCACCAAATCGCTACCCGGCAAGCATCGCGTCCGTTTCCGGACGAACCACGGGTCGGCCGGTTCGCGCCACTCCCGCGACCTGCCCTTACGGCTCCCATACGGCCGAGCACGCTCCCGCCGGGACGCCCGCGCAGCCCGCCGACCAGGGACGGACCGCTCACACGGCCACCCGGGGCGCGGCAGGCTCCGCACGTCCAATTCGCCGTCCGCTATGCGGGCATTCGCATTCCGGCCACCGGACGCTGTCACTCAACTTGGCCGGATCATGCGAAACACTGACTGCCCGTCACCTGATCGTGATATCAGCCGCGCCGCGGGCCGCCGTGGAAAGAAGCACCCACCGCCGCAAACGGACCGGCCCGGGCCCCGCCGCTCAGTCCGCCGCCCGGTAGGTCACCGCCAGGACCGCCATGTCGTCGTCCCGCGGCCCGCCCGTCCACCGCTCCACGTCCGCCACCAGCGCGTCGACGACCTCCTGCGGGCCGTCGAACGGACCGAGCGGGCCCAGGGCGAGCAGCGGATCGTAGAACTCCCCGGCCGCGTTCCGGGCCTCCGTCACCCCGTCGGTCACCAGCAGCAGCGTGCACCCCGGCGGGAACGGCCGGGTCTCCGGCACCGGCCGGGCCACGCCCAGCATGCCCATCCCGAGCGGCAGCCCCGGGTCGGCGGCGTCCAGCCGGCGCACCGCGTCCGGGCCGCCCAGCAGGTACGGCCCCGGGTGTCCGCAGTCGAGCGTGCGCACGACGTCCTCGCCCGGCGGGAACTCGACCAGCAGCGCCGTGATGAACCCCTCCAGCCGCACCTCCTCGGCCAGCAGCGTGCTCTCCCGGGCGAGCGCCCGCTCCAGCCCGTCGGCCAGCGCCGCGAGGTCGGGCGCGCGGTGGGCGTCCTCGCGGAACGCGCCGAGCAGCAGCGACACCGCGCCGACCGCCTGCAGCCCCTTGCCCCGCACGTCCGCGATCAGCACCCGCACGCCGTACGGGGTCGCCTGCAGCGCGTACGCGTCGCCGCCGATCAGCGCCTCGGTCTGCGCCGCCCGGTAGCAGGCGGCGACCGACAGCCGGCCCGCCCGCGCGGGCGGCTCGGGCAGCACCGCCCGCTGGGCGGCCTCGGCCACCGACCGCACCTGCGCCAGCTGCTTCCCGTGCCGGGCGACGACCTGGTTGACCCAGACCCCGAGCAGTGCGGCGAAGGCCGTGTTCACCAGCTCCAGATAGCCGTCCTGGGTGCCGATCGAGCCGTCCCGCACGGCCAGCACGAGGATGCCGGTCACATTGGCGGCGCCCACCGCGAGGGTGTCCCGCAGCGTCAGCAGCGCGCCGGTCAGGACGGCGGCCGCCGCGAGGAGCGGGTCACCCCAGTAGTCGGTCGGATCCAGGGAGTTCCAGACGAGCCCGCCGACGATCAGCAACCACGGCGCGCACCGCACGTACGGCGGCCACTGCGCGGACCTCGGGGCCATCGGAGACCTTGCTTCCCGGCTCGCCATCTATCCGGAATGGGTGATTCCGATCCTAGCCACCCCGGCCCGCCCCCGCGCGCGCCCGACTGCGCCCGACTGTGCCCGACTGCGCCCGACTGCGCCCGACTGCGCCGCGGGGAGCGAACCGCGCGGTGGCGCCCCTCGGCCACCGGGGCCGTGGCCGGGGCCGGGGCGGGGCCGTGGCCGGGGCCGTGGGTCAGCCCGGTGATCTGCTCCGGCACCCGCACGGCGCTCCCGCCGACGGCCGGGCACACGAGAGCGGACGCGCCCGCTACCCGTCCAGGGTGAACCGCCCCGCGCCCGGGCCGGTGAGGAGGCCGGGCGGCAGCCGGCGCCCGTAGGTGAGCAGCAGGAGGTGTTCGGCCCGGCCCTCCACCACGGCCGGGCCCTCGCCGTACGCCCAGGCGGTGTCGGCGGCCCGCAGGTGGACGCCGTCGAGTCGGGCACCGAAGAAGCGCAGGCTGCGGCGGGAGACGGTGGCGAGCAGGGCGGTGACCCGAGGCAGCGGTAGGCGCGAGGGCAGGCCGAGCGCGGTGGTGATGTCGAGGCCGTGCACGACGTCGTGGGCGAGGGCGGCGATCCGGCCGCCGACCGGGGGGCGCCAGGGGTGTTCGGCGTGGTCGGCGAGAGCAGCGGCGAGTTGGCGGTCGGTGAGGGCGGCGGCGTCGCGGCGCGCCACCCGGTCGGTCATCCGGTGGAGGGAGCCGCCGGCCCGCATGAGGTCCGCAAGACTGCGGGCGGTGGAGTGGCGGAAGCCGGTGCTCATGTGGGCGGCGACCTCGCGAACGCGCCAACCTGCGCACAGCGAAGGGGAGTTCCACTGGTCCCGGGAGAAGGTGGTGAACACCTCGGCGAGTTCCCGGCGTTCGGCCGCGATCTGCTCGCGGACCCAGTCGACGGCCTGGTCGTGCTGCACGGTTCCCATGCCTCCAGCCTGCGGCCGGGACCCTCCGGACGTCCAAGACCGGGGAGTTCTTCCACCTATCATCAGAAGTTATGGAACTCCGGCAGCTCCAGTACTTCGTCACCGTGGCCCAGCAGGGCAGCTTCACCCGCGCCGCCGAGCTGCTGCACCTCACCCAGCCCGGGGTCAGCGCCCAGATCCGGCAGCTGGAGAAGGAGTTGGGCCACCGGCTGCTGGACCGCGGCGGGCGCGGCGTCCGGCTCACCCCGGTCGGCGAGGCGGTGCTCCCACACGCGCGGGCGGCGCTCGCCTCCGCCGCGGCGGCGCGGCAGACGGCGCAGGACTTCGGCGGACTGCGGCGCGGGCACGTCCGGCTCGGGCTGGTCTCCGGGGCAGCCCTGGGTCCTGTCCCGCCAGCCGGGGCGGACGACCTCCCCGGACTCGCCACCACGCTCGCCGCGTTCCGCCGCGACCACCCGGGCATCGACCTCTCGCTGGCCGAGGACGGTACCGCGCGGATGCTCAGCGCCCTGCGCGAGGGGCGGTTGGACCTCGCCGTGATCGGCCTGCCCACCACCGCGAGCGGACGGGACGACGACGACGGCTGGCGGACGCTGGCCGGGCTCGCCCTGCACACCGTGCTGGAAGCCCCGCTGGTCGCCGCCTTCACCGGGCACCACCCGCTGGCCGGCGGACCGGACGGCCCCCTGCCGGTCGCCGCACTGGCCGGGCACGCCCTGGTGAGCACCCCGCGCGGCACCGGCCTGCGGACGGCACTGGAGCAGGCCCTGGCCGCGGCCGGGGCACGCCCCACGGTCGCGGTCGAGGCGGCCGCCCCACCGCAGCTGGCCGAACTCGCCGCGCACGGGCTGGGCGTGGCCGTGCTGCCGGATCCGCCGCCCGCCGCCGGGCTGCGGATCCGGCCGCTCACCGACCCCGTCCCGCTGGTGCGGATCGCGCTGGCCTGGCCGACCGGCCGCCCCACCGCGCCGCCCACGGCCGCGCTCCTGGGCCACTTGCGGACGTCCTATCCGGGCCCGGGGGCCCGCACCTGACGCTGCCGGGGGTCCGTCCTCCGCAGGCCGCCGTCAGAGCGCGGCGGCGGCGGTGCCGTCGCCGATGTGCAGGACCGCGTCGGCCCCGTCGAGGACCACCCGGTCGAGCGGGAAGTAGCCCTGCTCCGGCGTGGTGTCGGTGCGCGTCCGGCCATCGGCGGCCGCACCGGGCTCGACCAGTCCCCAGGTGGCGGCCCCGCGCTGGAGCGCGCCCTCGTGGGTGTCCGGCTCGGGCTCCTGGAGCCCGACGGCCGCGCTGCGGCCCAGGCTGCCGGGGACGAAGGTGTACGGCTCGTCCAGGGAGTTCAGGATGGCGCCGACGCCGCTCCAGGTGAGCGTCAGGTCCGCCAGCCGCATGGTGCTCGGCTGCCGTTGCAGGTGGAGGTTGTGGGCGAAGACGAGGGTCCCCCCTCGGCGGGCCTCGCCGCCGCGGATGTCGAGGAGGTTCTGGGCCATGAGCACGTCCCGGGTGCCGAGGAGGCCGGACAGCCGGGCGCCCGGCTCCAGGCGCTCGGCCGACTGCCGGTGGTAGCGAAGCAGACCGAGGCCGGCGGTGAGGTGCGTCCTGGCCCTGAGCCACTCGGCGCGCGAGGTCGCCGCGACCAGTTCCGGGGCCCGCGCGTACAGCAGGGTGAGCAGGTCGTCGGCGACCGTCCGCAGCTTCTCCGCCTCGGCGGAGGCGCCGGGCGACATCTCCGGGTCCAGGACCGCCTCGGGGCGGCTCCAGCGCTGGTCGTCGCCGACCAGGCCGGCGAGGTCGAGGTCGAGCCCGAGGTAGTCGCGGGCGTGTTCGAGGTAGCGTCGCGGGCTGGGTGCGCTGGTGCTCTCCGTCTGCACGTCGAAGCCGTGGAAGGCCAGGCGGTCCGCCGGCGGCCGGCTCCGGTTGTACTCGCGCATCCAGGCGACCAGCCGCCGGTTGGCGTCCAGCTCTCCGAAGCCGTGGGAGAAGCCCTCGCCCATCACCGAGTCGAGGGTGCCCACCCCCTCCAGGACGAAGTCGTTCACGGCGAGCGCGGCCACCCGGTCGGTTTCGAGGGCGATCGACCGGAAGCCACGGTCGGCCAGTTGGGCGAACAGCTCGTTGCGGATCCGCGCGAAGGCCGGTTCCCGGTGGGTGGGTTCACCGAGCGCCAGCAGTGCACATGCCGAAGGGACGAGGTCTCGCAGGTCCTGACTCATGACCCTCAAGCGTATCCCCGAAAGCACAGTTGAGACTTTTCCTACTCCAGTCCTGCTCCAGTCCGACTCCAACGGCTCCAACGGCTCGACGGCTCGACGGCTCGACGGCTCAGCCGACGCGGGTGAGCCGGGTGGTCCGGGACGGGGTCGGATCGGTGGGGGCGACGGGGGTGGCGGGGGTGGCGGCGCGGTCGGGCTCGGGGCGCTCGGGGCTCGCGAGCAGGATGGAGCGCTGTAGCCGTCGCAGCCCGGCCGAGGGTTCCATGCCCAACTCCCGTACCAGGGTGTTGCGCAGGCGCTGGTAGGCCTCCAGGGCTTCGCCCCGTCGGCCGGAGCGGTGCAGGGCGATCATGTACTGGCCGTGCAGGCTCTCGTGGGTGCGGTAGCGGTCGACCAGGACGGTGAGTTCGGCGAGCAGGACGCGGTGGCGGCCCAGCCGCAGGTCGGCCTCGATCCGCTGATCCAGCGCGCAGAGCCGGGTCTCCTCCAACCGCTTGGCCTCGACGGCGAGTTGACCGCCGAGCGGGACGTCGGCGAACGCCGGACCGCGCCACAGGCCGAGCGCCTCACCCAACTGGCGGGCGGCGAGCGGGAAGTCGCCGCCGTCCATGGCCCGGTAGCCGAGGCCCGCGAGGCGGTCGAACTCCTGGAGGTCGACCAGTCCGCCGCCGCTGTCGAGCCGGTAGCCGCCGGGCGAGGTCACCAGGACGTCCTTGGCTCCGCACGCTCCTCCGGCGTCATCGCGGTGGGCGAGCGCCCGGTCGATGAGGTCGCGCAGTTGGAGGACGTAGGTCTGGACGGTGGTGCGCGCGCTGCGTGGCGGATGGCCGGACCACAGTTCCTCCGCGAGGACGCCCGCCGAGATGACCTGGTCGGCACGCAGGGCCAGCAGGGCGAGCACTTGCCGTGGTTTCGGCGCCGAAGGCACCACCGACACCCCGCACACCTGGACCCCCAAGGCCCCCAACACCCGGATCTCCATGACGTCCACCCCAATCCAGACGGATCGGCGACCCCGACGGCCACCGGCCGGCCGGTGCCGCGGCTACCGCACAGCCGAGCACCAGGTGCTCATCCAAAAACAGGACGGACGGTTTGTCAATACAAAACCGAACGAGCTGTTTGTTTTTGAACGGACCACCGAGCTCCGGACTGCGGTGACCAACCGAACGGACCGCCGCCGCGAGTGCCGCCGCGTCAGCCCCGGGCGCAAGCCGTCAGGCGCCACCAGCACGGGCCGCCGCCAGTTCGGCCACCACCCGCTCACCACGGTCCGCCCCCAGATCCAGCGTGGCCAGCACCCCGGGCACCGCGATGCTCGGCATCACGTGCCGGTACAGCACGGCCACCCGACGCTCCAGATCCGCCCGGCCGGACATCTTCTGGGACTGGATCTGCACGCCCGTCCAAGCCCCGGTCACCAGCCACGCCGTCTCGGCCGGCAACACGTGCGGCAGCAGCTCGCCCCGCTCGCCGGCCGCCGTCAGCACCGCCTCCAGCCGGGCGATCCACCCGGGCGTGGCACCGCCGCTGAGGTCGCCGAACACGTCCTGGCCGAGGGAGAGCCGCGCGCCCGCGCTCAACAGCGGGTCACGCGGCATGAGATGCGCGACGACCATCCCCAGGTCGACGAACTCCTGGAGCTTGCACTGCCGTTCGGGGATCTCGTCCTGGCCGAACTGCTCCTCCACGACGCCCTGCGCGAGTTCCCGCTTCGATGCGAAGTGGAAGTACACCGCGCCCCGGGTCACACCCGCGCGGGCGACCACCTCGCCGATCGTCGCCCCCTCGTACCCGTACTCGTCGAAGACCGAGGCCGCCGCCTCCAGGATCAGCCGCCGCGTCCGGATCGCCCGTTCCTGCCGCACCACCGCAACCACCCCGCCCGAACCGCTCGGCAAACAAAACCAAACACCCCGTATCTTACCCGCCGGTCAACCGGCGATCCCTCGCCCCCAGGTCACCTGCACCCGCCTTCGAGTGAAGGAAAACCGCGTAGACGGTACGGGTCGGGAAAGCGACCACCGCCCCTCCTCCGACCGACAGAGCCGGAATCCATCCCCTCACTTCCGGCCGCACCCCACCGGAACCGACCCGCCATGATAATGCACCTGTCACCCCGCTCTTGGGGATTCCTTTGCAGGCCAGGCGGCATCCACCCCAGGCTCGGCCCACCCGGCCGACCGTCGCACGGCACCCGGAGCGACCAGGAGGCCACGCTCGACCGCCAACGAACCTTCGTTCGGGCTCCTTGAAAACCAAACCGGAAGGTACGTATCTTACGAGCCCTGAGCAGCCCACCCCGCCCGTCACGGCCTTCCGGAGCGCTCCCATGACCCTGCTTGCCTACCGCGCCCCCGCCATCTCCCGCGCCGCCGGCGCGGACCACGGCACCACCCCCGGCCGCAGTGCCGGACCGGCCGTGCCGACCGGCCCGGCACTGCGCCTGACCAGCACCGTTGCCAAGGAGTACGTCCACCGGGCCTGCCACGCCGAGGTCTTCCTCACCGGCAGCGAGCAGCTGAACGAGACGACCTTCGCCGTCACCGCACAGTGGCCGCGCGCCCACACGTTCTTCACCACTCCCGACGGCACCCGGCACGACCCGATCCAGGCCGCTGAAACGATCCGCCAAGCCGGGCTCTACCTCGCGCACACCCAGTTCGGCGTCCCACTCGACCACAAGTTCATGATGTGGAACCTCGACTACACCACCCGCCCCCGCCAGCTGCTCATCGGCGCGGCACCCACCGACCTCACCATCGAAGCCAGACTCGTCCCACAACCGCGCCGGACCGGCACCACCGTCGACTTCACCCTCAGCACCGTCGTCCGGCGCGGCGCCCACCTCGCCGCCACCGGCCACGCCCGGTTCACCACCGTGCCGGACTCCACCTACCGGCGGCTGCGCGGGGCACGCCGCGAGGCCGACCCGGCACCCGCCGTCTCCGGCGAGCCGCTGACTCCGGGCCGAGTGGGCCGGATCCGCCCCTGCGACGTCGTCCTGTCCCCGGCCGACGCGCCCGGGACCTGGCACCTCACCCCCGACCCCTGGCACCCGATCCTCTTCGACCACGCCAACGACCACATCCCCGGCATGGTCCTGCTGGAGGCCGCCCGCCAGGCCACCAACGCGCTCACCTCACCGGCCACCGTCCTCCCGGCCTCCGCCGCGACCACCTACCACCGGTACGCCGAGCACGACGCCCCCACCACGATCACCGCCCGGCACACCCCCGGTGACGACCCGGACGCCCTCACCACCACCGTCACCGGCCACCAGAACGGCGAGCCGATCTTCACCACCGTCCTCACCGGTTACGCCGACCAGCGCTGACCGACGCTGACCGTCGCTGACCGGCACCGGCGGGCCCCCGCCGGTTCGCACCGGCCCTGACCAGCGCCGACCCCAGCCCTGACCAGCTTTGACCGGTGGCCGCTCGCCACCCCGCCCGGCCCGTCCGACCTCCCCGGTCGGCCGGGCCGTCGGCACGTCGAGGACGAACCCCTCCCACGGACTGGCACCAGGCGAACACCTGCGCGAGGATGTCACCCCTTGGATTCGCAGTGACCAGGAGTGCACCGTGCGTGAAGTCGCTTCGCATCAGAACGAGTTGATCAGACTGACGGACCGCCCCGGCACCGATGACGCCACCGGCCACGAGGGGCGCACCGGCGGCCGGAGCGTACGGGTACGGGTGCTGGGGCGGCACGCACCGGGCTCCCTGCTCGGCCACGACTGGCTGGACTGCGAGATCACCGTCACCGCCGACTCGGCCCGCGGGCAGTTCGTCACGCTGGTGACGGAACGTCAATTGCAGCAGTGGGAAGCCGCCCTGGAGCGACTGGCGCGGCGCGAGGCGGTGCGCTGGCTGGACGAGGAGCACGGCCCCGAACTACGGATCGAGCCCGGGCGGCCCGGCGGGCTCCGGGTGACCGTCTCCGACGCCGAGGACTCCGGCGTCACCCTCCGGGTCGTCCTGTCCCCCGCACCCGGCTGGCTGGACGAGCAGCGCGCCCTGCTCGAACTCGTCCGGGACGCCTACCCGCCCGAGGTCGTCGAGGTCGCACCCGGCGTCCACGCCTGGCGCGGGCGGCAGGGAACCCAGCACTGATGAATCGTCAGAATCCTTGCGGTGAACGGTCCGACGCCCGGCGCGGCGAGCGGCCGGGCAGGGCGGGCGGGAGGAACAGCAACAGGGCGGCGCGGTCGGTCAGAGCGGCAGCATGACCGTCCGGCGATGGCGGCGGCCCGGCCGCCCCCGATAATGGCAACATGATCGACAAGCAGCTCCGTGTCGTCCTCGCCGAGGACTCGGTGATCCTCCGGGACGGCATGGTCGAACTCCTCACCGCGCGCGGCTGCGCCGTGGTCGCCACCGCCGGGACGGCCCCCGAACTGGTCGCCGCCGTAGCCGAGCACCGGCCCGATGTGGCCGTGGTCGACATCCGGATGCCGCCCAGCCACACCGACGAGGGCATCCGCGCCGCCGTCGAGCTCCGTTCCACCGCGCCCGGGGTCGGCATCCTGGTCTTCTCCCAGCACGTCGAGACCGCCTGGGCGGCCCGGCTGCTCGCCGGTGGCGCCGCCGGAATCGGCTACCTGCTGAAGGAACGCGTCGCCCGCACCTCGGAGTTCGTCGACGCCCTGCACCGGGTCGCCGGCGGCGGCACGGTGCTCGACCCGGAGATCGTCAACAGCCTGATGCACGGCGGGCGGCGCAGCCGGGTCGACGCGCTCACCCCACGCGAACGGGAGGTGCTGGAACTGATGGCGCAGGGCCACTCCAACCGCTCGATCGCCGGGCTGCTCGTGGTCTCGGAGCGGGCGGTGGAGAAGCACGTCGCCGCCGTCTTCACCAAGTTCGACCTGCCGGCGACCGACGCCGACAACCGGCGGGTGAAGGCCGTCCTCACCTACCTCGCCGAGAACGGCACCTGAGCCGGGAGCAGCGGGTGCCGTGAGCGGCCGCGCCGCGGCCACCCGTCACAGGCTGCTCGGCAGTTCGGCGGTGACCGTCGTCGGCCCGCCCGGTGGGCTGTCCACCCGCAGTACCCCGTCCACCGCCGCGAGCCGCTCGGCCAGGCCCGCCAGGCCCGAGCCGGAGCCCGCGCCGGAGCCCGAGCCCGAACCGGCACCCGGAGCAGAGCCCGAACCGGAGCCCCCGCCCGGCGCGGCGCCCCCGCGGCCGTCGTCGCGCACCGTCAACCGCACCCGGCCGTCGGCTGCGCTCGCCGTCAGCTCCGCCGCCGCCGCGCCACTGTGCTTGGCGACGTTGGTCAGCAACTCGGCCGCGCAGAAGTAGACGGCCTGCTCGATCGCCTCGTCCGGCCGCTCCCGCAGGTCCAGCCGTACCGTGACCGGCACCGGCGCGGTGGCGGTGAGCCCGGGCAGCGCCTGGGCGAGGCCGCCGTCCAGCGCCACCGGGTGGATGCCCCGGGTGAGCCGGCGCAGTTCCGCGATGGTGTCGTCGGTCTGTCGGCGGGCCCGGTCGACCAGGGTGCGCAGGCGCTCGGCGTCCGGAGCGCCGCTCGGGCCGGGCTGGGCGGCCCGCTCGGGCTGGGCCTCGCTGACGGCCCCGCTGACGGCATCACCGGCGGCCTCACCGGCGGCCTCGCCGAGGGCGTCGTCGGCCAGCGAGAGGGTGATGGCGAGCGCGACCAGCTGTGCCTGCGTCCCGTCGTGCAGATCGCGTTCGAGGCGGCGCAGCCGGTCGGTGTTCTCGGCGAGCAGGGTGGCCCGGGCGGTCTCCAGCTCGCGCACCCGCTGCTGCGACCGCACCGGTCCGAGCAGCAGCCGGGCGAGGCCCCGGTTGGCCGCGCTCACCGCCCGCAGGGCCGCCGGCACCGCCGCCAGTACGGCGAGCCCGGCCGGGGCCCCGGCCACGTCCAGCCAGCCGACCGGTCGCGGCCCGGGCTCCAGCAGGCGCACCCACAGCGGGAAGCCGACCAGCCAGACACAGCTGAGCGGCAGCCCGACGGCGACCAGGAAGCCGAGCACCCCGAGTGGCAGCCGCAGCAGCAGGTAGAGCAGCGCCCGCCAGGCCACCGGATCGGTCAGCACCGCCCGGCCCCGGGCGATCGCCCCGGACGGCCGGGGCAGCGCCCCCGGCCCAGGCACCGGCTCACCGAGCAGCCGCCCGACCAGTCTCCGGTGCAGCCCGCCCAACCCGCGCGCCCCGGCCAGGGCGGCCACCACGAACGGCAGCCCGAGCACGGTGAGCGAGAGCAACGCCCCGGCATAGAGGACGGCCACGGCGTAGACCCCGCCGAGCACGCCGAGCGGCAGCCCGAGCAGCGCGAAGGCCAACTCG
Source organism: Kitasatospora sp. NPDC086801 (assembly GCF_044745805.1). Lineage (NCBI taxonomy): Bacteria > Bacillati > Actinomycetota > Actinomycetes > Kitasatosporales > Streptomycetaceae > Kitasatospora > Kitasatospora sp. NPDC086801. The sequence goes on from NZ_JBIVAX010000031.1 coordinate 26,718, forward strand.
CCACCGCGCACCGACAGATACCGCCGCCGCTCAGCCACCGTCCGCCTCACCACTCCCGCTCACCGCACTCGCCGCCCTCACCGCACTCGCCGCCCTCACCGTGCTCACCGCCCCGACGGCCCACCCATGCGGCTTCGGCCCGACCCCACCGGACCCGGCGAAGGGCCCGGTCACCCCCGCTCACCCCCGCTCACCCCGCTCACCTCCGACCGCCTCGACCGCGCGCCCTCGGATCGCCCGCAGGCCGGTGCCCAGGATCCCCGGTACCGTCAGCGCCGCCGCGCCCGCCACCACCCAGCCGCACGCCGCGCCGGGCACCACCGGCAGCACCGACCCGGTCACCGCCCGGGCGAACGCCCCCGAGGCGACGGCCGCCACCGCCGCACCCAGCAGCACGCCGACCGCCGTGGTGAGGGCCGCCTCGACGGACAGCATCCGCAGCAGTTGCCGCCTGGTCGCGCCGACCAGCCGCAGCAGCGCGAACTCGCGCCGCCGGTCGGCCGTCAGGGCGACCAGGGTGTTGACGGTGGAGACGGCGGCGAAGCAGACCAGCATCCCCAGTTCCGCCTCGCGCAGCCAGACGTCCGTCGCCTTGGTGACGCTGGTCGTGGCGCCGGTCGTACGGACCACGTGCTCGGCGGTGCTCGTCATGATCAGCATGGTGCCCGACAGCCCGACCAGGAGCGCGACCGGCACCACGGCCGAGGCGAGCCGGGCCGCGTAGCCGCGCAGGTTGGCGTCGGCGAGCCAGCCGGCCCCGGGGGCCAGCACCCGCACCGGCGCGCCGAGCACGGCGGCCACGGCCCGCGCGGCGAGCGGCCCGAGCAGGGCGAGGGCGACCAGCAGCACCAGCGAGCCGAGCATCGTCGCCTGCCCCGCCTTGTCCAGTTCACCGGCCCCTCTGGTCGCGGCGAGCCGCAGCAGCAGCGCCCCGCCCGCCAGGACGGCCAGCCCGGCCAGCACCCGCAGCACGCCCGTCCGCCGCTGGCCGGAGGTGTCGGCGGTCAGCGCGACCGCCGGGGTGAGCCGGGTGATCCGCCGGGCGGCGAGGGCGGTGGCGGCCAGGCCGACCAGCAGCGCCACCGCCAGCGCGACCAGCACCGGCACCGGCGTTCCGGGAATGCGCAGACCGGGCGCGGCCAGCCCGCGCCGTTGGAGCGCGGCGAGGAAGCCCCGGGCGGCGAGGGTGCCCGCCGTGCCGCCGGGCACGGCTGTCAGCAGGACGGTCGCCGCGACCTGGGCCCGCACCAGCCGCCGCACCTGACGGGGTGTCGCGGCGACCGTCCGCAGCAGGGCGAGGTCGCGGTGCTGCTGGCGGAGGGTGAAGCCGAGCGCGTTGACCACGACGAACAGCGCGACCAGGACGGCGATCTCGCCGAACGCCCCCGCGATCAGCAACAGGCCCGGCCCGGCCACCAGCCGGCGGGCCACCGCGCCGGGGGCCGTGACCTGGGCCGCGACCAGCGAACCGAACAGCGTCACCGTCGCCACCGCCAGGAACAGCGCCACCGCCAACCCGGCGAAGGCGGCCGGTCGGCGCCGGATCTGGCCGGCCGCCAGGGCGAGGACGGGGCTCATCGCACGCACCCGCCCAACCGGCTCAGCCGCTCGCCGACCTGTGCGGCGGTCGGCCGGTCGAGCTCGTCCACCAGCAGCCCGTCGGCCAGCAGCAGCACCCGGTCCGCGTAGCCGGCGGCCACCGGATCGTGGGTGACCATCACACACGTCCGCCCGTCCAGGTCCACACCGGAGCGCAGCAGGTCGAGGACGTCGTGCCCGGTCGCCCGGTCGAGCGCGCCGGTCGGCTCGTCCGCGAACAGCACGGCCGGCCGCGCGACCAGCGCCCGGGCGATCGCCACCCGCTGCTGCTGGCCGCCGGACAACTGCCCGGGCCGGTGCCGCTCCCGCCCGGACAGACCGACCCGGGCGAGCGCCTCCCGCACCTGCGCCAGCTCCGGGCGCGCCCCCGCGAGCCGTCCGGGAAGCTCGACGTTCTGCGCGACGGTCATCGCGGGCATCAGGTTGAACGCCTGGAACACGAACCCCACCCGGGTGCGGCGCAGCTGCGCGAGCCGCCGCTCGGGCAGCCGGGACACCTCCGTCCCGCCCCACCGGACGGTGCCCCGGGTGGGGCGGTCCATCCCGGCGAGGCAGTGCAGCAGCGTCGTCTTGCCGGAGCCCGAGGGCCCCATCACCGCCGTGAACGTCCCCGGTGCGAAGGCCACGGACACCCCCCGCAACGCCCGGACGGCGGCCGCGCCCCGCCCGTACTCCCGGTGCAGCCCGTCCCCGGTCAGGGCCGCGCCCGCCGCCTCGCCACTCGCCGCCGCCGCGGCGGCTGTCGTCATCCCGTTCATGCCCTCCATCCTGGGCACGAACGGCCGCACGTCCGATCGGGCTGGCCCCCGAATGCGGGGTTCGGAAAACCGAACCCCGCAGCTCGCGCAGGGCGTGCCCTCGAACCTGCCCGGTCTGCGGCGCACGACACCAGGGACGGGCCCTCTGCTCGGGGTGGCCCTCGCCGGTGGGCCGGCGATGTGGCCGGCGATGTGGCCGGCTACGAGTCGACTACGTGGGGTAGGACGAACTGATCGTGTCGAGCATGCGGAGGCGGTCCGCCGAGTCGGTTCCGGGCGCAGCGCCCTGGAAGACGATGCGCTGGCCGGGGTCGCCGGACACGCGCAGGCTCTCCTCGCGCAGTTCGAGGGGGCCGACCAGGGGGTGGCGGTAGTGGCGCGTCGAGTGTCCGCACTCGGCGACGGGCTGCGCGGCCCAGATGCGGGCGAACTCGGGGCTCTTTATGCTCAGTTCGCCGACGAGGTCGGCGAGGGCGGGGTCGTCCGGCATGTCGCCGGTGGCCATCCGCAGGTAGGCCGCGGTGTGGACCGCCTCGGTGCGCCAGTTCGGCAGCAGGTCGGCCATGGCCGGGCTCAGGAACATCAACTTGGCCAGGTTGGCGGGCCGGCCGGGGGTGAGGCCGTAGAGCGCGTAGCCGAGCCGGTTGGCGCCGAGCAGGTCGAAGTAGCGGCCCACGACGATCGCCGCCTGGTCGATGGTGCTCTCCACCAGCGCGAGCACGGACGGGCGCAGTTGCTCCGGGCCGTAGGGGTGGCGGGTCTGCCGGGCCTGGGCGGGCCGGGCGAGGCGGAGCAGGTGGGCCTGCTCGTCCACGGTCAACCGGAGGGCGCTGCCCAGTGTCTGAAGCACGGAGTCCGACATCTGGTGGCTTTCGCCCTGTTCAAGGCGCGTGTAGTAGTTCACGCTGATGCCGGCGAGGCGGGCCACCTCGTCGCGGCGCAGTCCCGGCACACGGCGTGGCGTCCCGTACGTCGGCACGCCGCTGTCCTCGGGGGTCAGCGCGGCGCGGCGGGCCCGTAGGAATTCGCCCAAGTCCTCAGCCATGGGGCCATTGTCATGCCGCAGGCCGACGCGCTGCCACCCCCTGCCGTGGGTACCCAGCGCCGGGGCACGCGCGAGGGCGGAACCGGTGCCAGGGTGGAGGCATGACCGAACAGAAGATCATTGCAGTGGTGGGCGCGACCGGTGCGCAGGGCGGCGGCCTGGTGCGCGCGGTCCTCGACACCCCCGACAGCGGTTTCACGGTCCGTGTCCTCACGCGGGACGACGGCTCCCCGCAGGCGCGTGCGCTCGCCGAGCGCGGTGCGGAGGTGGTCCGGGCCGACCTGGACGACGAGGCCAGCGTGCACCGCGCGTTCGCGGGCGCTTACGGCGCCTACGTGGTGACCAACTTCTGGGCACCACTGACACCGGCGCAGGAGGCGGCCAGGAACCGGGCCCAGATGGAGATCGACCAGGCCCACGCCGCCGCCCGCGCCGCGAAGGCGAACGGCCTGCGGCACGTGGTGTGGTCCACCCTGGAGGACACCCGGCCGTACTTCGCCCACCTGGGCCGTACGGTGCCGACGCCGCTCGGCGCGTACGCGGTGCCGCACTTCGACGCCAAGGCGGAGGCCAACACCGCCTTCACCGGCCTCGGCGTCCCGACGACCTTCCTGCAGAGCACCTTCTACTACGAGGCGTTCGCCCAGGGGCAGGGCCCGCACCGCGACGCCGACGGACAACTCGTCCTCACCACCCCCATGGCGGCCAACCCGCTGGCCATGATCGCCGCCGATGACATCGGCCGCACCGCGCTGGGCGTCCTGCGACGCGGCGTGGAGTTCGTCGGCCGCACCGTGAGCATCGCCGGTGAGCACGCCACGGGCGACGAGTTGGCGGCCAAGTTCACCAAGCTCCTCGGCGAGCAGGTGACCTACCGGCCGCAGACCTACGAACAGGCGCGCGCCGCCGGACACCCGATCGCGGTGGAGGTGGCGAACATGTTCGAGTTCTACTCGGAGGCGTCCGCCTACTTCACCGGCGCTCGCGACCTGGACCTGGTGCGCCGGCTCAACCCGAGCCTCGAACCCCTGGACGGCTGGCTGGCACGCCACCGCGCCGCGATCGTGGCGGCGGTCTGAGATGAAGTTCGGTGTGCACAGTCTGATGACCGACGAGGGCATCCGCCCGGACCGGCTGGCCAAGGCCTTGGAGGAACGCGGGTTCGACGCGGTGTTCGCCCCCGAGCACACGCACATCCCGGTGCACTCGGAGGCCGAGTATCCGCAGGGCGGCCCGCCGCCCCGGTCGCTCCTGCGCACCTACGACCCGTTCGTCGCCCTGTCGATGGCCGCGGCGGTCACCGGCAGGCTGCTGCTGGGCACCGGCATCGCCATCCTTCCGCAGCGGGACGTATTCCAGACGGCGAAGGAGGTGGCCAGCCTCGACCGCCTGTCCGGCGGCCGGTTCCTGTTCGGCGTCGGCGCGGGCTGGCACACCGACGAGATGCGCGACCACGGCGTCGACCCCCGCACCCGCGGCGCGCGCCTGACCGAGCAGCTGGCCGCGCTCAAGGAGATCTGGACCAAGGACGAGGCCGAGTTCCACGGCGAGCACATCGACTTCGCCCCGATCCACTCCTGGCCCAAGCCCCTGCGCACGCCCCCGATCTACCACGGCGGCGAGGGACCTCGCGTGCTGGCCAGGGTGCGGACGTACGGCGACGTGTGGATGCCCACGGCCGTCGCCGACCCCGCCGACGTCCCGAAGCAACTGGCCGCCGCCGACGGCGTACCGTTGTCGGTCTACAACGTCCCGGGCGACGAGCGCCTCATCGACGCCTACGTGGAAGCCGGCGTCGAACGGCTGACCCTCTTTCTCGAGGAGCTTCCCGAGGACCGGACCCTCACCAGGCTCGACGCCCTGACGAAGCTGATCGACCGCTACCCCGACCGGCCGTGAGGGCCGACCGGCTGTGAGGCTCGACCGGTCATGACGACCGGCAGGCAGCACAGCAGGTGACGCACTACCCTGGACCGGCCGAGCGGCGCGCCCCGCGCGCTCCTCGGCCCCCGGGGCCGCCCGACCCCACCATCGAGGTCCTCAGCCACATCCCATCCCCCGTCCCACGCCCAGGAGTCGACATGACGGCCACCCCCTCGACCATCGCCGTCCTCGGACCGGGCGGCGTCGGCGGCCTGATCGGCGGACTGCTCGCACGCGCCGGGCACCGGGTGATCTGCCTGGCCGGCGAGGAGACCGCCGCCGTCCTCGACCGGGACGGACTGCACGTCCACAGCGGGCAGTTCGGCGAGTTCACCGCCCGGGTCGAGGCCGCCACCGAACTGCGCGAGCCGGTCGACGCCGCGTTCGTGACCGTCAAGGAGACGGCGCTCACCGCCGCGCTCGACCGGATGCCGCCGCAGGCCCTCGGCTCCGCCGTCGTGGTGCCGCTGCTCAACGGAATCGACCACGTCGCGGCGCTGCGCGAGCGGTACCCGGCCGGGCAGGTCGCGGCCGGCACGATCCGGGTCGAGGCCACCCGGACCGCCCCCGGGCGGATCGAGCACACCAGCCCCTTCGCCGTGCTCGAACTGGCCGGACCGGTGGAGGACCTGGCCGAGCAACTGCGGCTCACCGGCCTCGACGTCACGCTGTGCGAGGACGAGACCGCGATGCTCTGGAGCAAGCTCTCCTTCCTCGCCCCGTTCGCGCTGCTCACCACCCGCCACCGCAGCGAGGTCGGCGTCGTGCGCACCCAGCACCGGCCCGAACTGCTCACCGTCCTGGACGAGATCGCGGCCGTCTCCGGCGCGGCCGGCGCCCCGGCGGACGCGCAGGCCCTGCTCGCCGCCTTCGACCGGGTGCCCGGGTCGATGAAGTCCTCGATGCAGCGCGACGTGGAGGCCGGCCGCCCGATCGAGCTGGATGCCGTCGGCGGCGCCGTCCTGCGGGCCGCCGCCGCACACGGGGTCGACACACCGACCCTCGCCCGGCTGGTGCGCGACCTGTCCGGACCGGCCAACCGGCAGCAGTCCCGGACAACTTCACGTCACGGGCAGCGCCCGTGACGTGAAGTCGGCGAAGTCGAGTGCGGAATCTGATGTTCCATCAACTCCCGTTCCTGGCCGACAGTAAAGGTTCACCCATGATTCACCCGATCGGGCGGAACCACGGGTGGGCGATCAGGCGTTGATGCCGGCGGGAGGGATACAGACATGACAAAGAAACCGTACCGATTGGCCGCCGCCGCACTCGCGCTGCTCGCCACCGCCCCACTGCTCAGCGCGTGCAAGGACGTCGACCAGGCACTCGACTGCGGCAAACAGGCCGTCAGCATCACCGGCGACATCCAGGACCTCGCCTCATCGGCCATCAACGTCGGCCAGCTCACCGACCAGGAGCGCCGCAAACACACCACCGACGCCCTGAAGAAGGTCGGCGACGACATCAAGAAGCTCCGCGACCACAACAGCGGCGACAAGCTCGACAAGGCCACCGACAAACTGAACAAGGCCGTCTCCAGCGCCCAGGACAACGTCTCCAAGGGCAAGATGCCCAACATCGGGGCGATCACCGACGCCGCCGGCGACGTGACCAGCGCCTGCGCCGGGTCCTGATCCACCGACCGCGCCGACCGCTCCCGGCCCCGCACCCGCGGGGCCGGGAGCGACCCGGGGCCCGCCCCGGCCTGTCGCCACCACCCGGTCCCCGCCAGGCGGTAGGAATGGCACCGGGACCGAACCGCACCACGGAGGCACCGGTGAACCACCCGATCCTCGACCAGATCCGCGACCTGCGCGCCGAGTTGGCACCCGGCGACGCCGCCCCGGCACTCGTCACGGCGCTCGCCGAAGGCACCGCGCCCCGCACGGCCCTGGCCGAACTCGCCGCCCAGCAGCACCGGATCATCTCCTCCGACCGACGCAGCCTCCTGCTGCTCGCCACCCGCAGCGCCGACCGGCCGCTGAGCGCCTGGTTCGCCACCCTCGCCGAGGGCGAGAGCGCCGCGCTGCGCACGCTGCCCGGCCTCGCCGCCGCCTGCGGCCTCGGCCCGGACGAACTCTCCGCCCGGCCGCCGCTGCCCGACTGCCAGGCCTACCCGGCCCACCTCGCCTGGCTCGCGCTGAACGGCGGGCCCGCTGCCGCGGCCGTCGCCCTGGTCGCCAACTTCGCGGCCTGGAGTAAGTACACAGACGTAGACTTAACCCCTGGCCTGCGGAAACACGTACAGCTCACCAGCTACGCGCTCGTCGCGTGAGCTTGGAGGCTCCGGTTTAAGCGGGGCGCCCACTCAGGGCATCGTCTTCCGCCCTGGCATGCTGATAGGCATCCACGGCCAGGGTGCGGGGCGCAGGCCGGTTGCTTCCTCAAGCGGCCGGACGCGGTACCCGGCTTTGATCATCTGGGCCTGGAGCCACTTGGAGTCGCACCCGTAAACCGTCGCGAGCCTTCTGACGCCGACGCCGGAGGCGTACCGGAGGGCGATGGCCGGCAGCGCGGCGATCACGAGCGCCTTGAGCATGGCCTGCCGGTCTTGTTCGGTGGTGGCCCACATAGCTACTCCTGAGGAGGGTGGAGAGTCCTCCGCCCTGCGGCAGCGGGGGCAGCCGCAGGGCGGAGGCGGGCCCGCCGCTGGGGGTTGAGGGCGGCGGGGGTGCGAGATGGTCAGTACGTGTCGAAGACCTGGGCCTTGAACCCCAGACCCTTCTGCCAGACCTCCACCGTTCGCCGGTCGCCGACGCGGGCGTACCGGAGCGTGCCGAGGTCGGCCTCGTCCCGGGGCGTGCGGTAGTACCGGACGCCGGTCACGGCGTAGACGAGCAGGGCAAGGACGAGGGCAACGCGTTCCATGGGGTGCTCCGGTCTACTGAGGGGCCGAGGGGAGGTTCGTGGGTGCGCGGAGCGCTTCATCTCGCGCACGGAAGCCGAAGCTGATGAGGGTGACACTCTCTCCAGCGCTGAGAGGCGTGCGGCCGTGCGGCGTGAGGGCTCCGTCGAAGACGACGCAGTCACCCGGCGCAAGCGCGCATGTGAGATAGCGGTCGGCGTTGATGAAGACGGTGGCACTGACCTGGGGCGCCCCGCTGGGGCGCTCGTGCCGCAGGCAAAGGATCAGGTTCGCCTCGCCGAAGCCCAGCTCATCCACGTGGAAGTCGAGGAACTGCCCTGCCTCCGTGTACGCGATGTAGACGGCGCTGTGGGGCTGCTCCACGACCATGCCGGTGGAACGCGCCACGACGGAGGCGAGGTCGACCTGTTCGGCGAAGCTGTTCGCAGCGTCGCCGACGGCCGCGTTCCACTTGCCGTTGTGGAGGTATCCGTCAGCGGCAACGGCCTTCTCGGCCTCCTCCGCCATGGCGGCGATCAGGGCGGCGGGGAGCGACTGATCACGCTGGTGGCGCAGGTGGCGCGGGTGCACTCGCTGGTGTGCGGTGAGTGCCCGCGTGGCGTCCCGCAGGGCGGGGAAGTCCTCCGCCCAGCGGGCCGGCGTCCGTGTCGTGGTGCGGGACTGGAGCCAGGAGGTCCACCGGCTGCTCCAGTCGCGCGGTGTCAGGCCCGGGGCTGGGGATGCGGCGGCCTTGGCGAGCAGCAGCTCCATCCGATCGAGCGCGGCCTGCGTGGACTCGACTAGTTCGGTGTCGCCCTTGGCAATCCGCAGGCGCAGCGCCTCTTGCAGGTGGGCCTGGGCACCTGCAAGGTCGCCTCGTTCCATCAGGGCCTTGCCGGTGTGCTGGAGCGCGTAGTCCACGAGTTCCGGGTGCTGCTGGCGCGCGGTGCCCAGCGCGCTGCGGTAAAGGGCGTCCGCGTCCCGTAGGTCCCCGGCGTAGCGGTGCGCGTCGCCGAGGTTGAGCCCAGTGGCGACGACGGCGTGGGTGTTGCTGAGAGTCGCGGCCAGGTCGAGCGACTGCCGCAGGAAGGTGCGTGCGTCGTCGTAGTTCCCCAGGCTCAACTGGCCGATGCCGATCCAGCGGGTCAGGACCCGGGCACGGGCGAGGTCGGCCCCGTCGGGCAGCGCCCGCAGTTCCTTGTGGAGTTGGCCGACTGCGGTGGTCAGCTCAAGGCGGTCGGTGGGGACCATCCGAAGGTTGTCGTCGTGTGTGATGAGGTGCCCGAGCACTTGACCCTCCGTCGTTCGGTTCTGCTCAGCGTGGCATTACAGCTGGTCGGTCTGGTTGCGCAGGTCGGCCAGCAGCTCCACGCCGTGGGGGGTGAAGTGCTCGCGCAGGATTTCGAGTTCGCGCATGAGGTAGCGGACGGCCGGCAGCCCCTCGTCGTAGGCGCTCTGGAAGCAGGCGCGCTCGTTGGGCGTGAGGTCGACGCGGCGCAGTTCGGTCTGGCGGAACCGGAGCAGCTGGTTGTAGACGCAGGTCGCGTGGAAGGCCCTGTCGATCTCCCAGTACTGGTTGCGGTCCTCGTCCTGTCCCGCCCGCCACTTGATCTCGATCTTGGGGGAGGTCTGGGAGGAGTATCCGTCGGCGAAGACCTGGTGCTGGAGGACGTGGAAGCTGATCGACTGGTGCGTGCCCTCGTGGAGGATGTTCTCCGCCAGGAAGAGACCGGAGGGCCGCTCACTGACGGTGTTCGGCGGAATGTGGCGCGACGCCTTGTCGGAGAACACGATGACGTACGGAAGCGCCGGGTCACTGGAGCTGGTCAGCGAGGAGGTACGGACCCCGGGCTTGAGCCCGACCCACAGGAGCCCCCGGACGAACTCGCGCACGCGGGCGAACCCCTCGGGGTGGACCAGCGACAGGCGGTCCAGGGCACCGGTCAGCGACACACGGCGCTCGTCGGTGTGCTCGGCGATCTCGTAATCCTCCAGATTGATCTCGTTGGCGATCTCGCTCGGCAGCTCGGCGTCGAACCAGTCGAACGACGCACCGGCCACGGCCACGGTCTCACTGCGCAGGGAGCGGGCGTGCTCCGCGAAGGGGACGCTGGACTTCACCAGGCACTCCATCAGGGCGAACGGGAGGGCCCGGTCCGCTCCGCCTTCGCGCAGGTGGAGCAGGTCCGGGTCCTTGCGGTCGAGGTCGAAGAAGGAGCCGGTGGGGACACGGTCAGCGATGGCGGTCTTCAATGCGGGCTCTCCTTGATCAGGGGGTGTGCGACGCGGAGTGGCGGGTCGGCTCGGACGGCTATCCGGGCCGACCCGCCCATGCCGTCAACTAACCGGCATCAGTGTGGAACTGCGGTCAGACCTCGGTGCCCACGGGCGCGAAGTCGCCGTCCGGGACCTTGTGGTCCAGGCGGCGGGTCAGGTTGGTGACCTGGGGGTCACCGGGGTTGAGGTGGTTCATGTGCCTCTCCAATCGGGTTGGCTCTGCTTGCCCGAGTGCGGGCGAGCAGTGGTGCGGGTGGTGCCGCCCGGCCTGACAAGGCACCTTCGGCAGGCCGGGAGAATGTGGGCCCCGAGCGGCTAGAAGCGGCCAGAGGCGATCAACGCCGTTGCCAGCGTTATGAGTGCGAGCAGCGAGAGTGTGTAGGCGACGGCGACCGGTACGGGGGTGGGGACGCCGCGCGCTGCCTTCTCGGCGGCCTCGCGATAGTCGTCCTGGTCGTCCACGAGGCTCTACGCCGGGCGCTTGTCGAGCGCGGCCCGCAGTGCGGCACGGCGGTGGGGCGTCCGGGCTCGGGTGATGCAGTCGCTACAGATCAGGCGGCAGGTGCTATGGGGGTCACCGGGGGCCTGGAGCGAGGTGCCCGCGCAGACCAGCGCCTCCCGGCGGCAGACCCAGCAGGCCCCCTCGCGGTAGCCGTCGGGCCGATCTGTGACGATCCCCCCGCCCGTGAGCCGGGCGGGCAGCGGGGTGCTCAATCCGCGGCCTCCAAGTTGCTCAGGAGGACGAATTCCGGGTACGGGTCGTCGGAGCTGTCCCGGTTCACCCAGGCGTGGTTGGCGAGCCTGCTCGGGGTCTCCGCGACGGTGCCCGTCCAACCGTCCGTGCGGTGCCGGACCGGGTCGCCCTGGATCACACTGACTTTCACAGTTGCGCCTCTCCGTCGGTGCTCATGCGGCGTTCCTGCGGGCGACGCAGGCGGGGCAGGTGCACCAGGACCGCACGGCGGCGATCTGAAGCTCGCCAGCCCCGGACAGGGGGCAGCTGGCGGCGTTGGCCGTCCTGTAGTCGTCCAGCGGGCTCCAGCCGGGGGGGGGGAAGTCGGTTCGACTCACTCTTGCTCCGACCCACGTCGACCTCGCGGTACTCACGCTTGGGGTTGCGTCTCGCCATCGGTCTGTCCTCCTTCGCCGTGGCGGTGGGGGGTTACTTTGCGGTCATGCCCGCCGAGCCGTTCATCAACGACGACGACCACGACGCCTGCTGGATCTGTCCAAGCCTTCGGCTCCCCGCTGGGGCGTTCGACGTGCTCGAACGCCCCAGCGGGGATTACCCGTTCAACCCTGCCGACGGCTTCCGGTACAACCGGGAGGGAGTCCCGGCCTGCGTGCACGGAGACCGCATCGGGCTTCCTCCTGGCCGGTACGCGAGTGCCGGCCAGGAGCTACCCGAGGGCTAGACGGTGATGGCGTGCTACTCGTCGCCGCCGTTCTCGTTGTCGTTCCCGTGCTGGTTGCCGCTGTCGTCACCGTGGTTGTTGTTGCCGTCGCTCATCAAGGCGTCCCTTCTGAGTAGCTGCCGAAGACCGGCAGCGTCGGTGTGTGATCGAGCTGCCGCAGGGTTCATGAGGCCCCAATGTCCTCACTTCGCCTGTCGGCTGCTGACATTCAGTCAACCGTCGGTCACACAACTTCGGATAGGACGTTCCAGCGTGGTCGTCTTCACGGCCCCCGGACATTTCTGAGGGTTGACGGCGGGGTGCCGGGGGGTAGCGTCGCCTCACCGGACCGAGGAGCCCCTATGGCAGCCGCCCGCCCGAACCAAGTCCTTCGGGGTCTCATGCTCACGAACACGTTGTCCGCGAGTGACCTGGCGCGAGCCGTTAACGCCGCTGAGGAGCGGCGTTTCGGTCAGCCGGGGAGTGCGACGGACCGACACGTGCGGCGGTGGCTCTCTGGCGAGACGGGACTACCGCAGATGCACTACCTTGTGGCACTCACGGATGTTTTCGACCTGCCTGCGGATCAGCTCGGGTTCACTCTTTCGGGTGCGAGGGCCCGCCAGCTTGCGGCCGTCCAGCCCCGATCTACGCTGCTGGGAGAGACGCCCGCCGAGCCTCAGGAGAATCACGTGCTCCGTCGTCAGTTCATGATCGCCGCCACTGGGAACCTCATCGGTTTTGCATTCGCACCTCTGCCGACCTCGGGGCGCATAGGGATGGCCGATGTCGAGCGCATCCGGGGGAGCATCGACGAACTCCATGCCGTGGACGACGCCTACGGGGGTGAGCAGCTCGCCGACATCGCCGAAGAGGCCGTCAAGCAGATCGAGGACGCCATGGGCCGGTGCGTCTACGGGCCCCGAGTGGAAGCAGCGCTCTACCAGGTGATCGGCGAGCTACATGCCAGCGCGGGATGGTTCGCCTTCGACACCGGCGACCAGAGCCGCGCGGGCCAGAATTTTGACTCTGGGTTGCGCGCCTCCCTGTTGGCCGGCGACCGCATGCTCCAGGCCCGCATCTGGGCCTATATGTCCCGCCAGAGCTGGGAGCTTGGCCGGGCGACGGAGACCATCACCATCGCCCGAGCGGCCCTGGATGCCACGCGTAACAGCCGCGACCACCGCCTCAGCGCCCTGCTGCATGGCCGGCTCGCCCTCGGTTACGCGGCTTCCGGAGAGAGCACCCGGTGCGCAGGCGCTCTCGCACGGGCCGAGACTTCGCTGGACAGGGCCACCGGCACAACGCCGCCAGCGTGGCTGGCCTTTGTCGGCCCGGGTGAGCTACTTGGCGCTGCGGCCATGGCACACATGGACCTGGGTCAGGCCGACAAGGCGGCCGACCAGGAGGAGCAGGGCATGCGGTTGTTGGACCCTGCCTTCAGGCGTAACAGGTTCGCGAAGAGCGTGCACCTTGCCGAGTGCTACCTTGCCGCTGACGAACCGGAGCGGGCGATCGACATGGCGGATGGGGCCCTCGCCCTCTATCCCTCAGTGAACTGCCCCCGTTGGGCCACGCGTCTCGGCAAGTTCCGAGGAAAGGTGGCCGACCTCGGTCTACCGACGACGAAGTCCTTCGTGGAACGCTACGACGTCCTGATCACCTTGTGAGGAGCACCCGCGTGGCCGCCACCCTGACCGTCAGCTACTACACCGCCGACGACTTGCCCGTCATCGAGGGACAACTGATCGAGGTGTACGCCGAGGTGTACGCGGAGGAGGCAGCCTCTGATCCGTTCTTCCGTGTCGAACGCTTCACCGAACGCCTTCACCGCCATGCTGCCGGGCCGCGCTGGGGCTGCGCGCTAGGAGAGGTCGATGGCTCGGTGGTCGGGTACGCCTACGGTTTTGGACGCACGGCGGCGTACCGGTGGGGCGGACTGATCACTCCGGTGCCAGCCGACCTGCTGGAGGAGACCGATAACAGGACCTTTGCCTTGTGCGAGGTGATGGTCCGTAAGGAGTGGCGTGGCACGGGCGTTGCACGCACCTTGCACGAGGAACTGCTGTCGCACAGGCCGGAGGATCGCTCCCACCTCTTGGTCGAGGAGGACCACCCGAAGGTCCGAGCACTCTACGAACGATGGGGCTACACCTGGATGGGCACGATGCAGCCCTACCCAGACTCGCCCCGCTATGACTCCATGCTTCGCCCGATCATGTGACACAGAGAAGGGGCGGATTCCCCCTGTTCGAGCATGGTCACGTCCTTCCGTTCGGGTGGGAGGGGGTGGGCCCTGGCGCCATCGGCCGGCGGGGCTGTCGACGGCCGGCTGGGTGGGCGAGGCGGGGGTGGGCTCTGGTGTCCTCTCTCCGATCTCGACGCCGTCGGCGAGCAGCTGCCGGACGGCGTCGTCGACCTGGTGCTCGTAGGGGTGGCGGGAGATGTAGTAGCCGTTCTCCCGGATCTCGTACATGTCGGCCGCGAAGTCGGTGGTGTTGAGGGTGACGTCCAGGCGGCGGTCGTGGCCGGCACCGGTGACGCTCCAGCGGCCGACACCCCCCGCGGACCACGTCAGGTCGATGTCTGCTCCGGTGCGGGACCGCTGGGCGCGCTCGCGCTCGGCCTGCTCGTCGGCGCGGCGCTGGCGCCGCGCCGAACCGCCGACCGCCCCAACAGGGGTATAGCGCCGGAGTGCAGGGGAATCCGGCATGTTCCTGGCATTGCACGCGGATCGCTACCGTTCCGGCAACCCCCACGCCGAACGAGGAGACCCCCCATGCTCCGCATCCGTGTGCTCGCGGTCGCCACCGCGCTCGCGGGCGTCGCCCTGACCGCCGCCCCCGCCGTCGGCGCGCCCGCTGACAACCCGTCCATAGCCGCCGCCCTCGCCGCCCCCACGGCCCGCACCGCCCCGGTCCCGGCCGCGCTGCTCCCCGCGCTCCGGCGCGACCTCGGCCTCTCCCCGCAGGCCGCCGCCGACCGGCTGGCCGGGGAGAGCAGGGCCGCCCAGGTCCGGACCGCGCTCGCCGGCGTGCTGGGCGCCCGCTGGGCCGGGGCCTGGGTCGAGGGGCCGGACGCCACCCTGGTGGTCGCCACCACGGACGCCTCCGCCGCCCGGACCATCACCGCGCACGGCGGCCGGGCCACCGTCGTCCGCAACGCCCTGGCCGACCTCGACCGGGCGAAGGCCGCACTCGACCGGGCGGCCCGGACCGCCACGCCCGCCGCCACGCCGCTCTGGTCCGTGGACGTCCGCACCAACGCCGTCGTGGTCCGGTCCTCCGACACCGCCCGGACCGAGGACTTCCTGCGCCGCTCCGGGGTGGACCGCGCGCTGGTCCGGGTCGAGCGGGCCACCGTCACGCCCCGGCCGCTCGCCGACCTGCACGGCGGCAACGCGTACTACATCGACAACGCCGCCCGCTGTTCGATCGGCTTCCCCGTCACCCAGAACGGCCGGCCCGGCTTCGTCAGCGCCGGCCACTGCGGGCAGCCCGGCTCCAACGCGACGGCCTCCGACGGCAGTTCGATCGGCACCTTCCAGGGCTCGATCTTCCCCGGCAACGACTACTCCTGGGTGCAGGCCGGCCCGGGCTGGACGGCGCAGCCGCAGGTGAACGACTACGCGGGCGGCGCGGTGACGGTCGCCGGATCGACCGAGCAGCCCGTCGGGTCCTCGGTCTGCCGCTCCGGCTCCACGACCGGCTGGCACTGCGGCACCGTCGAGGAGGTCAACGCCACCGTCACCTATCAGGAGGGCAGCGTCTACGGCGTCACCCGCACCAGCGTGTGCGCCGAACCCGGTGACTCCGGCGGGTCGTTCATCTCCGGCGACCAGGCCCAGGGCGTCACCTCCGGCGGCTCCGGCGACTGCACCTCGGGCGGCGAGACCTACTTCCAGCCCGTCAACCCGATCCTGAGCGCCTACGGCCTCACCCTGGCCACCGGCTGAGCCACCCGCAGAGCCGGGGCCGCTGAACCACTCGCTGAGCCCGACCGAGCCACCGGCCGATCCACCAGCCGATCCACCAGCCGATCCGCGGGCGGCCCTTAGGGCAGCCCCGCCGTCCGGCGTTCGAACACCTCGGGGCGCGCGGTCTCCAGGGCGGTGGCGACCGCGCCGAGGAGGACCGCCTCCTCCCCCAGCAGGCTCGGCGCGAGCGTCGGCCGCATCGGGGCAATCCGGTGCAGGGCCTGCTCCAGCGGCTCCAGGAGCAGGTCCGCGCTGTTGCCGATGCCGCCGCCGAGGACCACCAGGTCGGGGTCCAGCACGGCGGACAACACGGCGACGGCATAGGCGAGTTGCCCGGCCTCGCGGTCGACGGCCCGCACCGCCGCCGGATCACCGGCCCGGGCCCGTTCGAAGACCTGCTTGGCCGTGGGCGCGCCGCCCAGCCCGAGGTCCTGGGCGGTGCGCACCACGGCGTCCGCAGCGGCCTCCTGCTCGATGGTCGCCGGAGGCTCGCCGGGGCGGGCGGGCAGCGGCACCAGGCCGATCTCGCCCAACGCGCCGTGCGCGCCGAGCAGCAGTTCGCCGTCCTTGACCACGCCGACGCCCAGGCCGGTGCCGACCAGGAGGTAGGCGAACATCCGGCTGCCCCGGCCGGCGCCGAGCGTGTACTCGCCGAGCGCGGCCAGGTTGGCGTCGTTGGCGACGGTGACGGCCGTCCCCAGCCCCTCCCCGATCCGGTCGAACAGGCCGGGCCGGCCCCAGCCGGGCAGGCTGGTGGCGTAGCGGACGCCGCGCCGCTGGTCGTCCCACACGCCCGGCGTGCCGATCACCGCGTGCACGATGTCGGCGGCGGCCAGGCCCGCTTCGGCGGTGGCCTCGTGGGCGGCGGCGACCACGGCGTCGGCGACGGCGTTCGCCGAGCGGCCCCGGTTGGCCACGTCCCGGCGGGCGACGACCGTCCCGGCGAGGTCCGCGACGGCGACCCGCAGCCTGGCCCGGCCGATGTCCACGCCGAGCACGTGCCCGGCGACCGGGTCGACCTCGTACAGCACGGCGGTGCGGCCGCGTTCGGGGGCCAGCCGGCCGGCCTCGCGGACCAGCCCGGCCTGCTCCAGCGCGGCCAGGGCGGCGGAGACGGTGGGCTTGGACAGGCCGGTGTCCCGGGCGAGTTGGGCGCGCGAGGAGCCGCCGCCGGTGCGCAGCAGTTCGAGCAGCAGCCATTCGTTGTTGCTGCGCAGCCGCTGCCGGTTCCACGGCACTGCCGGGGCCCCGGCCGCCGGGCGGTGGGTCGGCAGGTGGCTGCTCATCGGTTCCTCCGGTCTGGGCGGGGCGGCTGGCGGGGCGGTTGACGGGACGGTTGACGGGGCGACTGGCGGGGCGGGCTGCGCCGGGCGGTGCCGGCACGGCCCGCGGCGTCCGGTGTCGGGCACCGCCGCCCAAGTATGACCGGTGATCATTCCGTTCCCACCACGGCGGCCGGCCCCGTGTCGCCCCGAGCGCGACCGTCGGCCCGTCAGGCCACCCAGCCGCCCGTCATCCGCCGCACCGCCGAGCCGTCCAGATCGGCCAGCTTGGTGCCGACGAAGGCCCGGGCCGCCTCGGAGGTCTGCACCCGCAGCGGCGGGCGCTCGGCGGTGAGGGCCGCGACGATCGGGGCGGCCGTCTGCTCCGGGGTCTGGGCCTGGCCGAAGGCCTTCAGCGTGCGGTCGACGTAGGCCTGGAGGGCGGGGGCGTACGGACCGGCCGCGGCGGTCAACGCGGCCAGGTCGAGGTCCTGGTTGCCGATGAACTCGCTGGCGACGGCGCCCGGTTCGACGACGGTGACGTGCACGCCGACGGTGGCGGCGACCGGCGCCAGCGACTCCATGAAGCCCTCGACGGCGAACTTGGCGGCGCAGTACGCCTCGTTGAAGGGCTGTCCGACCACGCCGCCGACACTGGTCACGGTGACGACCCGGCCGCCGGTGGCCCGCAGGTGCGGCAGCGCGGCCCGGGTGACCTCGACCACGCCGAAGAAGTTCACCTCCATGGCGGCCCGCACCGGCGCCGTCCCGTCCTGCTCGATCGTGCCGACGTGTCCGGCGCCCGCGTTGTTGACCACCGCGTCGAGCCGGCCGTGCCGGGCGAGGACGGTCTCCAGGCAGGCGGCGACGGAGGCCGGGTCGGTGACGTCCAGCCGCTCGACCTCGATCCGCCCGTCGACGCCCGCCTCGGCGGCGGCGCGCCGCAGGGCCTCGGCCCGTCCGGTGTCGCGCATGGTGGCGACGACGCCGTACCCGGCGCGGGCGGCGGCCACGGCGGCGGCGAGGCCGATCCCGGAGGAGGTGCCGGTGATGAGGACGATCGGGGTGGCGCCGGTGTCCATGCCGGTGCCCGCGTGGGTGTCCATGGAAGTCTCTCCTCGGGTCTCCCCGGGCGTCCCCCAGGGAAGGTGTGTGCGTGTGCACGCACCATACATTTGCGTGTACGCGCACGCAAATACAGTCCGGCACGGGCTACGACCCGGCCTCCGGACGGTCAAGCTTTCGCCCACTCGTGGGCGTGCCGCGCCGCCCTCACGCAGCAGCTCGGTGGTCGGCGGCGACTGGTACGAGACGGTCCGGCTGCCGTTCGGCCGCACCCTGCTCGCGATGGGCGACGTCATGGGGCACGGTGTCGAGGCCGCCGTCGACATGAGCCACTACCGCGCGATCCTGCGCGACGTCGCCAGCATGGACCTGCCTCCCCACCGGATCCTGCGCCAGCTCGACAACGTCATCTCCGCCGACGACACCGCCCGGCCCGCCACCTGCCTGCTGGTCCTCGCCGACCCCGGCCGCGGCCGCTGGACGCTCTCCAGCGCGGGCCACCTGCCACCCCCGCCCTCATCACCCCCGACCGCCCCACCGAACTCCTGCACGTCCCCACCGGCCCGCCCCTCGGCACCGGCCTCGGCAGCTACGAGCAGACCACCCGCCCCCTGCTCCCCGGCCAGACCCTGCTGCTCTACACCGACGGCCTGGTCGAGCGCCGCGGCGAGGACATCGACGCCTCCCTCGCCCGCCTCGCCGCCCTCCGCCTGCCCGCCACCGGCGACCTCGACGACCTCCTCGACGCCGTCCTGCACGCCCTCGCCGCGTCCGGCCCCCCGCCCCACGGCACCACCGCCGAGGACGACATCGCCCTCCTCGCCGCCCGCCCCAAACCCCGCTGACCAGGCGCCGCCGACCGACACCAGGGGCCTGCGGGGCCGGGCGGGCGGCTGTCACACCTTCGCCAGAGCACCCTCCACGTCCGCCCACAGGTCCTCGGGGTGCTCGATGCCCACCGACACCCGCACTGTCCCCGGGCCGATCCCGGCGGCGGCCAGCTCGGCGTCGTCGAGCTGGCGGTGGGAGGTGCTGGCCGGGTGGAGCACGAGGGTGTGGACGCCGCCGAGGGAGGGGGCGAGAGCGGCCAGGCGGACGGACTCGGTGAAGGTGCGGGCCGCCTCGCGGCCGCCGACGAGGTCGAAGGCCAGGACGCCGCCGTGGCCGTCGGGAAGGAGTCGGCGGGCGAGGTCGTGGTCGGGGTGACCGGGCAGGCCCGGGTAGTGGACGGCGCCGACCGCGGGGTGGGCGGCGAGGCGGCCGGCCAGGTCGAGGGCGGTCTCGCAGTGCCGGCGGACCCGCAGGGCGAGGGTCTGGAGGCCGCGCAGGGTCAGCCAGGCGGCGAACGGGTCGGCGGCGGCGCCGAGTTCGACGGCGTAGTGCCAGACCTCGCGGTGCAGTTCGGCGTCCGCGAGGACGGCGACGCCGGCCAGGACGTCCGAGTGCCCGCCGAGGTACTTGGTGGCCGAGTGGACGACGACGTCCGCGCCGTACTCGATCGGCCGGCAGAGCAGGGGCGTCGCGAAGGTGTTGTCGACGACGCTGACCACCCCGGCCCGCTTGGCGACGCCGATCAGCCCGGGCAGGTCGGTGACCCTGGTGGTGGGGTTGGAGATGGTCTCCAGGTGCAGCAGCCGGGTGTTGGGCCGCAGGGCCGCCTCGACCTCGGCCGGGTCGTCGCCCCCGACGTGGGTGACCTCCACGTCCCAGCGCTCGGCGAGGTCGGCGAGCATGGCGAAGGTCCCGCCGTACAGGCTCCGTTGGGCGATCACGTGGTCGCCGGAGCGCAGCAGGGCGAGCAGGACGGTGTTGATCGCGCCCATGCCGGAGGCGGTGGCGATCGCGCCGGCGCCGCCTTCGAGGTCGGCCACCGCCGTCTCCAGCGAGCGGACGGTCGGGTTGCCGTAGCGGTTGTAGAAGAAGGCCCCGCCCGGGCCGCTGAAGGCCTGGGTGAGCGCGTCGCTGGTGTCGAAGGCGAAGAGGTGGCTCTGGTGCAGCGGCACGCCCATCGGACGGCTGCCGGTGGTGTCCGCGAGGGGCGGGTGGACGATCCGGCTCTCGGGGCGCAGCGCGTCGGGGGCCCGGTGGCCGTCGTCGCGGCTCCGGTGGCCGTCACGGGCCCGGCGGCCGTCGGGGACGGGGTGACCGTCAGAGGCCTGGTGACCGTCGGGAGTCCGGTGGCCGTCGGGAGTCCGGTGGCCGGGGTAGTCGCTCATGCGGCCCATCCTCGGTCCGGCCGTTCGCCGTGCCCAGGGCCAATCGCGCCCGGGTGGCCCGCCCCGGCGCGGCTGCGGCGCCGGGGCGGGCCACCACGGCTCACTTGCGGCGGCCGAAGATCCGCTTCGCCGCGTAGACAATGCCGACGATCAGCAGCACGAAGAACAGGATGATCAGGATGATCACGACGATCAGGAACTTGCCGAGCTTGGCGAAGAAGCCCGACTTCTTCTTCTGGTCCTTGGCCGCGAGGTGGGCGGCCGGTGCGGTCTGATCGCTCCGGGTGCCGGCGGAGACGGCCGGGCCCGCCGCCGGGGCGGCCGGGCCGGAGCCGGTGACCGAGACGGTGGTGGCGGCGGCCGCGACGGGCCGGGGTGCGGCCATCGCCGTCGCGCTCGACGCCGCGGCGGTGAGGCCGACGGCGGCCAACAGTGCCACCAGGGCACCGGCTATCGAACGTGCGATCCGGTGAGTCATCGTGCTCCTCGTACGGGTTCTGAGCAGCGCGGAGGAGCCTGACCGACCGGATCCGTTGGTCTGACCAGGTGGTTTTCTCATCTGCGCCTAGTATGCTCCACTGAGTTTTTACAGCGGTGTAAAAGTTTAGCGACGGGCCTGCCCGGATCGGCGCCGGCCCCGGTCACGCACGCCCGCCGGTCCGACGGGGGATTCGTGGCAACTGTGGAGGATGACGACGTGTCTGGTCGCAGGGGTTCCCCCGGAGCCGGAAAATCGCCGCGCCGGGCAGCCGGCGGCTCGTCGGAGGGCCGCATACCCGAGGGCCGCATATCCGAGGAGCGCATATCCGAGGAGCGCACCGCGGAGCGCACCGCGGAGGGCCGCGCGGCGGACGGCGGCCAGGCCGGTCGAGCGAGCCGCGCGAGCCGGGCCAAACCGAAGGCCAAGCGCAGCACCAAGGAGAAGGTGCTCTGGGCGACGGCCGGCTGCACCGCCCTCCTCGTCCTCGGCGGCTGCGCCGTCTACTACCGCCTGAACAGCAACCTCACCACCTTCGACGGCGACGCCCTCAGCAAGGACCGCCCGGCCGCCGCGGCGCCCGACGGCCAGGGCCGCACCCCGGTCAACGTCCTGCTGATCGGCTCGGACAGCCGTGGCAACGGCAACAGCGACCTGGGCGGCGGCGGGGACGGCGGCGCCCGCTCGGACACCGCGATCCTGCTGCACGTCTACGCCGACCACAAGCACGCCGTCGGCATCTCCATCCCCCGCGACTCCCTGGTCACCATCCCGTCGTGCAAGCTCCCGAACGGCAAGTGGACCAAGGAGCAGACCAATGCGATGTTCAACAGCGCCTTCTCGGTCGGCGACACCGACCAGGGAAACCCGGCCTGCACCCAGAACGCCGTCGAGAAGCTCACCAACCTGCGGGTCGACCACACCATCGTGGTGGACTTCAACGGTTTCGCCTCGATGACCAAGGCGGTCGGCGGCGTCGAGGTCTGCCTGCCCAACGACATCCACGAGGGCGATCTCAACCCGAACCTGGGCAGGAAGGGCAAGCTGGTCTTCCCCAAGGGCAAGCAGAAGGTGGAGGGGCAGTCCGCGCTCGACTTCGTCCGGGTGCGGCACGGCATCGGCGACGGCTCCGACATCGGCCGCACCAAGCGTCAGCAGGCCTTCCTCTCCTCGCTCATCAAGGAGGTCAAGTCCCGCGGCATGGACCCGACCACCCTCCTGCCGCTCGCCGACGCCGCGACCAAGTCGCTCACCGTCGACCCCGACCTCGGCTCGGCGGCCAAGCTGCTCTCCTTCGCCATGTCGCTCAAGGACGTCGACCTGCACGACGTCAAGTTCGTGACGGCGCCGTGGCGTTACGAGGGCCCGCGGGTCGCCCTGGTCCACCCCGACGCGGACCAGCTCTGGGCCGCGCTCAAGGCCGACCGCACCCTGGACGGCCAGGACGCGAGCGCCACCGCTCCGACCGCCACGGACTCCGCCGCACCGGGCACCCCCGCCGCGGAGACCACCACCACCGCCCCCGTGCCGGACGCCAAGGGCGGCGAGGCCAAGCCCGCCGACGTGAAGGTCGCCGTGCTCAACGGCACCGGCGCGACCGGGCTCGGCGGCAAGGCCGCGGAGGCCGTCAAGGGCGCCGGCTACACCGTGACCAGCGTGGGCAACGCGGCCGGCAAGCCGCGCGCCACCACGGTCGTCGAGTACGGCGCGGGCGAGCGCGCCGCCGCCGACGCGGTCGCGAAGCTCTTCCCCGGCGCCACCGTCCAGGCCGGCGGCAAGGGCGTCAGCGTGGTGCTCGGCCACGACTTCGCCGCCGCCAACCCGGCCGGTGCCGCCGGCCCGGCCGCCTCCGGGTCGCCCGGCGGGGCCCCGGCCGCCCCGGCGCCGGTGCCCAGCAGCGTCGCCAACGCCGCCCGGTCGGCCGACGACGACCCGTGCGCCAACGTCTCGTACGGCTGACCCGGACGGGACGTGCGACGACGGCGGGGCGCCTCCGGATCCTGGTCCGGGGGCGCCCCGCCGTCGCGAGGTGCGCGTGATCCGCGCGGGGTCTACGGGCTCAGCGCCTGGTGCCGCAGGACGGGCAGAACGCCGAGCCCTCCGGGATGTCCTGGTGGCACTGGCCGCACTGGGCCGGCTGGGCGAGCCGGTGGCCGCAGCCCGGGCAGAACGGCGTGCCGTGCGTCTCCGCCGAGCACTGCGGGCAGACGAGCTGGCGCGGCGTCCGCACGTCGAACTCGGCGCCGGACTGCTGGCCCTGCTGGTAGGAGCGGTCGGACACCATGTCGTTGAGGCCGCGCCGCTGCGCCGCCATCGCCTCGGCCGCGGTGTCCGGGGCGCAGTTGTGGCACAGGCCCTGGCCCGGGTCGAAGCAGCGGCCGCAGACGTAGTGGGTGCAGCGGGCGCAGCGGTTGAAGTGCACCTGGGCGTTGGTGATCGCGCGCTGGAAGGCGGCGTCGCGGGCGTTGCCCCAGGTGTGGCCGGCCAGGCCGTCGGCGGCGTTGCTGATGGTGTTGGCGTTGCCGCCGATCAGGTTCCAGGCGGCACTGACGCCCTTGCCGATCCAGCCCGCCACCTGGCCGGTGGTGAACGCCTCGAACGACGAGCGCCAGGTGTCGGAGCAGCGGTAGCAGGAGAACTCGAACTGGAAGCCCGCGCCGGTGCCGTGCTGCTCGCACAGGTCGCGGTAGTTGCTGCTGAAGTAGATCTCGGAACTCACGTCGTCCCCGGTCGCTGAAGTGGCATGTCGGCGGTCCCCGGCCCCCCAAAGTGCCGACACGGATGGGGCGGGTCACGGGGCGCTGCACAGAATCGCACATGCCGTCATATTTTGTGAATCTCGTGTGGACAACGTTTCGTGATCGCCGTCCCGAGGGACGTCCGGATCCACCGGCCCGGTTCCGATCAAGCCGGCTCCCATCAGGCCAGTTCCGACCAGGCCGGCTCCGATCAAGCCGGCTCCCATCAAGCCGGGCCGGGCCGACCCGGTCCCGGCCGACGCCTCCTCAGAGCCCGGCGACCGGCAGCAGCAGGACCCGCGCCGGGTCGAACCGCTCCCAGCCGGCCGGCCGCCCGCTGCGGCTCACCCGCAACCGGCACCACCGCTGCCCGGCGGAGTCCTGCCACCAGCCGCTGATCCGCCCGGACGCCCAGGTGCCGTCGCCGAGATCCACCTCGACCGGCTGGTACACCCACTGGACGTCCGGGCCTGCCGGTTCCCCGACGGATTCAGGACTGCGCCGACTCTCCACCACGGTTCCGCCTCCCGACCCGGCTCCGGCGCGCGGCCTCCCCGGTCGGGCGGCCTCGCGACCAGGCGTGCAGCTCACCCCGGAAACTCTACAGGCGTGTAGAGAAGGGCGGGAGGAGTTCCGCCGAAGCCCTCACCCGTCTGAGCGGCGACCCCGGCGCACGCCACGGCGGCGGCGCCACAGGGCGACCGGCACGACGGCGGCCAACCCGAGCGCGTCCGGCGCCGACGGCGCCTCCACCGGCGCGGCCGCGCCCGCCGGCACCTTGTCGAAGGTGTCCGGGACGGGCAGGGTGGACCAGTCCGTGAGCGGCCACGCGACGACGAAGGCCCGGCCGATCACGTTCCCCACCGGCACGAAGCCGTCACCGGTCTCGTTGTGGTGCGGGCGGGAGTCCCGCGAGTTGTTGCGGTGGTCGCCCATCACCCAGAGCTTTCCCTTGGGGACGGTGACGGTGCCCACCGGATCCTGGTCGCAGGGCGCCGAACCGGGGAACAGGTACGGCTCGTCCAGTGCGACGCCGTTCACCTTCAGCGGGCTGCCCGCCTTGCACTCGACGGTGTCCCCGCCGACCGCGATCACCCGCTTGATCAGGTCCTTCTCGTCCGCCGAGGGCATCAGGCCGACGGTGCTCAGCACCTTCTGGACCGAGCTCATCACCGAGCCGTCCGCGTGCGTCGGAACGCTCTCCAGCCAGCCGCCCGGATCGCGGAAGACCACCACCTCGCCGCGCTCGGGCTCGGCACCGAACCACGGCGTCAACTTGTCGACCAGCACCCGGTCGCCGATCGCCAGGGTCTGCTCCATCGAACCCGAGGGGATCGAGAAGGCCTGGACGAAGAAGGTCTTGATGCCGAGCGAGAGCAGCAGGGCGATCACCAGCAGAATCGGAAGCTCCTGCCAGAACGGGCGCTTCTTCCGCCCGCTCTTGGCGTCCGGCTCCGCGCCGCCGGGGCCGTCGGCCCCACCGGTCGGGCCGCTGCCGCCGCTCCCGCCGCCGGAACCACCGCCGGCCCGGCCGGCGCCACCGCCGGAGGCCCCGAAGGCCCCCTCCGCGCCCGGGACTTCGGCCGCACCCACCGCGCCGCGTTCCCCGGTTCCACCGCTCTCGCCGGACTCCGTGCTCTGCTGGACACTCATCTTCTCGGCCCCTCCCGACGGCCTGGCGGGAGACCCGAACGGAAAACCCCCGCTGTCAGGGAACGAACCTACCGAACGGAGGTTCCCGGGCGCGCCCTGACATGGATCCGCTCACCCTGCGGGCCGAACAGGCTGAGGAACTCCACCGGCTGCGGCCCGGCGTTGCCGAAGGCGTGCGGGGTGCGGGTGTCGAACTCGGCGGCCTCACCGGCCGTCAGCACCAGATCGTGCGACCCGAGCACCAGCCGCAGCCGGCCGGACAGGACGTACAGCCACTCGTAGCCCTCGTGCACCTTCAGCTCCAACTCGGGCTCGGTGCCCCGGCCGGGCGGCATGATCTGCTTGAAGGCGTGCAGACCGCCGAGGTGGCGGGTGAGCGGGATGATGGTCTGGCCGTTCCTGGTCACCGGGCGGGGGTGGACCCGGGGGTCACCGGTGGCCGGGGCGCCGACCAGTTCGTCCAGCGGCACCCGGTACTCCCGGGCCAGCGGCAGCAGCAGTTCCAGGGTCGGCTTGCGCTGCCCGGACTCCAGCCGGGACAGCGTACTGAGCGAGATCCCGGTGGCGGCGGCCAGTTTGGCGAGGGTGGTGCCGCGCTCGCGTCGCAGGGCGCGCAGCCGGGGACCCACCGTGGTGAGGACGTTCTCGAAGTCTTCGTCGGCCATGCCTGCCATTCGCCGGGACGGCAAGGGCGTTTGTCAAACCGGCACACCGGCGCGCCGGACCGTGGGCCCGTGGGCCGGCCCGGACGGCGCCGTCCGGCCGCACGCCGAGTACCGGCGCCAGCTGGACCAGGACGCCGAGGGCGACCTGCTCGTCTCCGATCGGGGCCCGGAGCGCCGACGCCCGCCAACAGGCCCCCGCCATCCGGGTGATCCCGGACCTCGCCGTCCGACCCGCGGCGGGGCCCGGTGGCGACGCACACCGCCACCGGGCCCCGCCGCCGTCGGCGCCGTCGGCTACCGGTACTCGCGCAGACGCGGCCGGACGCCCAGCGCGGTGAGCGCGAGCGCCGCCGCCAGCGCCCCCGCCGCCAGGGCCGCCGTGGTGGCGTCGAGGTCGCCGTCGGTCGCCGCGACCGCCGCGTCCATCGCCGTGGCGTTGACCGCGATGGTGTCCCCGATGGCCGTGCTCAGCTGGTCGAAGTCGTAGTTGGACTGCCCCTGGGACAGGCCGGTGTTGAGCGTCACCGCCTCCTTGAGCCGGCCCTCGTCGCGCAGCCCGCGGATCTTCCGGTCGTCCTGCTGGTACTGCTGGAAGGCGGCCAGCACCCGCTCGGCGGCGTCCTGCTCGCCGGGGAAGGTGATGTTGTGCAGTTCGGTGCCGAGGTAGCCGCCGAAGGGGACGGCCGCGTGGTCGGCGCGGTGCCGGGCGGCGGCGGCCGCCAACTGGGCGTTGTAGCCGGCGAGGGTGGCGCCGTCCAGGCGGGCGATCGCCTGGGTCTTGTCGAGGAAGCTCTGCTCGTAGGCGGCCGCGCGGGACGGGTCGGTGAGGTAGCGGCTCTCGTCGGCGTTCATGTCGAAGGCGACGGCGCGGGCGCGGCCGAGCGCGATCACCGAGTCGTAGGCGTTGCTCTTGGCGGTCACCAGGTGGTCGTCGGCGCGGCTCACCAGGTGCAGGCCGATCGCCAGCACGACGCCGGTGAGCAGCGTGACGCCGGCCAGCGCCGGGTTGACGACGCGGTGGTAGCGCACCGCCAGGACGCGCTGGAGCCCGAGCAGCGCGGCGAGCGTGAGCAGGCCGACCGCGAGCAGCCACCACCAGCCGCTGCCGAGGGCGTCGCGGCGCTCGGTGTAGACCTGTTCGACGGTGGCCTCGTTGGCGGCGGTGACCTGGTCGGCGGCGGGCAGCAGCTGCTGGCGCAGCAGGTCGGTGGCCTGGCGGTAGGCGTCCAGGGCGGCGGGCGAGGGCTGGCCGGCCGGGGCCTTGGCCTGCTCCTCCAGCAGCTGGGCGCGGGCCACCAGGGCCTCGTAGCTGCCGAGCCGGCCGAGCACCTGCTGGACGGCGCGCTGGCCGGCCGGGTCGGCGGCCGCGGCCTGGGCGGCCTGTTGGAGGTCGCCGTCGGCCTGGGCGCGGCGCTGCTCGTAGGTGTCGAGGGTCTGCTTGCGCAGCGTCGTGTAGTCGGGGTCGGCGCCGACCAGCAGCAGGTTGGCGGCCTGGGCGTCCATGTCGCTGAGCGCGAAGTAGAGGTCGGCGGCGCGGGTGGCCTGCGGGGCGGCCTGGTGGCCGATGGTGTCGGTGCCGTCGCGGGCCCCGCCGAGGACGGTGGTGGCGGCCGCGCCGAGGCCGATCAGGGCGGCCAGGCTGAGCGCGGTGAGGCCGCGGACCAGGCGCGGGGTGGTCCAGTAGGCACGGCCGCCGACCGTCCGCACGCCCTGCCCGAACCGGGCCAGGGCGCTCGGGGCGGCCGTGGTCGGCGCCGGGGCCCGGGCTGGGGCCGGTTCCCCCGCCGTATCGGGTTCCGCTTCCCGGGCCGTCTCCCCCGTGGTGGCCTTCGTGCCCGCTGCCGAGGTGGTCATGGCCGCACGTTCCTCTCCCCCGTTGCACGGTCCGCCGGGGTTTCCTGCTGAAACCGGAGCAGAACCGTTTCTCTCCGCCGGGCGACGCTAGTGCCGCGCCACCTGCGGGAAGCCGTCTCCTGACGGCTCCTTGACACCGCCGGGCGCCGTTCTTGACGCATCCTTAGCGTCCGTCCCCGGCGCCCGGCGGTGTCCGCCGGTTCGCGGCGGTCGGCGGCGGACAGCGGTGGTGGTGGGCGGCAGTGAGCGGCGGCGGGCGGATCAGCCCTGCCCGGCCCGGCGGCCGCGGTTCGCCGTGTTCTTCCGCCGGGCCCTCTTCTTGCGGGCGCGCTTGGACATCGCGTGCTCTCCGATTCCGGGGAAGGACTTCAAGCGGCCTGGCCGACCAACTGGTCCGCCAGCTTGACCAGGCGCTTCAACGAGCGCTCCTCCTGGGCGGCCTGCGCCACCGGCGCCACCGAACCGCCGTCGTAGTAGGCGCCGTTGGCGACCGCGGCGTCCGGCAGGCAGAGCCGGACGACGGCCGCCGCACCCTCCGCCGCCGGCGCGCCGGCCCGCCCATACAGCGGCAGCAGCGCCGTGTCGCACAGGCCCGGGTTGAGGCTGACGGCGGTGATGCCGGAACCCACCGGGGCCATGTCGGCGGTCGCCATGGTGAGCGCGAGCTGCGACTGCGCGTACGCGGCCACCCGCGAGTACTTCTTCACCCGGTGCGGGTCCGACCAGTTCATCGACGCCGTCCGGTGCAGCGAGGACGAGACGTTGACGATCCGGGCGTCGCCGGAGGCCGAGAGCGACGCCCGCAGCAGCCTGGCCAGCAGGTGCGCGGCCAGGAAGTTGACCTGCAGCGAGACCTCGTTGCCGTCGTCGGTCAGCGTGCAGCGCTCGGGCGCCAGCGCGGCGGCGTTGTTGACCAGCAGGTCCAGCGCCGGGTAGTGCTTGACGACCGTGCCGGCCAGCACCGCGACCTCCGAGAGGTGGGTGAAGTCGGCTGCCAGCTCGACGAGTTGGTCCCGGCGGGCGCCGGCGTCGACCAGCCGGGCGACGGCCGCCTCGGCCTCCCCGGTGGTCCGGGCGTGCACCAGCACGGTGGCGCCCAGCTCGGCGAGCAGCCGGGCGGTCTCCCAGCCGATGCCGGAGGAGGCGCCGGTGACGAGGGCGGTACGAGCGGACAGGACGGATTCGGACATGACCGTTCCCAGGGTGCGGGGCACCACCGGCCCTGCCCGGGCCGGGGTGCGGGCTCAAATGACCTGACGAGATGCGGAATTCGTGCGCCCGCCCGCACCCCGCGCCGATCGGGCGACGGGGCGGGGCGCGGCACGTGCCGTGCCCTCCGGCGGGGAGGCGCGGATCAGCGCACGGCGATGGCGGCCACGGCGACGTGGACCGGCGGCCGCGGATGCGGCGGGCGGTCGTGATGTCGTGCCGGGCGGTTCATGCTCCTCATCCAACCGGCGGGCGCGGACCGGGGCAAGCGCCGCGCCGCCGCCCTGACGAATCCCTGACGCCGGCCGAACAGCCGTACGGTCGGCGCCGGTTGCGCCGGCACGGGCCGGCCCGTGCCGGCTTGCGGCGGCACGGCTGAGCCGCTCGCGAGCGCCGCGCCCGAGCCGGGCGCGGCCCACCGTCAGAGCCAGTTGCGACGCTTGAAGACCACGTACAGCCCGGTGCAGACCAACGCCATCAGCCCGATCGCGAACGGGTAGCCGAACGCCCACTTGAGCTCCGGCATGATCTCGAAGTTCATCCCGTAGACGGTGCCGATCAGCGTCGGCGCGAAGAGGATCGCCGCCCAGGAGGAGATCTTCTTGATCTCGTCGTTCTGCACGTGCCCGGCCTCGGCGAGCTGCTTCATCTCCTCGTTCTGCCGCTGCGAGACCAGCGTCGCGTTCACCGTCAGGATGTTCTGCAGCATCTGCCGGAAGCCGTCCACCCGCTCGGCGGCGTAGGTGGCGTGGTCGGCGACGTCGCGCAGGTAGCGCTGCAACTCGTCGTCGGTGCCGTACTTG
Source organism: Kitasatospora sp. NPDC086801 (assembly GCF_044745805.1). Classification (NCBI taxonomy): domain Bacteria; kingdom Bacillati; phylum Actinomycetota; class Actinomycetes; order Kitasatosporales; family Streptomycetaceae; genus Kitasatospora; species Kitasatospora sp. NPDC086801. The sequence continues at coordinate 56,478 of NZ_JBIVAX010000031.1, forward strand.
CCGAAGCCCGCCTCCAGACTCTTCATGATCTCCAGCAGCGGCCGGGTGGCCCGCTGGAGCTCGATCACCTCGCGGGACAGCTCGTAGATGCGCCGGGATACCTGCGGGTCGCCGCCGAACACCTCGGTCTCGATCTCGTCGATGTCGTGCTGGAGCCCGGCGATCACCGGCGCGTAGCCGTCCACCACGGCGTCCAGCACCGCGTACAGCACCGCCTCCGGGCCGAGCGCGAGCAGCTCCGGGTCCGTCTCCAGGCGGCGGCGCACCGCGGACAGGTCCGGCGCCTGGGAGTGGCGGACGGTGAGCACGAAGTCGGGGCCGACGAAGAGGTGGATCTCGCCGAAGTCGACCTCCTCCGCCTCGTCCAGGTAGCGCGCGGCGCGCAGCACCACGAACAGCGTGTCGCCGTAGCGCTCCAGCTTCGGCCGCTGGTGGGCGACGATGGCGTCCTCGACGGCCAGTTCGTGCAGGTTGAACCGGTCCGCCGCCTCCAGCAGCTGCGCCTCGGCGGGGCGGTACAGGCCGATCCAGGCCATCGCGCCGGGCCGGTCGGGCAGTTCGCGGTAGATGTCGGCGAGGTTGGCCGGTGCGTCGATCCGCCGCCCGTCCCGGTAGACCGCCGCGTCCACCACGGAGCGCTCCAGCGCGACCGGCTCGACGGGCTGGTCGGGCCGCGGATCCATCGAGTGCTCGGGCGCCGGCTGCGCGTCGGCGGAGCCGGGGCCCCCGGCGGGGCGGGAGAACGGACGCTTGCTCGCGCGCACGGCGCGCACACGCCAGTCGGACATGGCGGGGTACCTCCACGGTGGGTGCCCGGCCGCCGTCCGGGAACGGCGGGCCGGAGGCGCCCGGCCGGCCACCACCCGCACGGCGCGACCGGCGGCACCTCGTCGAGGACGAGGTCAGCGCCGCGCGGGAGCCGTACGGGAGGAGGAACGCCGGGGGCCGCGAATGCTGCGGGACAACCGGGGGCGGGGCCGACTTCGACCCGGACTACTGCACTCCACGGCTCTCACCTCCTCGGCTCCGCGCGCCCGCGCACCGGAAGAAGCGCCTGCACAACTCCCGCCGAGTCTAGTACCCGCTCCCGCATGCCCCCCACCGCCCGCCCCCGGCGCCCCGCGCGACGGCCTCCGGGCCGGTCGTGCGCCCGGCGCGTCCGGGCGCCAACGGCCGCCCGTGCCCGGCCCGTTGGTCCCGTCGATGCGACTACGGGGACGCCACCGCCCGACTACGCTACGTGTCATGACTTCTTCGGAGACGGTCCCCGGACGGGGCACGGCGGTGGTGATCGGCGGCGGACTGGCCGGCACGGTGGCGGCCTGGGCCCTGCGCGGGTCCGCCGAACGGATCGTGGTGGTGGAGCGGGACCGCTACCCGGCGGAGCCCACGTTCCGGGCCGGAGTGCCGCAGGGCCGGCACGCGCACCTGGTGCTGGAGGCCGGGCACCGGGCACTGGAGGAGATGATGCCCGGCATCAAGCAGGAACTCGCGGAGGCGGGCGCGACCAGGGTCGCCGTCTCGGGCGATCTGAAGTGGCTCAGCTCGGCGGGGTGGATGGCGCAGTACCCGGCGCAGCTCGCCTTCCTCTCCTGCACCCGGCCGGTGCTGGACAAGGCGGTGCTGGACCGGGTCCGCGCCGAGCCCTCGATCGAGTTCCTGGAGGGCGTCGACGTGGTCGGCCTGCTCGGGTCGGCCCGCACGGTGACCGGCGTGAAGGTCCGCGACCGCGGGCCCGAGCGCGGCGAAGTCCGGGAGATCCCAGCCGAGTTGGTGGTGGACGCGGCCGGCCGCGCGACCGCGATGCCGGACTGGCTGGCGGAGCTGGGCCACCCCCCGGTGCCCGAGGAGCGGGTGGACGCGGGCGTCGCGTACTCCTCCCGGCTGTTCCACCGCCCGGCCGGCGTCGACATCGGCTACAAGGCGATATACCTGCAGACCAAGGCCCCCGACGCGCCCCGCCTGGGCGTCCTGCTGCCGGTCGAGGGCGACCGCTGGATCGTCAGCGTCGCCGGCATGCGCGGCGCCGAACCCGAGCCCGGCGAGGCCGGGTTCACCAAGCAGCTGGCCCTGCTGCGCGACCCGAGCATCCGCGAGGCGCTCCAGCAGGCCGAGCCGGCCGGCGAGGTGCGCGGCTTCGCCCCCGGCCCCGGCATCCGGCGGCACTACGAGCGCAGCGCCCCGGACGGCCTGGTGGTGGTCGGCGACGCCGCGAGCACCTTCAACCCGGTGTACGGGCAGGGCGTCACCGTCGCCCTGTTCTGCGCCCAGGCGCTGCGCCGCACCGCCCTGCGCCACGGCGGCATCGGCCACGCCACGGCCCGGGACGCCCGGCGCGAGATCGCGGCCGCCTCCAAGAACCCGTGGGTGATGTCCTGCACCGAGGACGTCCGTTTCGCCGCCACCACCGGCGGCCCCTCCGGCGCCCTGCTCGCGTTCCAGCACCGCTTCCTCGACAAGGTGCTGGCCGGCGCCGCCCACGACCCGGCGGTCACCGCCGCGTTCCACGAGGTGATGTCGCTGGTCGCCCCGCCCACCCTGCTGTTTCGCCCGTCGCTCCTCGCCGCCATCCTGCGGAGCTGACCGGCCGGGGGCGCCCTCGGATGCGGAGAGCCGGCCTGCTCCGCACAGGCTGCCGGCCAGGGGCGCGCCCGGACGCCGAGCGCCCGGCGGGAACCGTCAGCCACGCCCCAGGTGCGCGGCCACGTACGGTACGGCGACCTGCTCCAGGGCGCCGCGCCCGAACGCCGGGTGGACGTTGACCTCGAAGACCACGCCGCCGCTCTCGGCGGCGAGGTCGACACCGGCCAGCGGCAGGCCGAGGCAGGCGACCGCGCGGATCGCCAGGTCCGCGAGCCCCGAGGGCAGGTCGGCCGCGGCGAGCGGGACGGAGACGGCGCCGCGGCTCTCGTTGCAGGGGGCGTCCGGGTCCGCCTGCAGGTGTTCGACGACCCGGACCACCCGGCCGTCGAGCACCACCACCCGGTACTGGTGGCGGCGGCCGTCCGGAGTGAAGTTGCGGGCGTCCTGGGCGATCAGCCAGTCCGCCCCGTCCTGCGCGTAGCGCCTTGCGGCGGAGGCGAGTTGGGCGTGGGTGGTGACGTGGAAGACGTCGTCGCCGCCCATCCCGACACAGGGCCGGGCCCAGACGTCGCCGCCGAGCCGGTCGAAGGCCTCGGCGGCGGCCCGCGGGCTCGGCCGGGACAGCGAGACGGTCGGCATGTGCGCGACGCCGTCGCGGGTGAAGCGGGCCACCGTGAGGTCCTTCTCGGTGGCCGACCGCCAGGCCTGCACGTCGGTGCCGAGCGAGCGGGCGCCGTGCGCACCCAGCAGCCGCTGACAGGCCGCGAAGTCGCGCCGCCGGTGCGGCGGGATCTCGTAGACCACGACGGCGCCGGCCGCCACCCCGTGGCCGTCCGCCTCCAGCCGCAGCCCGCCCGCGTCGTCGGGGCGGATCCGGCCGCCCCCTCCGGTCATGAAGTGCCGGGCGTCGAGCAGCACGGGCGCCCGGCCGGTGAGGGCCCTGGCGGCGGCGGCGAGGATGTCCCGGCTTCCTTCGGTCGAACTGTGATCAGTCAAGAGAACGAGCTCACGTCGACCCATGCGGCCCATGGAAGCGCGGGGCCCGCACCCCGGCAAGAGGGCCCCACGCGCCAACACCCGCCCCACTGGCCGAAACCCGCGCGGCCGTGGTGCGCACCCGCCGGTCATGCGGATGCGGACGCTCCGCCCGCCCCGGTACCCTGGCCTACATGTCTACGCCCCGAATCTCCTAGCTGACGGACCCGCCTCCACGCCACCCGTGTGTCCGTTCGCTGTTTCGGAGCGTTATCCCATGATCACCACCCGTGGTGTCGACCTGCGCGTCGGCGCCCGCCTCCTGCTGTCCGACATCACCCTGCACATCGCCCCCGGCGACCGGATCGGCCTGGTCGGCCGCAACGGCGCCGGCAAGACCACCCTGCTCGCCACCCTCGCCGGACAGCTGCCGCCCGCCGCCGGGACGGTCACCCGCACCGGCCCCGTCGGCTACCTCCCGCAGGACTCCCGGGCCGCCGACCCGGCCGCCACCGTCACCGACCGCATCCTGTCCGCCCGCGGCCTGGACACCGCCGTCCGCGCGCTGCGCGCCGCCGAGGAGGCGATGGCGCAGGCCGACGGCCCGAACGGCCAGCGCCGGGCGATGGACGCCTACGCCCGCGCCGAGGCCGAGTTCCAGTCCCGGGGCGGCTACGCGGCCGAGGCCGAGGCCGCCCGGGTCGCGGCCGGGCTCGGGCTGCCCGCCCGGGTCATGGACGCCCCGGTCGGCACCCTCTCCGGCGGCCAGCGCCGCCGGGTCGAGCTGGCCCGGATCCTCTTCGCCGACCACGGCACCCTGCTGCTCGACGAACCCACCAACCACCTCGACGCCGACTCCGTCGCCTGGCTGCGCGGCTTCCTCGCGGCCCACCAGGGCGGACTGGTCCTGATCAGCCACGACCTCGGCCTGCTCGCCGACACCGTCAACCGGGTCTTCCACCTCGACCCGCAGCGCGCCGCGATCGACGTCCACAACACCGGCTGGCGGACCTACCTCGACCAGCGCGCCGACGACGAGCGCCGCCGCACCCGGGAGCGGGCCAACGCCGAACGCAAGGCCGCCTCCCTGCACGCCCAGGCCGACCGGATGCGGGCCAACGTCGCCACCGCCACCAGCGCCCGCAGCATGGCCCGCCGAGCCGACCGGATGCTCGCCGACCTCGAACCCGCCCGGCAGGCCGAACGGACGGCCCGGATCCGGCTGCCCGAACCCGCCCCCTGCGGCCGGATGCCGCTCGGCGCGATCAGCCTCGCCAAGGCCTACGCCGGCCGCCCGGTGCTCACCGGCCTCGACCTGGCCGTCGACCGGGGCAGCCGGCTGGTCGTGCTGGGCCTGAACGGCGCCGGCAAGACCACCCTGCTGCGCATCCTGGCCGGCCACGAGAGACCCGACACCGGTCGGGTGGTGCCCGGCCCGGGCCTGCGGCTCGGCTACTTCGCGCAGGAGCACGACACCCTCGACCCGGCGCGCAGCGTCCGCGACAACCTCGCCCAGGCCGCGCCGCACCTGAGCGACGGCGAACTGCGGCACGTCCTCGGCGCGTTCCTGTTCCGCGGCGACGACGCCGACAAGTCGGCCGGGGTCCTCTCGGGCGGTGAGAAGACCCGGCTGGCGCTGGCCGGCCTGGTTCACTCCGGCGCCAACGTCCTGCTGCTCGACGAGCCCACCAACAACCTCGACCCGGCCTCCCGGGCGGAGGTGCTGGCGGCGGTCGGCACCTACCCGGGCGCGATCGTGATGGTCACCCACGACCCGGGCGCCATCGAGGCCCTCCGGCCCGACCGCGTCCTGCTCCTCCCGGACGGCGACGAGGACCTGTGGCACGACTCCTACCTGGAGCTGGTCGCCCTGGCGTGAGCGGCGCCGCCTGACGCCGCCGTGTGACACCGCCGTGTGACACCGCCACCTGCCAGCGCCGCCGTGCCCCGCCGGTCTCCCCGGCGGGGCGCGGCCGCGCCTGGACCGTCCTACGGTTTGCGCGCCTCGATCAGGAAGCGCGCGGAGTGGGCGGCGAACGGCCCCTCCGCCCGGATCAGGCGTCCCGTTCGCGCAGCCGGTCCCGGTAGGCCGCCACGGTGGAGCCCGGCACCGTCCGGATCACCTCAGGCGTTGGGGCGCTCGGTGATGGTCATGGTGACGGGTGTGGGGCCGAGGGTGGCCGCCGCCACGGGGCGGGGCCTGCTGCCCGGTACCGGGTCGAGGTGCCACCGGCGGGCGACCGCCGCGGTGAGGAGGGTCAGTTCGGCCAGGGCGAAGTCTCCGCCGGGGCAGCCGTGCACGCCGGCGGCGAAGGGGAGGTAGGCGCCGCGTGGGGGCGCGGGATGCTGTTCGGGGTTCCACCGGTCGGGGTCGAACGTGTCGGGCGCGTGGTACCACCGGGGGTCTCGATGCAGGGCGTAGGGGCTGTAGAAGATCTGGGCGCCCGGTGGGATCCGGTGGCCGCCGAGTTCGGTCTCCTCGGCGGTGTGCCGGGGGAAGAGCCAGATCGGCGGGTAGAGCCGGAGCGTCTCGCGAACCACTCGGCCGGTGAGGTCGAGGGCGGGGAGGTCGGTGGCCTTCACCGGGCGGTCGCCGATGGTCCGGTCGACCTCGTCGTGGACCCGGCGGCGGATGGAGGGGTGGCGGGCGAGCAGGATGAACGTCCAGGCCGCGGCGGCGCCGCTGGTGTGGGAGCCGCCGATGAGCAGGGAGGTCACGTCGTCGTGGAGTTGTGCGTGGTCGGCGTCGGTGGAGAGGCGGGTGAGGGCGGGGGTGTTCGGATCCGCTTCGATGAGGGAGTCCACGACCGCGTGGATGTCGGCGAGGGCGGACCGGTAGCGCCGTCGTTCGCGGCCGGGCCACCGGTCGAGGAGGGCGGCGGCGGGCCCGTAGGCCCTGAGGCCCAGTCCGGTCACCACGGTGGGCAGGGCGTGGTGGACGGTGCTCGCGAATCCGTCCGGGAGGGGGCGGCCGAAGAGGGTCGCGGCCACGACGTCGAGGGCCAGCGCGGCCGTCTCGGTGTTGAGGTCGATGCGTTGGCCGTGGTACCACGGCACCGGTCAGGGCCTCGGCGAGTTCGGCCATGGTGTCGAGGTATCCGGGGAGTCGGGCCGCGCTCAACAGGGGTTGGACGACACGGCGGCGGTTTCGGTGGTGGGTGCCGTCGGCCACGGCGACGCCCGTGCCGAACAGGGGTCGCGCTTTGGTGAAGATCTCGCCGCGGTCGAAACGTCCCCCGGGGCCGGTGAGCAGGGCCATGACGAGGTCGGGGTGGTTGAGGAGGTAGACGGGTCGGTGGCCGATGCGGAACTCGACCACGTCTCCGTGGCCCCGCTGGGTGTCGAGGAAGGCCAGTGGGGCCCGTACGAGCTGGAGGGCGTGCCCGAGGAGTGGCAGGCCGCCGGGGGCCCGGGCGGGGCGACCGCCGGCCGGCGCGGCCGGCGTCGTCATGACGCCTCCGCTGGCGACGGGACGGACGGGTTGTCGTATCGAGGCGTGCGCAGGCCCCATTCCAGGTGGCCGCGGGCCCATTCGATGAGGGCGTCGGCGCAGTGGTCGGCATGTTGTCGGAGGCGGGGTGGGGCGTCGCGTGTCCGGGTGAGCGAGGCGAGGTCGTGGCGGGCCCGCTCATGCGTGAGCAGGCTGTCCTCGCACGCCTCTGCCACGATGCGGGCAGCGGTGTTCCGGTCGAGGCCGCGGTGGTGGGCGGTGACGAGGACCAGGTTGTGGGGATCGCCTTGAGCGGCTTCCTTCTCCACCGTCATGAGGTCGTTGGTCCAGCACACCAGGTTCGCCGCCGCGATCAGCACGTCCTGGTACGGGCGGGAGTGGTACAAGGACGGGGGCAGGCAGCCGGACTCCGTTCGCTCCACCAGGTCGAACGAGGGGATGATCGCCCCGAACTCGCGGCGTCGGACCGGGAACGTGTCCGGGCTCGGTGTCTGGTTGGCCTGCCGGTGGGCGGCCTGCCACACGCACGCCGAGAGGTAGTCGGCGATGTGGCGGCGGAACCTCAGCTGCCAGGAGTCGGACATGCCCTGGGAGGCCCGGTCGATGATCTCGGCCAGGGCCCGGCCCACGGGTGAGGAGGCCGTGCGGCCACCGACGGCGACTCCGAGCGGGTCGGTCAGGTAGTGGTCGAGGCGGTCCGCGTCCCGTCCCAGGTCGCTCTCGTCGATCCGGTCGTCGAGGAGGAACAGCCAGGCCATCCACCTCGCCACCAGGGCGCAGTCCGCGGCGTCGGCCCGGGGGTGGCACCAGGAGGCCAGCAGGCCGGGACGGATCCGGGCGAGGCCCAGGGACTCCTCGGTCGTCTCGCAGAGCCCGGTGGCCTCGACCCACGTCAGCGCCGCCGCGTCGGCAGTCTCGGCGTGCGGTCCGCACCGTGCGGGAACCGCCCAGACGGCCGAGCCCGCTAATGCTTCGATCATCCTGCGTACCTCGGTTCCGTGTGCCGGGTCAGTGGCCGGACTCCCCACATCGCGATCATCGCGTGCGCGATGTCGACGAAGCCGGGACGACTGATGTGGGCGAGCGCCCGGGTGCCCCCGGCCTCGGAGAGCGCACCTGCTCGCGTCATGGCCGGCAGCAGATCGGCGACGGACAGGGCCCAGGCCCGTCCGGCCGCGTTCGTCGCGGTCAGCGTCGGGCAGTGCACCCGCATGCCGAGCTCGGCCAGGCCCAAGCCGCCCAGCGGGGCGGGGAACGAGCGCGCCCAAGCCGCCACGTCGCTGCCGAGTGACGCGGCGAGGGTGGTGGTGACGGCATCGCCGAGGCGTCGCACGACGGGGTCAGGGGAGGAGGCGGCGGGGAAGAAGGAGGGGTCCTCGATGTAGAGGCGGCCGCCCGGTCTGAGCCAGGACACCATGCGCGCCGGAAGTTCGGTCCGGGCGGGAACGTGGCACAGCACGCTGCGAGCGACGATCAGGTCGAAGGAACCGGGCGGGAACCCCTGCGTCCGCACGTCGTGCCGGAGCACCCGCAGGGCCGGGTGCCGCAGGCGGCTCAGGAACCGGAGGTCGGTGTCGGTGGCCGTCACCTCGCCGTCCGGACACCGGTCCGCCAGCCACAGGGCCAGGCTCCCGGTCCCGGCCCCGATCTCCAGACAGCGCGCCCCGGCAGGAAGGTCCCACCGGGCCAGATCGGCCGTCGTCGCCGGGTCGCACAGATCGCCCAAGGAGTCGAGGCGTTCGGTCTGCGCGGGGTGGGAGAACGCGAACACCTCTGCCCCGTACGGCGGGGGGTCGTGCGCTACCGAGGGATCGTTCGCCATGCGTTCCTTCCCCTCCGGTTCAAAGCCCCACGCCTCCTGCGGCGGTGGTGAGCGGGAGACCGAGAATGCGGCGTGCGGCCTGTTCCCCCGTGGCGAGGGCGGCGTTGGTGGTGCTGTAGGAGAAGTAGTCGCCGGCCAGTTGGACCGGGGAGTTCCCGTCCAGGCTCGCGGTGAAGGCGGCGAGGTCCCGGTAGCCGCCGGCGGGGCGGGCGATCACCGCGTTCTCCCAGCGCTGGACGACGGCCATCTCGCGGTGTTCGTCGATGTGCGCGGCGAGGTCCGGCATCACCTCGCCGAGCGCCGCACGCGCGTCGGCGATCACGGTGTCGTCGTCGGCGGTCATCCTGGTGGCGTTCCAGTGGTGCCGGAAGATCAGGGTGACCAGGCCCCGGCCGGCCGGGGCCCGCCCGGGCCCCAGGTTGTGTTCGTGCAGCACGATGCAGAGGTCGGGGTGTTCCCGGCCGGGAACCGCGACGCCCAGGGCCGTCTCGACGGGCGGTCGGCGCAGCCCGAAGGTCACCTGCACATCGCTGGTGTAACGCACCCCGGCCAGGTGGCGGCGCTGGTCCTGGTCGAGGCCGGTGACGATCCGTGCCGCGACCGGGGCGGGGACGGCCACGACGCAGGCGCGGGCCCGTTCCGTGCGGACCTCGCCGTCCCGCTCCCACACCACCACGGCCTCGTCGTCCTCCCGCCGGACCTCGGTGACCTGCGCGCCCAGTTCGACCCGGGTACCGGGGGCGCTCATGACGGGGGTGTCGAGGAGGTATTCGGGGAGGCGGCCCGTGCCACCGTGGAAGGTGAAGCTCGCCGCTCCGAACGTGCCCCACATGATGCAGAAGGCCCCGACGGCGGCGACCTCCTCGGCCGGCGCGAGGAACTGGCTGCCGCACAACGGCTCCACCAGGTAGTCCAGGAGCTCGCGGTCGAGTCGGCGCAGCGCGTACTCCCGGGCGTTCTCCCGGTCCAGCTCCGCGGCTCGGGACATGTCCTCCCAGCGCAGTCGGCGGCGGGCCGCCGCGAGGTCGCGCAGCAGGTTGACGGCCCTGAGCTTGGCGCGCCACCCGAGCAGTCCGGTCCGCAGCAGGCCCGAGCTCCGGACCAGGGACAGGCGGTGGACGCGGCCGTCGCGCAACACACCCAGCTCGTCCGAGCAGGGCAGCATCCGCCCGGTGAGCCCGGCGTCCTCCAACAGTTCGACCATTGAGGCGTAGTTGTGTGAGAGCCAACTCGCGCCACGGTCGACCCGGTAGAGAGCGCCTCCGGCTCGCACCTCGCGGGCGGACATCCGTCCCCCGACGTGGTCCTCCCTTTCGAGCAGCGTCACTCTCCGGCCCGTCTGGCGCAGTCGAAACGCGGCGGCCGTCCCCGCGATCCCGGCACCGACCACGATCACATGGTCGGTGCGAGGCTCTTCCAGCATGTGGCGCTCCTCGGACGTTCGGGCTGACGACGACACGGAACGCTCCACCGCGGGTGACCACTGGGAGCGTGTCGGCGGGCGGAGGTTCGAAGCGGTGGTGCGTGATCCGCGTGACGCCTGTACGAGGCGTGCGTCCTGCGACACCACACCGGTTGACGCTGGATCAGTCTTCCGGGTGGGGGTCAGGCTGCCCCTGCCGCCGGGACCGAAACGACTCCGGTCCCCACAGGCCGGGAACGTCTTGAAATGCTCGCGACAAGACTGGAAGGCTCCCTCGGCCGAGGCGGCGGTAGCGGTACGGGATTCCCGGCCTCGGCCGGATCGCGATGGCCTGGACGCACCCTACTGAGGGGCCCGGCCCGGACATGGGCGCGGGCCGGCGGTCGAACGGCCGACCGCCGGGGTAGGGGGTCACCTGCCGAGCGTGCGCCCGGGCGCGGGCGCGGTCGGGGTCGGGGTCGCGACAACTGAAGAAGAGGTGCTGGAGATCGTGAAGGATGTTCGTCCCCTGCCATCCGTTCCCCTGGCCCCCGGCGCACTGCCGGTGATCGGCCACGCGCACCGCTTCCTGAGAGACCCCTTGGGATTCCTGATGTCCCTCCCCGCGGACAGCGGACTCGTCTCGATCGGGCTCGGGCCGATCAGCATGGTCCTGGTCCGTGATGCCGACCTGACCCGCCAGGTACTGCTCGACGACCGTGTCTTCGACAAAGGAGGAGTGCTGTTCGAACGCGCGCGGGACGTGATCGGCGACAACCTGGTCACCGTGCGCCACGCCCGGCACAGGGGTGAGCGCCGCCTGCACCAACCCGCCTTCCACCCCAGCCGGTGAGGGTGAAGTCGGGGCCGGACGGGGTGAGCAGTTGTTGCTCTCGGGCGTAAGCGGTGACCGCGGCTGCCAGGCCGTCGCGGAAGCCGAGTTCGTGCGTGCCGCCGCCGGTGGTCGGCAGGCAGCCGCCCGGGCGAGGCCGAGGCAGTGGTCGCCGTGGAGGTGCGTCACCGCGATCCGGCTGGTCCCGGTGGCGCTGACCCCGGCGTGCAGCAGCTGCCGCTGTCATGACGGGACGCCGAGACGGTGTCAGCGGCTTGTCGTACAGTCGCCACTTGTGACAACGACCTTGATGACGTACGCGGGAACCGCAGAGCCCGACGCGCCGACCACCCGCACCGACGGCGTGCCGCTGGCCCCGGCCGGGGCCAGCTGGCCGCAGTGCGCCACCTGCGACGGGCCGATGCGGTTCCTGGCCCAGGTGCTCCTGGACGACCTCGGCCAACTCGGCGGGCAGCCCGCCCGGCTGCAGAACGACGAAACCCCTGCCTGCCCGACCTGCGCGCGGGAAAGGAGGCTCGTCGTCCAACTCAAGGAAGGACGGGACCACGCCACAGCGATGAACTTCGGCGGTCGCGGCGAGGCATACGCCTTCGCGTGCGAGCCCCACGCACAAGCCGTGTTCCTGTGGCAGTGCTGACCGGAGCAGCCTTCCGCCCCCACTCGGAGGGCCAGACCGCGTTGGAGCAGCTCCGCGCGCGGCTCGGGGAGCCCGAGTCCTGGGGTTGGGCCAGGCTCGCGATCTGGGAGGCCAGCGAGCAGTACCTCGGCTTCCGGCTGCCGGCCGACTTCAAGGCGTTCCTCGATCTGTACGGCCCTGGCTCGGTGGACGGTTACCTGACGATCGACCGGCCGATGGACACCACACCGGCCGAGCTGGACCGCTACTGGGGCCCGCCACCCGAGCGTCCAGCCTGGTACGGCGAGATCGCCGAGGGCTACTGGGAGGTCGACGAGTCCGACGCCCGATCAGGCGTTCTACTGCTATGGGGAAGTGACGAGCACGGCAGCCGGTACTTCTTCCGCGCCGTCGAGGAGGATCCCGCCGAGTGGCGGATCATCATCAGCAGTGACGAGGGCGAGTGGTTCGAGACCGCCGGAACGTTCACCGAGTTCCTGGTGCGCTGCTTCCACCGGGTCGACCGCCCCGACTTCATCGACCCCAGCTGGCCTCGGCCGGGTGCACGCTACGAAGTCCGCGCGTGACCCCGAGCACGTCCGAATCGAGCCGTAAGCCCCACAAGGTCCGCTCACGCTGAATCGGTGAATACCGCCAGTGCGGCGTCACGGACGTCCGGCTGCGGATGGCGGCGCAGCGTGTGCAGCACGTCCCGCCAGGCGGTGGGCCAGTCGAGCTGCGCCCCGGTCGTCGTCAGGCTGACGGCGAACAGGCCGGGAGCGAGTCCGTCGTCGGCGGCCAGTCGGCGGGCGGCCTCCAGAGCGTGCTCGGGAGCCTCCCGTCGTCCGCCGCCGTACGGGCGCAGCGACCCGGCGGTGGCCACCGCCAGCGCCGGACGGTCGGCGACCAGGACGGCCAGCTCGGCGAGGCGATCGCCCAGGTCGGGCGCGTCCTGGTCGAGCGCCGCGACCAGTCGGCTGGTGGCCTCGGGAAGCAGGGCGGGTTCGGTCAGCAGGAGTGAGGCAACCGCGCGCTGGGTGGCTCGGAAGGTTTCTGCCGGGACACTCGAGCTCCAGAACGAGCCGGTGAGCGCGGCGATCCGCCGCCGGGCCGGCTGGTCGCGGCCGGGGAGAGCCGGTTCCCCGGCGTGCACGATCTCGATCAGTGTGGTCAGGGTGTCCGCCAGGACGCTGCCCGGCGCGCAGCCGCCGAGTGGGTGCGGGGCGTCCGACAGCGCCACCCCGGTCACGACCCGGGCTGCTCCCTCCCAGCGCTCCCGCTCGGCGAGGTCGGTGACCAGAGGGGTGAGGGCCCGCACGGCCTCCGGCGCGTACCGGCCCCAGGAGACGAGTTGTCCTCGCGCGGGTGCAGCGACGAGGTATTCGTCGTCGAGCGAGAACCGGGCCATCAGGCCGGCGAACGCGGGGCGGTGTTCGACGGGTACCTCGTGCGCGCGAAGGTGTCGGACGACCATCGACCGCAGCTCCGACGGTCCGTCGGCCGTGTCGGTGAGCACGTCCCACAGCGGCAGGTCGGCGATCCGGTCGCTGATCGTCGCCAGCACGGTGGCGCGGACGTCCTGGTGCTGCTCGGGCACGGTGAACGCCTCACGCAGCAGGGCGGCCGCGTCGGCGAGGACCAGGTGTTTGGCGGCGAGCCGGACGGCCTGCTTGCGGCTGGTCACCTTCGCCCCCGGTTCGAGCGCGATCCGGCGCAGTTCCGGGCCGAGTTCGGTGCTCCGCGTGAACCGGGCGGCGCGGCCCGCCGCGTACAGGGCGACCCGGGCCCGGTCGTCGGCCGCGTGGGAGAGCAGTTCGGGCAGCGCCTCGGCGGGGCGCTCGGTCCATGGCAGTGCCGCGAGCGCGGCCTCGGCGAGGACGATCTCGGCGGAGTCCGCGTACCGGCGCAGCAGTGCCTCGCCGTGGACGGGGACCGAGACGGCGGCGCGCAGGGCGGCGGCGCGCTCGCCCGGGGCCCGTGCAGGGTCGCCGACCGTGCGGGCGAGTTGTTCGACGGCCGCGTGCTGTTGCGCGGGAAGCCAGCGGTCGGCCTTGACGAGGTCGGCCGCGGTCAGAGGAGTGGTGAGCAGGGGGCCGAGCAGGTCGGTGCGGACCCGGGTCAGTACGGCCCGCACCGGGGCCAGGGTGATGGCCGACGGCCTCGAGGCGAGCAGCCGGGCCACGCGTTCGGAGCCGGTGGCGCGGTCGCGCAGCAGCTGTGCGACGGCCCGTTCGACGGCGCCGTCGCCGCCCGAGTGCAGGACCTGCTCCAGGAGTTCGGCGAGGGCGGGGGCGCGTCGTGACCGAGCGCCGAGCGTCTCGGCCAGTGCGAGCAGCAGTGCGGCGTCTCGGGATCGTGCCGAGCGTTCCAGGGCGGCCCGCAGCTCGTGAACCGCCGCGCGTTCGCGCCGCGCAGGGATGGTGAGGCCGACGCCGCCGGTCCGTTCGACGGTGCGGACGGCCCAGGCGAGCAGTTCGCGGGCCGGGCCGCCCGCGTGCTCGCCGAGGACGCGCCCGGCGAGGCGGACGAGCGCGGCGCGAGTGCCTGCCGAACAGTCCCGGGCCGTCAGGGCGTCGTCGGTCAGCCGCTCCAGCAGCCCGGCGGTGGCCTCGCCGAAGAGCCTCGGCGGCACCGCCGCGACCGCGTCCAGCGCCTCGTGGCGGACCGGGTCCTGCTCGCTACGCAGTCGCGTGAGCAGTTCGAGCGCCTCGGGCAGGGCGTCCGGCTCCCCGGAGAGCACGGCGTGCTGGACCAGCTGTGCCCAGGCCCAGCCCCGGTCCCAGGCGTCGGCCACGCGGGTTTCGGCCAGTAGCCTCGGCCGTGCCTCGGCGACCGGCAGCAGGACGAGTGGGACGACGTCCCGGCTGTCCGCCGCCAGCTGGGCCCGCGCCCGCACGTGCCGCTCCTTCGCGGGCAGCACGGCGAGGACATCGACGGAGTACCAGGAGCGGTACGGGCCGGGCAACGCCGCCACCTCGTCGTAGAAGGCGGCCCGCCGGGCCGGGGGCATCTGCCGCAGCAGCGCCAGGTGGCTCTTGTGGTGGCGGTGCGCGAGCGCGGCGAGACCGTCCGGCCGGGCCGCGGCCAAGCGACGGGCCACGTTGACACGCAGCGGCGGCTCGTGGCGGTGCCGGTCGATCGCGAGCAGCAGGCGGACGGTCCGCCCGGCGGAGACGGCGGCGAGGTCGGCGAGCCGGTCGCGCAGCGGACCAGGGAGGGCGCGCACGGGGTGGCGCTCCAACAGCTCCAGCACCCGGGCCGGTTCGCGGGTGGCGGCAGCGGCCAGGCCGAGGGCGTGCCGTTCCCAGAAGGCCTGCCGCAACCCGTGCGGGAGATCGGCGAGTTGACGCTCGGCATCGTCCAGTACGGCGCCCGGGTGGCGGCGTCCGAGCGAGGTGGAGAAGGTGATCGCGTGCGCCAGCACCGGCAGTTCGGCGGCGACGACCTCGGCCGAGCAGACCGGCAGCAGCCGGGCCGCCTCGGCGGCGCCCCACCGCCGACGGACGACGGGCACCAGCCGCCCGGCCACCGCCGTACGCCCGGCGCGCAGGACCGCACGGGCCAACTCGTCGCGGACCGCCTTCGAGGCGGTGAGCATCGTGGATTCGAGGTCGCCGCCAGGAAAGGGCAGCTCGCCGACCGCTCGGTGCGCGTAGCGACGCACCACCGGGTCGGGGTCGTCGATCCGGTCGATCAGATGGCGTGCCTGTCGTCCGGCGAGGGCGGCCAGCGCGGCGAGCCGACGTTCGTACAGGCCGCGGCCGTCCAGCTCGGCGAGCAGGGCCGACAGGTCGGAGGGGGCGAGGGCGGCAGCGGTGCGGGCCACCTCGCGCAGTCGGAGCGGGTGGGGCAGTGGTTCGACGGCGGCGAGCAGCCGGTCGGCAGTCAGTCGAGGCATCGGTGACGATTGTGCCCGGCGGATGCGGCACGGGCACCCGAATATTCGCGGTGGTGCGTTTGCTGGCAGCACAACCCGGTTCGCGAAGGTCGTTCTCTGAGCCGCATGAGCACGGGGACAACGGCCGTTCGGTCCGCGAGCCGTCGCTGGTGCCGCAGAAGATCGGCAACAAGCGCCTGTTCGCTCGCACCTGCCCAAGTACCCTCAGGAGTAATTCAATTTACGGCAGACCGACCATCGCCGGGTGGCGCCGGCTGTCTCGACCGGACCGGGCCGTCCCCCGACCGGGCGAACCTCGTCGGGGGGCATCGCTACCATTCGGGCACACGGGTGCCCGACCCACCGGCGACGACAGCGCCGAGGGGGGCGGAACCCTTCAACAGGAAGTCCTCCTGGTGGTGTTGGGAAGCAGCACGGTGCGCGAATGCATACACGTGTGACGGGCATCGCCATGCGGGGCGGCCGGATGCTCCTGCTGAACCAGGACACCGAGGGGCCACGGACGTGGTCCCTACCCGGCGGAAAGGTCGAGGACGGCGAGACCCTGGCCGGGGCGCTGCGCCGGGAGATGCTCGAGGAGACCGGACTCGACGTCGAGGTCGGCTCCCTGTTGTACGTCTGCGACGTTCCGACCGCCGGCGTCGTGCACATCACCTTCGAGGTCGCGGTGACCGGTGCCCGGATCGGCGGCATCGCCCACGGCACGGACACCCGGCCGATCCGGGGTGTGGAGAGGGTGAAGCTTGACGACCTTGCCGGCCGCGGCTTCTCCGAACGGTTCGTAAAGCTGGCCAGGGCCGACTGGCCAGGTGCCGGCACGTACATGGGGCCGAAGTCGAACATCGGGCTGTGACGCCGCTCCCGCCGGCCGGACCGGCGTCGCCGGGCGGGGAACACCGCTACTTGACGAAGCTCTCCACGACCTTCGGCGGCCAGACCCCGACCTTGAGGGCCCCCATCGAGTAGGCCCGGGAGACCAGTGCGGCGCGGTTGGGGACCCGCAACTTCCGCAGCAGGCAGGTCACGTGGTACTCCACGCCCTGACGGCTCAGGTACAGCCGGGCGGCGAGCGGCACGGTCGAGACGCCGGCCGCGATGCCCTCGAGGATCTTCGCGTCGATCTCGCTCAGCAACTTCTTCTGGCCGGCCACGACCTCGGACCCACCCGAGTCCGGACGCCCGTCGGGCATCATCACCAGGATCGACGACTCGTCCGGCAGATCGCCGCGCACCATGACGGCGGTGAGCGGGACGGTGAACGTCTCGTCGTGCGGACCGACTGCTATGACGTCGGTGGCGAAGCGGTCGCGCCGCCCTTCGATCAGTCCGGAGAACTGACGCAGCAGGGGTTGTTGGACGCTCGGGTGCACAAGGTCGCTGAAGGTACGGCCGCAGAGGTCCGCCGAGGAGCGTCCGAACTGCCAGAAGAAGGCCTCGTTCGCCTGCCGGATGGTGAGGGCCCGGTCGAGCTGAGCCATGGTCAGGCCGGGCTGTCCGGCCAGCGGGGGGTGCTGCGGTCCCGCGCCGGCGGCCGGGACGGGATCGGGTTCGACGGTCCGGGTTGCACCGGCCTGGGCTGCGTATGACATCACCACGGAGAATCGGATCCCTTCAAAGCACGGGTGGTGCGGTTGGATCTCCCCGGAACGATCCGGCGCATTCTCCGTCGGCTTGAACCGCCGTGAACTCAGCACGGAACTCCGGCGCCGGTGGAGACAGCGGTTGCAGGCGGCCGAAGTACTTCCGGCCGAAACCACGGATGTACGGATGAGTGATTCGATGACGATTCCGATATTCCGGGAGCCACGCCTGGAACGACCCGCAATTTCGGCTGACGGGGATTCAGCGTACCCAAGCGCCCCCGACCGGCGTATATGGGACTCGTCAAGAAGCGGACCGCATCCGAAGCATCCGCCTGAGGACCAGGACCGGGGCCGCCGATCGACGTCCGGCCACCCGACGGGCCGGGGGCGTCCGGGGAATCCTTGGAGGGGCCTTCGACTCCCCTTCACCGGCCACTTCCGATCAAACCGGGACACACCCGGATGAGCGGGCCGGGCGACCGTCCGGCCGGGCCAAGGACTAAGGAATTCCCGACACCGGGCGTGAGATCAAGGTGGGGTGCAGTCCGATCGCCGACCCCGCCCCGAGGGAGCCCGATGAGCGCCGTGCAACGGCCGATCCTGTTTGTCAGCCTTCCGGAGAGCGGCCTGCTCAACCCCCTGCTGGTGCTAGCCGGCGAGCTGGCCCGACGGGGCGTGCCCGACCTCTGGTTCGCCACCGACGAGCCCCGGCGCGCCGACGTCCTGGGCCTCGCGGACCGGTCGGCGGTGGAGTTCGCCTCCCTCGGCGACGTCTTCTCCGAGCTGTCCGCGGTCAGCTGGAGCGACGAGGTGTACCGCCGGGTGACCCAGCCCTCGCGCTTCAAGGCGCACCGGGCGGTGATCCACCAGTCCTACCGGCCCGACCTCCAGGCCGAGAAGTACCGCCGGCTCACGGCGGTCGTGGACACGTGCGATCCGGCCCTGATGGTCATCGACTGCCTCAGTGCCTTCGCCGTCGACCTGGCGCTGACCCGGGGCATTCCGTTCGTCCTGAGCGTCCCGTTCCTGCCGAGCAACGTCCTCACCTCGCACAGCCCCTTCGGGTCCTCTTACACCCCGGGTGATTTCCCCGCCCCGCATTCCGGCCTGCCCTACCCGATGGGTTTCGGTCAGAGGCTGCGCAACCGCCTCTTCAAGCTCCGCACGCTCGCGCTGTTCTTCCACCCCACGATGGGGAAGGTGCTTTCCGAGGACGCCCGGCTGCGCAAGGAGCTGGGCCTGCCGAAGCCCAGCCCCATGACGCGGATCGACCGCGCGGAAATGGTGCTCTGCAATTCCGTGCGGGAGCTCGACTATCCGTTCGACATTCCCGGGAAGGTGAAGCTCGTCGGGGCCATGGTGCCGCCGCTGCCGGAGGCCTCGCCGACCGACGACCCGACCGGCGTCATGGACTGGCTGGACGTGCAGTCCTCCGTGGTCTACATGGGATTCGGCACGATCACCCGGCTCACCCGGCCGCAGGTGGGCGACCTGGTGGAGGTCGCGCGACGTCTGGACGGCCGGCACCAGGTGCTGTGGCGGCTGCCGGCCGAGCAGCAGCACCTCCTGCCGCCGCGCGACCGACTGCCGGACAACTTGCGGATCGAGAGCTGGCTGCCGTCCCAGTTGGACGTGCTGGCCCATCCCAAGGTCCAGGTGTTCTTCACCCACGGCGGCGGCAACGGCTTCCACGAGGGCGTGTACTTCGGGAAGCCGCTGGTGGTCCGGCCGTTGTGGGTGGACTGCTACGACCAGGCCGTGCGCGGACGGGACTTCGGGATCAGCCTGACGCTGGACCGGCCGCAGGACCTCGACCCGGACGACGTCGTGGACAAGCTCACCCGCGTACTCGGCGACCGTTCCTTCCGCGAGCGGGCCGCGCGCGTCGGCGCGGCGCAGCGCTCCGCCGGTGGCCGGTCGACGGCGGCCGACCTGCTGCTCGGGCTGCCGGCCCTGACCTGACCTGATCCCTTCCCCGACCCTCCACGAGCCGACCCTCCACGAGCCGACCCGCCGTGCGGCGGCCCGTCCCGAAGTACGGCGGCCCGTCGCGCGACGGGCCGTCCCGAAGTGAGGACCCCATGCCCTTCACCATCCCCGTGTCCCGGCCGAGCCTCGACGGGCGGGAGCTGGAGTACGTCAACCGCACGATCGGCGACGGCTGGATCTCGTCCCAGGGGCCGTTCGTGCGGCACTTCGAGGAGGCCTTCGCCGAGTACAACGGCTCCGCCCACGGTGTCGCCTGCTCCTCCGGCACGGCGGCCCTCACGCTGGCCCTGCGCGCGCTCGGTGTGGGCCCCGGCGACGAGGTCATCGTGCCGGAGTTCACCATGATCGCCTGCGCCTGGGCGGTGACCTACACGGGCGCCACCCCGGTGTTCGTCGACTGCGCCGACGACCTGAACATCGACGTCACCCGGATCGAGGAGCGGATCACCCCGCGCACCAAGGCGATCATGCCGGTGCACGTCTACGGCCGCCGGTGTGACATGACGACGATCATGGAGATCGCCCATCAGTACAACCTGCGGGTCGTGGAGGACTCCTCCGAGGCCCACGGCATCCGGCCGGTCGGCGACATCGCCTGCTTCTCGCTGTTCGCCAACAAGATCATCACAGCCGGTGAAGGCGGCATCTGCCTCACCGACGACCCCCGCCTGGCCGGCCAGCTGGCCCACTTACGGGCCATGGCCTTCACCGCCGACCACAGCTTCCTCCACAAGAAGCTCGCCTACAACTTCCGCATGACGGCCATGCAGGCCGCCGTCGCCGCCGCCCAGACCGAGCGCCTGGACGAGTTCCTCGCGGCCCGCAAGGAGATCGAGCGGCGCTACGACCAGGGCCTCAGGGACGTCCCGGGGATCACCCTGATGCCGCCCCGGGACGTGCTGTGGATGTACGACCTGCGGGCCGAACGTCGCTCCGAGCTCCGAGAGTTCCTGACCGGCGAGGGCATCGAGACCCGGCTGTTCTTCCAGCCGATGAGCCGCCAGCCCGGCTACCTCGATCCGACGTGGCCGAGCCTCAACGCGGCCCGTTTCGCCGCCGACGGCCTCTACCTCCCCAGCTACACCACCCTGACGACCGCCGACCAGGACCGCGTGATCGCGCGGGTCCGCGCGTTCTACGGCACGCCCTGAAGGGTGGATCGGGGACGACCGGGTCGTCGAGGAGACGCTGCGCTTCCACTCGGTTGCCGACCTGGTCTCCCTGCGGGTCACGACCGAGGACGTCGAGATCGCCGGCCAACCGATCCGGGCCGGCGAGGACATCATCCCGCTGGTGGCCGCGGCCGACCACGACGAGCGGGCCTCCGCCTGCCCGCAGGCCTTCGACCCGGCCCGCACCGAGCGCCATCACCGTTCACCGGGACTGAATCCCCCACCGGAGGGACTGAATCCCCCACCGAAAGAGGACCG
This sequence comes from Kitasatospora sp. NPDC086801, assembly GCF_044745805.1. Lineage (NCBI taxonomy): Bacteria > Bacillati > Actinomycetota > Actinomycetes > Kitasatosporales > Streptomycetaceae > Kitasatospora > Kitasatospora sp. NPDC086801. The sequence continues at coordinate 77,080 of NZ_JBIVAX010000031.1, forward strand.
AACCCATGACCAGTCCCGGCACGTCGAGCACGCTCTGGCTGCGCCGCTTCCACCCGGGAGCCGACCAACCCGTGCGCCTGGTGTGCTTCCCGCACGCCGGCGGCTCCGCCAGCTTCTACCACCCCGTCTCCGCGGCCCTCGCCGACGACACCGAGCTGATCGCCCTGCAGTACCCCGGCCGACAGGACCGCCGCCTGGAGCCCTGCATCGAGGACCTCGACACCCTCGCCGACCGGATCACCGACGAGCTGCTCACCCTGGACGACCGTCCCACCGTCTTCTTCGGCCACAGCATGGGCGCCGTCCTCGCCTTCGAGACCGCCTGGCGTCTGGAGCAGAAGGGCACCCACGCGCCCCGGGCCGTCATCGCCTCCGGCCGGCGGGCGCCATCCACCACCCGGACCGAGAACGTGCACCGCCAGGACGACGAGGCGGTCATCGCCGAGCTCAAGCTGCTCAACGGCACCAGCGCCCGACTGCTCGGTGACGATGAGATCCTGCGCATGGCGATGCCCGCGATCCGCGCCGACTACCGCGCCATCGAGCGCTACACCTGCGGGCCGGAGCGCGTCCTCGGCTGCCCGGTCACCACGCTCACCGGAGACGCCGACCCGCGGACCACCATCGCCGAGGCCCGGGCCTGGCGGAACCACACCACCGGCGCCTTCCGGCTGCAGGTCCTCCCCGGGGGCCACTTCTTCCTGGCCGAGCAGCAGGCGGCGGTCCTGCGGGAGATCACCTCCGAACTCGCCGTGCTCCGCTGACAACCGCCGGCAGACTCCCGGCCCCGCCCGGCGGCACCGGCAGGACAAGGACCACTGATGCGCACTCTCCTGGTCGACAACTACGACTCGTTCACCTACAACCTGTTCCACTACCTCGCCGAGGTCAACGGGCGTGAGCCGGAGGTCGTCCGCAACGACGACCCGTCCTTCCGGCCGGAGCTGCTCGACGACTTCGACACCGTCGTCCTCTCCCCCGGCCCCGGTACGCCGCACAACCCCTCCGACTTCGGCCACTGCGCCGGGATCGCCCGCGAGGGCCGGCTGCCCGTCCTCGGCGTCTGCCTCGGTCACCAGGGTCTCGCCCTCGCCCACGGCGCCGCCGTCGGCCGGGCGCCCGAACCCCGGCACGGGCGCACCTCGGACGTGCGGCACACCGGCACCGGGCTCTTCCGCCACCTGCCCAATCCGCTGGAGGTCGTCCGCTACCACTCGCTCGCCGTCACCAGCCTCTCCCCCGCACTGGAACCGATCGCCTGGGCCACCGACGACGGCGTGGTGATGGCCCTGTGCCACCGCGAACTCCCGCTGTGGGGTGTGCAGTTCCACCCCGAGTCGATCGGCACCGAGGCCGGGCACCAGCTGCTCGCGAACTTCCGGGACCTCGCCGAGCGCTTCAACCACGCGCACCGCCACGGCCGCAGACGCACCCCCGGCGTACCGCGGCCCCGCACCCGGCCCGACCACACCCCGCTCCCGGCCCCCCGGCAACTGACCGTGCTGACCCGGAAGATCGACACCCGGTGGGACGCCGAAACCGTCTTCGACCGGCTCTTCCGCATCGGCAGCCATCCGTTCTGGCTGGACAGCAGCCTCCCGGGCGGGCGGCTCGGCCAGGTCTCCGCGATGGGCAACGCCTCCGGCCCGCTCGCCCGGGTGGCGAGCGCGGACGTCTCCCGGGGGACCGTCACGATAACGGCCGGGGGCGGCACGCGGGTGCTGGAGGACGAGTTCCTGCACTGGCTCGACGCGGACCTCCGCTCGCTGCACGTGGAGGTGCCCGAGCTGCCGTTCGATTTCGCGCTCGGCTGGGTCGGCTGCCTCGGCTACGAGCTCAAGGCCGAGTGCGGCGGCGACCGTGCCCACCGTTCGCCCGACCCGGACGCCGTCATGGTGTTCGCAGACCGGGCGGTCGTCCTCGACCACCGCACCGGCGCCGCCCACCTGCTCGCCCTGGCCGAGGACGGCCGGGTGGGGCCCGCCAGGGCCTGGCTGCGGGACACCGCCGCCCGGCTCACCGGCCCGGCACCGCGCACCGACCCGCCGGCCCACAACCCGCCCGGCCTGTCGGCCGGCCTGCGGCTGCGCCACCCCCGTGAGGCCTACCTCAAGCTCATCGACGCCTGCCAGGACGAGATCGGGGCCGGCGAGACCTACGAGGTCTGCCTCACCAACATGATCGACGCCCCGGCCGCGTTCGACCCCTGGCAGGCCTACCGAGCCCTGCGGCGGATCAGCCCGGCACCGTTCGCCGCCTTCCTCGGCTTCGGCGGGCTGTCCGTGCTCAGCTCCTCCCCCGAGCGCTTCCTGCGGATCGGGCCGGACGGTGCGATGGAGTCCAAGCCCATCAAGGGCACCCGCCCGCGCGGCGCCACCCCGCAGGAGGACACCCTGCTCATCGCCGACCTGGCGACCAGCGAGAAGGACCGGGCCGAGAACCTCATGGTCGTCGACCTCGTCCGGCACGATCTCGGGCGGTGCGCCGAGACCGGATCCGTCGTCGCCGACCCGCTCTTCGACGTCGAGACGTACACCACCGTCCACCAGCTGGTCAGCACCGTACGGGCGCGGCTGCACCCCGGGTACAGCGCGGTCGACGGCATCCGGTCGGCCTTCCCCGGCGGCTCGATGACGGGCACGCCCAAGATCCGCACCATGCAGATCATCGACCGCCTGGAGAGCGGCCCACGCGGCATCTACTCGGGCGCGATCGGCTACCTCTCGCTGACCGGCGCCGCCGATCTGAACATCGTCATCCGCACTGCCGTGGTGAGCGAGGGGCGGCTGCGCTACGGGGTGGGCGGCGCGATCATCGCCCTCTCCGACCCCGAGGCCGAGTTCGACGAGACGGTGGTGAAGGCCCGCCCGCTGCTGGCGCTGCTGGACACCGCGTTCCCCGAGCAGAGCCCGGCCGTTCCCCTCGCCGCCTCGCGTCGACTCCAGAGAGCCTCCAGGGCAAGATCCGCCGGGCAGGCACTAGGGCTTTCCCGGCGGTCTGCGGCCGAGGATGACAGCCGCAGCCCGCACCGACCCCGGGAGTGAAGGTGTCCGTCCACAGCGATGACTACACGATCGAACCGGCCTCCGGGGCCCCCGGAGCGCTGGGCGGTCACACCCTGCCCGGGGTGTTCGCGGCGGCCGTACGGCGCGCCCCCGACGCCGTCGCGCTGGTCGACGGCGATCGCGAGCTGACCTGGCGTCAGTGGCGGGCGGAAGTGGCGTCGCTGGCCCGGGCGCTCCAGGAGCTGGGCGTGGGCCCGGGTGAGGTGGTCGCGGTCCAGCTGCCGAACCGCTGGGAGTACCCGACCGCTCACCTGGCCGTCGCCGCCGTCGGCGCGGTCATGCTGCCGGTGCACGCCGGGTACGGCGCCGCCGACGTGCGGGCGCTGCTGGGCCGGGTGGACCCGGTGGCGGCCGTGTTCGCGCCCGAGGCGGTGGCCACCGCCCGCGAGCTGTCGGCGGCCGTACCGTCCCTGCGGGCGGTCCTGGTCGCGGGGGATCCGGACGGGCTGCCGCGCGGGGTCCGCTCCCTGGCCCGGACGATGGCCGACCACGCGGGCCGGGAGCCGCACCCGGTCGAGGTCGTACCGGACCAGCCGCTGGTCCTGCTCCCCTCCTCCGGCACCACCTCGGCGCGGCCCAAGATCTGCCTGCACAGCCACGACGGGCTGCTCTCCAACACCGCCCCCGTCGCCGAGGAAGGCGGCGCGGCCTTCGCCGACGCGATCCTGACGGCCTGCCCGCTCACCCACCTGTTCGGCCTGCAGTCCTTGCACACCGCGCTGTTCCGGGCCTGCCGACAGGTCCTGCTGCGCGGCTGGGATCCCGAGCGCTTCCTCGCGCTGGCCCGGCGCACCGCACCCAGCGCGGTCTTCGCCGTCCCGGCGCAGCTGCACGACATCGTCGGTGCGCTGGCCCGCAACGGACGGCCCGCCGGATTCCGGCCGCACCAGGTGCGCACCGCCGGGGCGGCGATCCCCGCCGCGCTCGCCGCGGACGTGCGGGCGGCGCTCGGCGGCGAGCTGGTGGTGGTGTGGGGCATGTCCGAACTGGGCACCGGCACCCGCACCTCACCGGCCGACCCGGACGGGGCCGCGGTGCGCAGCGTGGGCCGGCCGACCAGTGGGGCGCGGGTGCGGATCGTCGGCGAGGACGGGCGCGAGCTGCTCCCGGGCGCGCCCGGCGACCTCCAGTACCGCAGCCCGAGCATGTTCCGCGGCTACTACCGGGATCCCGAGCTGACCCGCGCGGCGATCACGCCGGACGGCTGGCTGCGCACGGGCGACCGGGCGAGCCTCGGGGAGGACGGGCTGCTGCGCTTCCACGGGCGCGCGGCGGAGCTGATCAACGTGGGCGGGCGGAAGTTCGACGCGACAGAGGTCCAGGAGCTCCTGGCGGCGATGCCGGGCATCGGCCCGCTCGCGGTGGTCGGACGGGCGGACGCGCGCCTCGGCGAGATCCCGTGCCTGGTGCTCACCCGCGCGGCGGACCCGGCGATCGGTCTGCGGGCCGTGACCGGCTTCCTGCGGGAGCGCGAGGTCGCCGAGTACAAGATGCCGCTGGAGCTGGTGACCGTCGACGACCTCCCGCGCACCCCGGCCGGGAAGCTGCACCGGCGGTCGCTGGAGGAGCTGGTGGCCCAGGAGGCGTTCGTCCCCGGTCCGTCCGCACTCGACCACGGCGACGCGCTGGACCTCGTGCGCTCGTGCGCGGCCGAGGTCATGGACCGCGGTCCGGACGACGAACCGATCGGCGCCGACACGGCGTTCCGCGCGTACGGGCTGGACTCGGTGCGCACCATCCGGCTGCGCAACCTGCTGGCGGAGGCGACCGGCCGTCCGCTGCCGGTGAGCCTCGGCTTCGACCACCCCACCCCGGCCGCCGTCGCGTCCCTGCTGTCGGGCGCGGCGCCGGACCGACCGGACGAGGGCCCGGACGACGCCTCCGACGAGCCGGTCGCGATCGTCGGGATGGCCTGCCGCCTGCCGGGCGGGGTCTCCTCCCCCGACGACCTCTGGACACTCGTCGCCGACGGCGTCCACGCCGCCTCCGCGTTCCCCGCCGACCGCGGGTGGGACCTCGAAGGCCTCTTCCACGACGACCCCGAGCACCCCGGGACGTCCTACGTCCGCCGGGGCGGATTCCTGGACGGCGCAGGGCAGTTCGACGCCGCCTTCTTCGGTTTCTCCCCGCGCGAGGCCCTGGCCGCCGACCCGCAGCAGCGGCTGCTCCTGGAGACCGCCTGGGAGGCGCTGGAGCACGCCGGCATCGACCCGACCGGGCTGCGCGGCAGCCGCACCGGCGTCTTCACCGGCGCGATGTACCACGACTACGGCACCACCGCCCCGGCCGAGCTGGAGGGACTGCTCGGGATCGGCACGGCCGGCAGCGCCCTGGCCGGGCGGATCTCGTACACCTTCGGGCTGGAGGGCCCGGCGCTCACCGTCGACACCGCGTGTTCCTCCTCGCTCGTCGCCCTCCACCTCGCCTGCCGCTCGCTGCGCTCGGGCGAGTCCTCGCTCGCCCTGGCCGGCGGCGTCGCGGTGATGGCCACGCCGGGGTCGTTCGTCGAGTTCTCCCGGCTGCGCGGCCTCGCCCCCGACGGCCGCTGCAAGGCCTTCTCGGACGACGCCGACGGCGCCGCCTGGGCCGAGGGCGCGGGCCTGCTCGTCCTGGAACGGCTGAGCGACGCACGGCGCAACGGGCACCCGGTGCTCGCCGTCGTACGCGGCTCGGCGGTCAACCAGGACGGCGCCTCGAACGGCATCACCGCGCCCAACGGCCCCGCGCAGCAGCGGGTGATCCGGCGCGCGCTCGCCGACGCGGGGCTCGCCCCCGGCGACGTCGACGCCGTCGAGGCGCACGGCACCGGAACCCCTCTCGGCGACCCGATCGAGGCGCTGGCGCTGCTCGCCGTCCACGGCGGCGCGCGCCCGGCGGACCGGCCGCTGTGGCTGGGGTCCGTCAAGTCGAACATCGGGCACGCCCAGGCGGCGGCCGGCGTGGCCGGGGTGATCAAGACGGTGCAGGCGCTGCGGCACGGCCTCCTGCCGAGGACCCTGCACGTCACCGGGCCGACCACCCGGGTGGACTGGTCCTCCGGCGCAGCCCGGCTGCTGACCGAGGCGCAGCCGTGGCCCCGGGAGGACGGGCGGGCGCGGCGGGCCGGCGTGTCGTCGTTCGGGATCAGCGGGACCAACGCGCACGTCGTGCTGGAGGAGGCACCGGCGGTGCCCACGGCTGTCGGCGGTTCCTCCGGCGGGCCGGTGCCGCTGGTGCTCTCGGCCCACAGCGAGCCCGCTCTGCGGGCCCAGGCCGGGCGGCTGGCCGAGCACGTCGCCACCCGGTCCTCGTACGCCCTGTCCGATCTCGCCCATGCGCTCGCCACCACCAGGGCCGTCCACCGCCACCGGGCGCTGCTGGTCGGCGCCGAGCGGGGCGAACTCGTCAGCGCACTACGGCAGTTCGCCGCCGGGAAGCCCTCACCGGTTGTTCCGGCGGCGGGCCGGCGCGACCGCGGCGGGCGGCTCGCCTTCGTGTTCGCCGGGCAGGGCAGCCAGCGGCCCGGGATGGGTCGTGAACTCGCCGATGCCTTCCCGGAGTTCGCGGCTGCGCTGGACGAGATGTGGGCCGGTCTCGACCCGCTGCTGGCACGGCCGCTGCGCTCCGTCCTGTGGGACGACGACGGGCACGGGCATCCCGAACCGCTCCTCGACCGGACGGAGTTCGCGCAGCCCGCGCTCTTCGCCCACGAGGTCGCCCTCCACCGACTGCTGGAGTCCTGGGGCGTACGGCCCGACCTGCTGGCCGGGCACTCGGTCGGCGAGATCGCCGCCGCGCACGTGGCCGGGGTCCTGTCGCTGACGGACGCGTGCGCGCTGGTCGCCGCCCGGGGACGGCTCATGCAGTCCCTCCCGGCCGGGGGCGCGATGCTCGCCGTCCGGGCGGAGGAGGACGAAGTGCGGCCTTTGCTGGGCGAGTTCGTCTCGCTCGCGGCGGTGAACGGGCCGTCGTCCGTCGTCGTCTCGGGCACCGAGGACGCCGTCGCGGCGATCGAGGCGCACTTCGCAGACCGGCGGACGACGAGGCTACGCGTGTCGCACGCGTTCCACTCACCGCTGCTAGAGCCGATGCTGGCGGAGTTCCGCGGAGTCCTCGACGGCCTGTCGTTCGCCGCGCCCGCCGTGCCGCTGGTCTCCGGCGTCACCGGCCGCCCGCTGACCGCCGCCGAGGCCCGCGACCCCGGCCACTGGGTGCGCCAGGCCCGGGAACCGGTCCGGTTCCGGGACGCCGTCGAGCAGCTGCGCGGGGAGCGCGTCGACGCCTACCTCGAACTCGGACCCGCCGCCGCGCTCGCGCCCGTGCTCGGCGAGTGCCTGGCCGCCGGGGAGGCCGGACCGTCGGCCGCCGTCATCGCGACCGGCTCGGCGGACCAGGCGGACGAGACGCGGGCGCTGCTCGCCGCCGCCGGGCGCCTCCACCTGCACGGCGCACCCGTGGACTGGGACGCCGTCCTGCCCGGCGCCCGGCCCGTGCCGCTCCCGACGTACCCGTTCCAGCGGCAGACGTACTGGCTCGCGCCGGCCGCTTCCACGCCCGGGGTCATGCCGGCCCTCGACGGACCGCCGGCCCCCGGCGCCGAGCGGTTCGCCGCGGCGAGCCCCGAGGAGCGCGACGCCCTCCTCCTCCAGCTCGTCCTCGCCGAGACCGCCGCCGTCCTCGGGCGCGGCGCCGACGACCTCGACGCCGCCCACGCGTTCTCCGACCTCGGCGTCAACTCCGTCAACGCGATCGAACTGCGCGAACGCATCGCCGCCGCCAGCGGCGCCCCCCTTCCCGCGACCCTCGTCTTCGACCACCCGTCCCCGGCCGCCGTCGTCCTCGCCCTCGGCGCCCACCTCGACCGGGGGGCCGCGCCGGAGCCCACCGCCGCCTACCTGGTCGACCGGCTCGCCGCACTGCTCGCCACCGGCACCGCCCTCGATCCGGCCACCGCCACCCGGCTGCGCGACCTCGCCCGGCGCTGCGCCGCAACCGCCGGCCCGGCCCGCCCCGGCCCCGACCTCGACACGGCCACCGACGAGGAGCTGTTCCGCCTGATGGACGCCGTCGACTGACACCGGCCGCCCCCCTTCGACGCTCGCCGAACCCCCGTACGGAGACCAGACCATGCCTGCCCGCACCGCCCCGCCCCCGCCCCCGCCCGCCGGGGCCGACGACGACCTCGTGATCGAGGCGGTCGACGTCGGCATGACCTTCGGCACCGTCCGCGCGCTCGACTCGGTCAGCCTCGCCGTCCCCCGCGGCACCGTGCTCGCCCTGCTCGGCCACAACGGCGCCGGCAAGACCACCCTCGTCGGCGTCCTCACCACCGCCCTCGCGCCCACCACCGGCCGGGCCAGCGTCGCCGGGTTCGACGTCCGGCACCGCCCCGCCGAGGTCCGCCGCCGGATCGGCCTCACCGGCCAGTACGCCACCGTCGACGGGCGGCTCAGCGGGCGCGACAACCTCCTCCTGCTCGCCGGGCTGCTGGGCGCCGGGCGCCGCGCCGCCCGGAGCCGCGCCGACGACCTCCTCGACCTGTTCGGCCTCGGTCACGTGGCCGACCGGCCCGCCCGCGGTTACTCCGGCGGCCTGCGCCGCCGCCTCGACCTCGCCGCGAGTCTGGTCGGCCGGCCCGAGGTGGTGTTCCTCGACGAGCCGACCACCGGGCTCGACCCGGTGAGCCGGCTCGGTCTCTGGGAGATCGTCGAAGGCCTCGTCGCCGAGGGCACCACCGTCCTGCTCACCACCCAGTACCTCGACGAGGCCGATCGGCTCGCCGACGCCATCACCGTGCTCTCCGACGGCGCCGTCGTCGCCCACGGCACCCCCGCCGAGCTCAAGGCCCGGGTCGGCCGGCGCACCGTCACCGTAGTCCTCGACGGGCCTGCCGGGAGTGACCCCGGGAACGACTCCGAGCGGGCCGCCGAGGCACTGCGCCGTGCCGGGCTCGCCCCGGTCACCGGCCGCGAGGGCGCCGCCCTCGTCGTCCCCATCGAGGCCACCCGCGACATCGCCGTCGTCGTCCGCGCGCTCGACGGGGTCGGGCTAGAGGCCGCCGAGCTCACGTTCGGCGAACCCGGCCTGGACGACGTCTACCTCGCCCTGGCCCACCGCCCCGACAGCCCGGAAGGACCCGCTCGGTGACCAGCACGCTCGACGCCGGCCGACCGCCCCGCACCCCGGTGGCCACCGCGCCCACCTGGCACGGCAGTTCGCGGCTCACCCAGGTCCGCATCCTCACCGGCCGGTCGCTGCGCGCGCTCGTGACCGACCCGGCGGTGCTGCTCTTCGGCCTGCTCCAGCCCGTCATCACGCTCGTGGTGCTCTCCCAGGTGTTCAGCCGGATGGGACTCCCACCGCACTTCCCGCCGGACGTCACGTACCTGGACTTCGTCCTGCCCGCCGTCCTCGTCGACAACGCGGTGCAGTCCGCCGTCCAGTCCGGGGTGGGCCTCGTCGAGGACCTCCAGAACGGCATCGTCGCCCGCCTGCGATGCCTGCCCGTCGCGCCGAGCTCCCTGCTCGTCGCCCGCAGCCTCACCACACTCGTGCGCGCCGCCGTCCAGGCCGTGATCATCCTGGCGCTCGGCACCCTCGCACTCGGCTACCACCCGCGCGGCGGGGCCGGCGCGGTCGCCGCCTCGATCGGGCTGACGCTGTTCATGAGCTGGGCACTCGGCTGGCTGTTCATCGCGGCGGCGGCCTGGCTGCGCCGCGCCGAGCCCATTCAGAACCTCGCGATCATCGCCGTGCTGCCCCTGATGTTCGCCTCCAGCGCCTACGTCCCGACCGCCGACCTCCCGGACTGGCTGGCCGCCGTCGCCCACGTCAACCCGCTCACGTACGCCATCGACTCCACCCGCGCCCTCGCCCTCGGCCTGCCCGGAACGGCCACCGCCGTTCCGGCGCTGCTGCTCGGCGCGGCGGTGGCAGGGGTCGGCGCGTGGCTCGCGGTGGCCGGTTTCCGGCGGCCTTTGACACCCCGCTGAACACGACCGGCCGGGCCCCCTTCCGTATCCGCGGAAGGGGGCCCGGCCGTCTGCCGGTCAGGAGGAAGGGGCGCCGGCCCCGGTACGGACGGCCGTCGAGTACAGCGGCCAGCCCTCGTGGTCGGGCCGGCAGGACACCTCGGTGAAACAGCCGGACTCCCGTAGCAACGCCGGAACCGTCGCGCCGTGCAGGTGGCCGTGCTCGACGACCAGCGTGCCGCCCGGCCGCAGCAGCCCCGCCGCCGCCTCCACCACCTGGTGGACGACCCGCAGGCCGTCGGCTCCGCCGAACACGGCCTGGCGGGGCTGGTAGCGGCCGAACTCGTCCGGCACGTCGGCCGCGTCCGGCATGAACGGCGGGTTCGCGAGCACCAGGTCCGCCTCGCCCGCCAGCCCGGTCAGCGCGCCCGCCCGGCCCGCCACGCCCTCGTGGACGGAGATCTCGGTGTCCCCGAGCGCGGCGCGACGGGCCGCGTTGCGGCGGGCGAAGTCCGCGGCGACCGGGTCGAACTCGACCGCGTGCACCCGGGCGTCCGGCCGGGTGTGCGCGAGGGCCAGCCCGATCGCGCCGGAGCCGGCGCACAGGTCGACCACCGTCGGCCCGGCGGTGCCCGCGAGGGCCTCCAGGCCGGCCGCCAGCACCAGCTCGCTGTGCACCCGCGGCACGAACACGCCAGGCCCGACGAGGAGTTCGAGGCCGGCGAACACGGCCCGCCCGGTCAGGTGACCGAGCGGCACGCCGTCGGCCCTTCTGCCCACCAGATCCCGCAGCCGCCGTACCGATCTGCCGTCGACGTCCCTGCGCGGGTCCAGCCCGGTCGGCTCCACTCCGAGCACCCGGGCGGCAAGTTCCTCCGCCTCCTGCCGCGCGTCCGTGCTCCGAAGTATCAGCACCGCCTCGTCGAGCAGGTCCCCGAGCACCATCGTCTTCATCCGTCGCCTCCCGGCCCGTGGTGCGGCGCCCTCGGCCGCACCATGCCGCCAACTGTGCGGCCGGGGAGGCTAGGAGAGTGTCCAGAACTGGTGTCGGAAAGGGTGGGTCTCGCCCCGGCGCCGATGGTCGGGACCGCGGACAGGGCCTCGCGGGAGCCCAGGGTCCGGGCTCCCGCGACCCGGGGAGGGGCGGGACGGGGCGAAGCGGGTCTGGGCGGGTCGGGGCGAAGCGGGTGGCGGGTCGGGCCGTCAGTCGGACAGGCCCAGTTCGTTGTCCAGGAGGTCGAACACCTCGTCGTCCGAGGCCGACTCGAAGTCGAAGGCCCCGGTGCCCGAGAGTCCGTCGGCGGCAGCGGCGCTCCGGGCGGCCAGCCACTTCGAGCGCAGCACCTCCAGGCGGGCGGACACCTGGTCGAACAGCGGCTCGTCCGATCCGTCCACCTCGGTCGTCCCGAACGCCTGCTCCAAGCGGTCGAGTTCGGCCAGCAGCACGGCCGCGCCCACGGTGGGCTCGGGCTCCAGACCGAGCCGCTCGAACAGGTGGTCCGCCAGCTCAGCCACCGTCGGGTGGTCGAAGACCAGGGTGGCCGGGAGGCGCAGGCCCACCAGCCCACCCAGGCGGTTGCGCAGCTCGACCGCCGTCAGCGAGTCCAGCCCGAGGTCCTGGAAGGCCCGCTGCTGGTCCACCCCGGACGCCTCGGTGTGGCCGAGGACCGCGGCCACCTGCCGGCGGACCGCCTCCAGCAGCGCCTCTCGCCGCTCGGCCCCCGACAGCTCGGACAGCCGCCGTACGAACTCGGCGCCGCCGCCCGCCCCACCGCCCGCGACCGAGCCGCGCCGCACCGGCACGCGCACCAGGCCGCGCAGGAGCGGCGGGATCTCCCCACGCTTCCGGAGGACCGCCGAGTCCAGCCGCAGCGGCAGGACGGCGGGCTCCGCGCCGACCGTGGCCGCGTCGAACAGCGCGAGCCCCAGCTCCGGCGTGAGCGGCGGTGTCCCGGCCCGGGCCAGGCGCTCGGCCTCGGCGTCGGTGAGGGTGCCGGTCATGCCGCCGGTGCCGGTCCACGGGCCCCACGCCAGCGAGACGGCGGGCAGGCCGAGGGAGCGGCGGTGGCGGGCGAGTGCGTCCAGGAAGGCGTTGGCGGCGGCGTAGTTGCCCTGACCGGGGTTGCCGAGCGTACCGGCCGCCGAGGAGAACAGGACGAAAGCGGTGAGGTCGAGACCTTCGGCGGCCCGGTGGAGGTTCCACGCCGCGTCCGCCTTCGGGCGCAGGACGGCGCCGATCCGCTCGGGCGTGAGCGAGCCGATCGTCCCGTCGTCCAGGACACCCGCGGTGTGCACCACCGCGCGGACGTCGTGGCGGGCGAACAGCCCGGTGACGGCGGCCTCGTCGGCCACGTCGCAGGCCTCGACGGCCGTCTCCGCGCCGAGCCCGGCGAGTTCGGCGACCAACTGGGCCACACCGTCGGCAGCGGCACCGCTGCGGCTGACCAGGACCAGGCTCCGCACGCCGTGCTCGGCGGCGAGGTGCCGGGCCACCAGGCGGCCCAGGCCGCCGGTGCCGCCGGTGATCAGCACCGCGCCCTCGTCCGGCCAGCTCGGCGCCCCGATCACGAGCTCCTCCCGTGCGAGGCGGGCGGCGAACAACCCTCCGTCGCGCATGAGCAGTTGCGGCTCGTCGACGGTCAGGGCCTCGGGCATCAGCCCGGTCTCGGCGGTGGCGAGGTCGAGCAGGCCGAACCGGCCCGGCTCCTCCGACGCCGCCGAGCGCACCAGGCCCCAGGCCGCGGCGCCGGCGAGGTCGGCGCCGGACACCGCGCCCCGCGTGACGAACACCAGGCGCGAGGCGGCGAACCCCTCGTGCGAGAGCCACATCTGGACCAGGTCCAGAACGGAAGCCACCCGGGCGTGCACCGACTCGGCTCCGCCGGCGGGGAGTTCGGCCACGACCACCGGCGGCACGTCGGACCGTGCGGCGAGCTCGGCCAGCGCCTGCGCGTTCGGCTCGACGGCGACGAACGCCACGTCCGCGTCGGCGGGCGCCTGCACCGGGATCCAGCCGAGGCGGAACAGCGCGTCGTGGCCGGCCGGGCGGGCGGAAGCCCCGAGCTGCTCGGCGACGACCGGCCGGACGGTGAGCGAGCCCACCGACGCCACCGGCCGGCCCTGCGCATCGGCCGCGGCGAGCGCCAGCCCGCCGGACGCCGACGGCGCCAGCCGGACCCGTAGCGCGGACGCCCCCGAGGCGTGCAGCGCGACGTCCTCCCACGCGAACGGCACCCCGGCGCCGCCCTCCCCGAGCCCGCCGCCCACGGCGAGCGTGTGCAGGCAGGCGTCGAACAGGGCCGGGTGGAGGCCGTAGGCGCCGCCCTCGACGCCCTCGGGCAGGCAGACGTCCGCGAAGAGCTCCTCCCCGCGGCGCCAGACCGCTCGGAGTCCCTGGAACGCCGGGCCGTACCCGAACCCGGCCTCCGCCAGGCCGTCGTAGAGACCGGTCAGGTCGACCCGCTCGGCGTCGGCCGGCGGCCACACCGAGGCGTCGAACGCAGCCGGCGCCGCGCCCGTGCCCAGCACGCCGCTCGCGTGCAGGGTCCACGGGTGCGGGCCCCCGGCCGTGGACCGGGAGTGCACGGTCACGGGCCGGCGGCCCGCGTCGTCCGGCGCCCCGACCGCCACCTGGAGCTGCACGGCGTCCGTCCCCGGAAGGACCAGCGGCGCCGCGAGCGTCAGCTCCTCGACGATGTCGCAGCCGACCTCGTCGCCCGCGCGCACGGCCAGCTCGACCAGCGCCGTGCCCGGCACCAGCACCGAACCCATGACGACGTGGTCCGCCGCCCACGGGTGGGACCGTGCCGACATCCGGCCGGTGAACAGGAGGCCGTCGCTGTCGGCCAGCTCCAGCGAGCCGGTGAGCAGCGGGTGCTCGGCGTTCCTGAGCCCGGCGGACTCGGCGCCGCGGCCGGCGGGCAGGCCGGTCGGCCAGTAGTCCCGGTGCTCGAACGGGTAGGTCGGGAGCTCGGCGCGGTGCCGGCCCGCTCCGGCGAGCAGCGCCCGCCATTCGACCTTCGCGCCGTGGACGTGCAGGCTCGCGAGGGCTTGGAGGAGGCTCGCCTCCTCGGGGCGGTCCTTACGGAGCGCGGGAGTGGCCACGGTGTCGGCGTCGTCGGGCAGCGCGCTCGCGGTGAGGGCGGTGAGGACGGCGTCGGGGCCGAGTTCGAGGAAGCGGCGGACGCCGGCCTCGTGGAGGGTGCGGACGCCGTCGGCGAAGCGGACGGCCTCGCGGACGTGGCGCACCCAGTAGTCGGGGGTGCAGAGGTCCTCGTCGCCGAGTTCACCGGTGAGGTTGGAGACCAGCGGGACCGAAGGGGCGTTGTAGCTCAGCCCGTTGAGGACCTCCCGGAAGTCCTCCAGGATCGGATCCATCAGCGGCGAATGGAACGCGTGCGAGACCCGCAGCCGCGTGGTCCGCCGGTCGGCGAAGTGCGCCTCGATCGCCGCGACGGCCTCCTCCGCGCCCGAGACGACGACGGAGGTCGGACCGTTGACGGCCGCGATCGACACGAAGTCGCCCAGCAGCGGCAGGACTTCGCCCTCCGTCACCTGCACGGCCAGCATCGCGCCGCCGGACGGCAGCGCCTGCATGAGGCGGCCGCGAGCAGCGACCAGGGCGCAGGCGTCGGCCAGGCTGAACACCCCGGCGACGTGCGCCGCCGCGACCTCCCCGATCGAGTGGCCCGCGACGAACTCCGGCCGCACGCCGAGGGATTCGACGAGCCGGTACAGGGCCACCTCGACGGCGAACAACCCTGCCTGGGCGTACCCGGTCTGGTTCAGCAGCTCCTCGTCCGCGCCCCACACGACCTCCCGAACCGGCAGCTCCAGCACGGCGCACACCTCGTCGAAGGCCCGAGCGAACACCGGGAAGCGGCCGTACAACTCCCGCCCCATGCCGAGGCGTTGCGAGCCCTGACCGGAGAACAGGAACGCCGTCCTGCCGTCGGCCGCGACCCCTCGGGCCACCTCCACGCCGTCCACGAGCACCGTGCGGTGCGGCAGCGCCGACCGCCCGGCCAAGGTGAACGCCACGTCTGCGGAGGGTAGTTCCTCGGCATCCGCGAGCCGCGCGAGCTGCGCGTCCAGTGCCACCTCGGACTTGGTGGACACAACCCACGGCACCAGGCCGGGTGTGGCCTCGCTCTCCGGCACCGCCGACTCGGGCAGCTCAAGGATGACGTGGGCGTTGGTACCGCTGATCCCGAAGGACGACACGCCCGCACGGCGCGGATGGTCGGTGACCGGCCAGTCGGTGCGCTCGGTGAGCAGCTCGACCGCGCCGGCCGTCCAGTCGACGTGCGACGAGGGCGCATCCACGTGCAGCGTGCGCGGCAGCAGCCCGTGCTGCATCGCCAGCACCATCTTGATCACGCCGGCCACGCCGGCCGCCGCTTGGGAGTGGCCGATGTTCGACTTGATCGAGCCCAGCAGCAACGGCAGTTCACGGTCCTGCCCGTACGTCGCGAGCAGCGCCTGCGCCTCGATCGGGTCGCCCAGCGTCGTCCCGGTGCCGTGGGCCTCAACGGCGTCGACGTCGGCGGTCGACAGCCCGGCACTCGCCAGCGCCTGCCGGATCACCCGCTGCTGGGACGGGCCGTTGGGCGCCGTCAGACCGTTCGACGCACCGTCCTGGTTCACCGCGCTGCCGCGCAGGACCGCCAGCACCCGGTGCCCGTTGCGACGGGCGTCCGACAGCCGTTCCAACACCACCATGCCGACGCCCTCGCCCCAGCCCACGCCGTCCGCCGCCTCGGCGAAGGCCTTGCTGCGGCCGTCCGCGGCGAGGCCGCGCTGCCGGGAGAACTCGACGAACGTCGCCGGGGTGGACATCACCGTCACGCCGCCGGCCAGGGCCAGCGTGCACTCGCCGCTGCGCAGGGCCTGCGCGGCCAGGTGCATCGCGACGAGGGACGAGGAGCAGGCCGTGTCGACCGTGACCGCCGGGCCTTCGAGGCCGAGGGCGTAGGAGACGCGGCCCGAGGCCACGCTGCCCGCGCTGCCGCTGCCCTGGTGGCCCTCGAACTCACCACCGCCGAGCAGGCTCGCGTAGTCGGCGTACATCACGCCCGCGAAGACGCCCGTCCGGCTGCCGCGCAGCGTCACCGGGTCGATGTCGGCGCGCTCGAAGGCCTCCCACGAGGTCTCCAGCAGCAGGCGCTGCTGCGCGTCCGTCGCCAGCGCCTCGCGCGGACTCATCCCGAAGAACGCCGCGTCGAACGCCGCTGCCTCCCGCAGGAATCCGCCCGTCCGGGTGTAGGACGTGCCGCTGTGGTCCGGGTCCGGGTTGTAGAGGGTCTCGGCGTCCCAGCCACGGTCGGCCGGGAACTCCGACACCGCGTCCACGCCGTCGGCCACCAGGCGCCACAGGTCCTCCGGTGACGCCACGCCGCCGGGATAGCGGCAGGCCATCCCGACGAGCACGATCGGATCGTCGGACGGGACGGGCAGGGCCGCCGGGAGTTCCACGGTCCCCGCGGCGCCGAACAGGCCTTCCAGCAGGAAGCCGGCGAGCGCCTGGGCGGTCGGGTAGTCGAACACGAGGGTGGCCGGTAGCTGGAGACCGGTCACCGACTTGAGCCGGTTGCGCAGTTCGACCGCCGTCAGCGAGTCGAAGCCGAGGTCCTGGAACGCCCGCGACGGGTCCACCGTCGACCGGCCCTCGTGGCCGAGCACGAGCGCGATCTGGTCGCGCACCAGGTCCAGGACGGCCGCACGCCGCTCGTCGCCCCCCAGGCCCGACAGCCGCCGGGTCAGGTCGATCGTGGCGGGGGCCGTGGCCGCCCGGCGCGCCGGGGTCCGGACCAGGCCTCGCAGGAGGGCGGGGACGTCACCCCGGTCCCGCAGGGCGAGCAGGTCGAGCCGGACGGGCAGGACGGCCGGCTCGGCGCCGGTGGCGACCGCGTCGAACAGCGCCAGTCCGCGCTCCGGGTCGAGCGGCGGCACGCCGGCGCGGGTCATCCGCTCGCGTTCGGCGTCGGTGAGGGTGCCGGTCATTCCGGCCACGCCGGACCAGGGACCCCAGGCGAGCGAGACGGCGGCCAGACCGAGCGAACGACGGTGGACCGCCAACGCGTCCAGGTAGGCATTGCCCGCCGCGTAGGCAGCCTGCCCCGCACTGCCGAACGTACCGGCGACCGATGAGAACAGAACAAACGCCTCGACGTTCTCGGCCGCCCGGTGGAGGTTCCACGCCGCATCCGCCTTCGGACGCAACACGGCCACAACACGCTCGGGAGTGAGGGAACCGATCACACCGTCATCGAGCACCCCCGCCGTGTGGACCACGGCGCGAATCTCGTGGCGGGCGAACAGGCCCGCGACAGCGGCCTCATCGCCCACGTCACAGGCCTCCACAATCACCCCCGCACCCAACTCCGCCAACTCGCCGAGCAACGCCTCGACGCCCTCG